>JBEKEQ010000049.1:0-27239 GCA_050013735.1 Occallatibacter sp.
CGCGATGAGTGGGACCTGGGTTCAGATCGTGGCCGGACTATGATAGAGCCATGCCATACGGTCTGAAACGGTTCCAGAAAGCGGAAGCTCGCATCTCCCGGCGACTGCCAATGGAGCAGCTTCAACCACTACGCCACCGGTGTTCGAGGAGCGGTTGAAATCGAATCGCATTGGACCGCCTTCTTGCGCGGGAGTCGGTTGCCCGAGGGAGTGCACTTGCAGAAAGGCCAACGATCATGCTTCCCCACCCAAGCCGCAAAGGACGCGGCTTGGATGGGGCACAATCCATCGAGGGAGGACCAGCAGTGAAGAACTTGACCGGGCCACCGTGCAGCTCTCCGGAACACTCGTTCGTATTTCATGCTGAGCCGCTTTGACATGCCGGGCCCGGCTTCGTATGCTTCACCAGACACACGGGAGCGGGTGGATGCCTAAGTCTGCTTTGAAGTTCTTCGCTTTTATCTTTCTATTTTCGACGGCAATTTGTGCGCACGGACAAAACGCCATGGTGATTTTGAATGAGAGCGGCTTTCCGGTTGCCGACTCTGAGGCGGTGTCGGTGACGGCGTTGCAAGAGGCGTTTCCGGGAGCAAGCTTTGTGACCGCCGCGGAACTTGGTGGAGCATTGGAGACCGCGGGGCTGCTGGTGATGCCCTATGGGTCGGCGTATCCGGAGGCGGCCTGGCCCGCGATTCTTCGCTACCTCGATCGTGGCGGCGACCTGATTGTACTGGGCGGAAAGCCGTTTACACGCGCAGCATTCCAGACGGTCGCGGGCTGGCAGTTGAGAGCGCCCAGCGTGGCCAACTCCTACGAGCTTTTCATGGCCGATTACCAGCAAACGCCCGGCTCCTCAGGGTTGCGCTTTGAAACCAATCCCGAGGTGCAATTGGAGCTGCCTGAGTTTGCCTGGAAGCGCGCATTCAGCCCGGTAATTCGGCTGTCGGTGATTTCGCTGTTTCCCAATGAGATTGGCTCGACAGGCAGCGACGATGCGGAATTGACCACGCTGGCGTGGGGTTCGCAGGGCGCGCACCATCGCGCCGCTCCCGCGATTTTGATCGATCACTATCAGCATCGGTTTGCGGGCGGGCGATGGATTTTTGTTGCATGCGATCCTGAGGCGCACGGCTTTGACAATGTGCGGCTTCTTAGCGCGCTGCGAACCATTGCGGTGCGCAGGCAGGACCGTTTCACGTTTCGCCCCAGGCTGCCGTTGTTTTTGCCCGGCGAGGCGCTGGAGTTCAGCTTTCAACCCGCGGGGGACGGAAAGCCTCAGGCCGGAGACACGCTGAAGATCACCACCAGCGCCGAAGAAGGCGGGACGGTGCGAACCTTTAACGTCCCGGCGGATCCGGCGCAGACCATCACGCTGCCGGCCGAGGTTGCGCAAGGCAAAGGGCTGCACACGGTGGAGGCGACGCTGATGCGGGGAGGCGCGCCGGTGTGGGGGTACAAGTCCGGCTTTTGGATGCGCGACTGGGAGTATTTGCAATCGGGGCCGAAGCTCACGGTGGGCAGCGACTACTTCAATCTGGATGGAAAGCCGCTGCCTGTGGTCGGCACCACGTATATGGCCAGCGACGTGGACCGGTTCTACTTCGATAAACCAAACGCGTATGTCTGGAATCGCGACATGGCGCAGATTTACGCCGCGGGTTTGAACATGATCCGCAGCGGCATTTGGACGGGGTGGTCTTTTGTCACCAAGCCGGACGGCACGGTTACCGAGGACGGCCTGCGCACCATCGAGGCGTTCCTGATGACGGCGCGGCACAACCATCTGCCTGTTCAGTTCAACCTATTTGCCTTTGTGCCGGACACGTTTGGCGGCGAATATGCGTATCTCGATCCGGCCGGGCTCACAGCTCAAGACCGCTATGTGCGCTCACTGGCCGAGCGCTTTCACGATGTGCCGTTTCTTGCGTGGGACCTGATCAATGAGCCGAGCGCGAATGTGAACGCATGGAAGACGGTTCCGCAGGGAGGGGCATTCGAGTACGCGGCGTGGCGCGCATGGCTCAAGAAGAAGTATCCCGATCAGGCGGCGCTGCTGGCTGCGTGGTCAGAGCCGTCGCTGGGCATGGGTCGCGCGCTGCAATCGAAACCAACGGCGACTTCGCCCGCGGTTGCTCCAGCCGATCCTTTCGCGCTTCCCGATGCGGGCGCGTTTGCTTATGACGGCGTACGCTTCGGAAATAACCCGCTGAAGGTGTACGACTATTTTTTGTTCACACAAAGTGTTTTTACTGACTGGGCGGCGCGGCAGCGGGCGACGATTCGCGCCGCGGGTTCAAACCAGCTGATTACCGCGGGACAGGACGAGGCCGGAGTTTCGCAACGCCTCTCGCCGGCGTTCTTTTCGCCGCAGGTGGACTTCACGGCCATCCATTCCTGGTGGGACTTCGATGGGATTTTGTGGGCTGCGCTGGCGTCAAAGCTCCCGGGCAAGCCGGTGTTGACTCAGGAGACGGGAGAGATGCGGCGTCTGATGCAAGACAATCATCTGCGCCTTACGCCGGAAGAGGAAGGCTGGCAACTGGAGCGCAAGCTGGCGATCTCGTTTGCGCAGGGAGCGGGTGCGCTGGAGTGGATTTGGAACGTGAACGCCAAGATGGCCAACGAGAATGAAAACACCATTGGCGCTATTCGCCCGGACGGGACCGAGAAGCCGGAAGCGGACGTGCTGGCGGGCTTTGCGAAATTCGCAGCAGCGAGCCCGGCGAGTTTCACCTCAATCGAGCCTCCGCAGGTAACGCTGGTCGCGTCCCAATCGCTGCTGTATACGGGCATGAATGAGATGGCTTTGGCAGTCCAGAAGAAGGCGCTGCGGGCATTGGCCTACTACGACCGCACCCCGGCGCGGATGCTGCCTGAGAACCTGCTGGATGAGATCGGAGATCCGAAGCTGGTGATTTTGCCCGCGCCGCAAGCTCTTACCCAAGCCGCCTGGCAGCGGCTGCTGGACTATGTTGCGCGCGGAGGCTGCCTGCTGGTTTCAGGGCCGGTTTCGCGCGATGAGCATTGGCAGCTCGTCGACCGGCTGACGCCGCTGCATGTGCAGGCGTCGCTGGCCAATCTGGGAACGCGGCAGTCTACCATGCATCTTCCAGGCCAGGGTGAGCCGTTGCAGCCGTCCTATCCGGCCCAGGTGCAACAGGGTCCGATTGAAGTGTTGCGATTTGCCGATGGAGATTCGGTTGAGGAGGTTGCGCATGGGCGGGGAAAGATTCTGTGGGCTTCCGATCCGGTAGAGTTCGCCGAGAACTATGAGCCGGCCGCGGCGCTCTACGCCTATGCCCTGAAAAAAGCCGGAGTGGAGCCGGCATTTCGACAGGTGCATCCGCTTTCGCCGGGTGTGCTGGCTCTTCCCACGGTTCTCAGCGACGCCGTACTTTACAGTTTTTCATCGGAGTCGCTGGACGATGCCGATGTGGATATAGAAGACGCACTCACGGGCGCGCATCTTCACTTTCGTTTGGCGTCACAGCGCGGAGCCGTGGTCCTGCTCAGCCGCCCGGAGGGGAAGGTGCTTGCATCTTACGGAATCGAGTTGAGCCCCACGGCGCGATAGAACATTTCTTTAAACGGCGCTCATGGAAGACTAGAAGATTGCCGATATTCCGGGTGATCGTCCGCAGCGATACGTTGCGGACAGCATCACCCGGGAAGCCGATGATCTCGCTGAAAAAGTATCTTGATTTTGAAGCACCTGACGCGGTGGTGAATTGTGTGCCGGATGAGGGAGACTCTCTCTCCGCGGCCATCGGCGCCTATCGCTCGGCCCTACTTGAGATGGGCAACTGCAGCCTTGACGCCTGTCCCGCCCTGGGAGCGGAGCTGAAAAGGAGCCTTGGCGGGTTGGTGGAGAGTCTTTCGGCCGGCATGAGCAGCGCGGACCTCGAGTCGACAGACGCGCACGTTCAGGAGCAGCTACGGGATTGGGGCAAGCGGACGGCCAGCCACTATGGGCAGAAGACTGCCGAGGTAAAAGGGCTGCTGATCGTAATGGCTCGCACTGCCGAATCGGTGGGAGAAAGAGATCAGCGCTGCGCGGGACAGATTAACGAGGTCACCGCCCGATTGGAAGCGATCGCCAGCCTTGACGACTTGACCGAAATCCGCGCCTCGGTCGAGCGCAGCGCGGCGGAGCTGAAGACCTCAGTGGAGAGAATGGCCGCGGAAGGCAAGGCCGCGCTCGAGCAGCTTCGCTCGGAGGTTTCAAGTTATCAGGCAAAGCTGGAGGAGGCCGAGGAGCTTGCTTCGCGCGACGGTCTGACGGGGTTGCGCGGCCGCATTTGGGTGGAGAGCCAGATAGAGCGCCGCATCGGCGAGGGAGCCCCGCTGTGCGTGGCCATTATCGACATCGATGAGTTTAAAAAAGTCAATGACGAGTACGGGCACCTCACCGGCGATGAGCTGTTGAAGCAGTTCGCCGAGGAACTGCTGTCTGCGTGCCGCTCAACAGACAAGATCGGCCGCTGGGGCGGAGACGAGTTCATTGTTCTGCTCGAGTGCGGCATGCGCGAGGCCAAGGGACAGATTGACCGGCTCCGCGCCTGGGTCTGTGGCGACTACAAGGTCAAGGGGATAACCGCTTTGAGAAAACTGAGCGTTGAGGCTTCCATCGGCCTGGCGGAACACCTGCCCAATGAACCGATGAAGGAGCTTCTCGACCGGGCCGACGCCGATATGTACCAACAGAAGGCGGGGCACAAGAATGGGCGGAGCCTGAAGAGATAGAGGCCGCTGCTGAGTTGGAGTAATTGAATGTACAGGCCTGTCGATCGACGGCAGACGGCGGCCGAAACGCGAAAAAGCGGGGCCGGCTTGAAGCCAAAGGCCGGTTAGAGCCGTGTCCGCTGTGCTCTTCATCACATGAAAAAGTTCTTTGTCTCTTTACGGGACATCCCTTCCGCACCAATCCTCACTCGGAATTGCCCCGCCATCTTTCCTCTCTCCAGTCTTGAGTTTCTCTCCGCCACAAACGAATGTGAAGGAGGGGCAGGGTTAGCAAGTGCTAAGCCGGCCTCGAGGGAGAACGGGCGTGGGCCGCGAAATGAGATCGCGGTCCAACGGAGAGGCTGCCATGAGGTTATTGATCGCCGAGGACGACCATGCGCTGGGACTGTTTTTAAGCCGCGGACTGGAGGCCGACGGGCACCGGGTACACGTGGCCCACGATGGAGGGGCCGCGGTGGAGGCGTTTCGCGAAGAAATGCCCGACCTGACCATTCTCGATCTCAACCTGCCAGTAAAGGATGGCGAGCAGGTGCTGAAGGAGTGCCGCGCCCTTGACGCCGTCCTTCCGGTGCTGGTGCTGACCGCCCGGCAGGAGGTGGATACGCGCATCCGCTGCCTGGACCTCGGAGCCGACGATCTGATGACCAAGCCCTTCAGCCTGCACGAGCTGCGCGCTCGCTGCCGGGCGCTGCTCAGGCGCAAGCGGGAGGTTCGGCTGGAGCTCCACGCCGGGGACCTGGAACTGGACCGGCTGGACCACACTGCCCGTCGCGCAGGCCAACCGATTGTGCTGACCAACAAGGAATTTGCGCTTCTGGAACACCTGATGCTCAACCGCGGGCAGAGCGTGTCGCGGGTGGAATTACTGGAGTCGGTATGGAACATGGAGCCCGCGCAGACCACCAACATAGTGGACGTGTACGTCAATTACCTGCGCCGCAAGCTCAAGGATCCGCCACCGGGCCGGCTCATCAAGACGGTGCGCGGGCAAGGCTACCTGGTGCCCTCCGACGCCGAGCTTGCGGTCGCCGCCCCGGTGCTGCTTCCCGTGCCTCTGGCCAAGCCTCCCGCCGTGGGAATGGCCTCAGAAGCTCACTCGTTTTAATCATTCCCTTCGATGACTTGGAGATTACCGATGCTGCCTGTTCCGATTTCCGTTTTGCCTTCCGCACTTCGCGTCCGTCCGCGTTCCGCGCTGATTGCCAGCGCCGACCTCAGCTTCCGCCAACGTCTCACTGAAATCCTGACCGGCCTGCGCTGGCAGGTACGCGAGGCTGAGGGCGGGGCCCAGGCCTGGGCCGAGGCAGAGGCTGCACCTCCCGAGGCCATCATCGTCGACTCCTGGCTGCCCGATCTGGATGTGGCCGAGTTTCTCAAGGATTTTCGTGGAACCTTTCCCCAGGTGGATCTGGTGACTTCAGAGGGCGCCTCTGCCGGGGAGAGCCCGCGCGGTCCCTATCGCCAGGAACTGCTCTACGCGCTGCGCCGCATCCAGGACACCGATACGGCGGCGTGGAACACCGCTCCGGCGCTCGGCAAGCCCGAGTCCGGCGCGGGCCGCGCCGCCCCCTTGCCCATCCCGCCTCTGGTCACGGCAGGCAATGAAGCTGGGCCGGAAAAAGACGCCGCGCCGTGCCCGGTACAGTCCAGCCTCTCTTCCGATCTGCGCAGCCGCGCCGATTCGCACGTTCACGCGGCTCGATCCAATGCGGCCGAGCGGCTGCCGGAGCTGATAGGTGACGCGCCGTGCATGCTGGAAGTGAGCCGCCGCATCCGCCTGGTGGCTCCGCGCATGACGCCGGTGCTCATCGAAGGCCCCACCGGGTCGGGTAAAGAACTGGTGGCCGAGGCATTGCACCGGCTCTCTCCCCGGAGCAGAAAGCCTTTTGTCGCCATCAACTGCGCGGCCATTCCCGAGGCGCTGCTCGAGGCCGAGCTCTTTGGCCATACGCGCGGCGCGTTTACCGGCGCCGTGCAGGGACGCACCGGGCGGATCGAGGCCGCCGACGGGGGCACCCTGTTCCTTGACGAGATCGGCGAGATGCCGCTGAGTTTGCAATCGAAGTTGCTCCGCTTTGTGGAATGCGGGGAGTTACAGCGGGTGGGGGAAAACGACACTGTAAAAGTGGATGTGCGCATTGTGGCCGCCACGCACCAGCCGCTGGCCCAGCTCACCCAGGGAGGCAGCTTCCGTTCCGACCTTTACTACCGGTTGGCGGTCTTTCTCATCCACACTCCGGCACTCACCGAGCACGCCCAGGATCTGCCTCTTCTGGTGGAACATTTCATGGAGCATATGGGCCGCCAACATCCGATCAAGCGCGTGGATGAAAGCGCGCTGGCAAAGTTATCCTTCCACGACTGGCCAGGAAATGTTCGCGAACTGGAGCACGTGCTCGAACGGGGCGCGATCCTGGCCGGTGAGGAGACCGTTCTCACCGCGGAGGAGATCGACTTTGGACTAATGGTGGGTTAAGCAACCGGGCGTGGAGGAGGTTCGAATGAGCATCGAGATCGAGACCCGTCTGAGCGACCAGTTGGCCCGCTATCTGGATCTGGCCGCCGGCGAGGCCAAGCTGACGGCGGCCAACATGGCCAACATCGACACTCCCGGCTACCGGACCGTAGGTATGGACTTCGAGGCGGAGATGCGGGAAGCCATGGACGGAGTAGATTCCGGGCGCCTGCCGCGGCAAGTGCGTCTGAAGGCCGTCGATGGATTGATCGCGCGGCCCGACGGCAACAATGTTTCCATGGACCGCGAGGGCCTGAACCTGGCGGAAGCGCAGTTGAAGTTCAAAACCGGCGTGGCACTGCTTCGCCAGGAATATCAGCGGGTGATGGATGCGATCCATGCCGACGGGAAGTAGGCCGGCGGCTGAAGGCTGAGGGCTGATAGCTGAAAGCTGAGGGCTGAAAGCTGAAGGCTGAAAACTGAGGGCTGAAAGCTGAAGATTAAGAACCGTGAAACGAAGAACCGGCATTCAAGGAGCCTGTCCAATGAACCTGTTCGGAATGATGGAGACCTCGGGCGACGCCATGCAGGCCGAGCGGATGCGCGCCGAGGTAGTGGCGGCCAACATGGCCAACGCTGAAACCACCCGCACGGCGGCGGGCGGGCCTTACCGCCGTCAGCATGTGGTCTTTGCCGCCGACCAGGGCGACGCGGGGTTTCTCGACTCCATGACGGCGGCTTCGGGCGGCTCGGCCCTGGGTTCGCTGGCGTCCGCGGCTCTCCCCACGCTTAATTCCGCGAGCGCCGGCCCCGTGGCTCCGGGCGTGCACATAGCCGCAGTGGTTGAGGATCCTTCGGCTCCGCTCAAGCGGTACGATCCGGGGCATCCCGATGCCGGGTCCGACGGATATGTCGCGTATCCGGACATTAATCCCCTCACAGAGATGGTGGACCTCATGGGGGCGACACGTGCATATGGTCTGAATAGTTCCGCGGTGCAGGCCGAGAAGGGCATGATCACGTCATCGCTTGAGATTGCGAAGTCTTAGCTGCGCTTCGCCGTGGGGCAGTTGATCGTCAGTCAGCTCGGAGCGCGGGAGACCGCAGGGAGGGCCAATGCAATCCGCAATCGGTTCGATGCAAACGGCAATGAGTCCGACGACCCTGGCAACGCAGGCATGGTCCGGTCTTGCCGGCTCAGG
Source organism: Occallatibacter sp. (assembly GCA_050013735.1). Taxonomy (GTDB): domain Bacteria; phylum Acidobacteriota; class Terriglobia; order Terriglobales; family Acidobacteriaceae; genus Telmatobacter. Next base: position 8,401 of record JBEKEQ010000049.1, read on the forward strand.
TCAGCTGCCGGCGACATCTTCGGGGGCCGCATCCATGCCCGCGCCGTTTTCCGATCTGTTGACAGACGCGGTGGGCCAGGTGAGCCAGCTCGAGGATCGGGCCCGATCGGCCGTCGATGGGTTGATGACCGGTTCCGGGGTAGACGTGCACCAGGCCATGATCGCCACCCAGAAGGCAAGCATGGCCTTCGAACTGGCGCTGGGCGTGCGCAACAAGGCGGTCCAGGCTTACCAGCAGGTGATTGGAATGCAGTTTTGAAAGCGGTTGTCAGTGATCAGTTGTCAGTGGTCAGTATCAGGCGATGAGGCAAGGGACCGATCGCTAACCATTGTCCGCTAACCGCTGTTCACTAACCACTGTTCACTGAACACTGAGAGCGAGACCATGGCCACCGGAACCCAGTTGGAGAGAAGCGCGCCGGCCATGCTGGGGCAGGCCGATTTTATGGATCGGCTGGGGGCGCTTTGGGCTCTGGCGCGGGTTCGCTGGGCGGCAATGCGGCCGGCGCAGCGGGGCTGGGCGCTGGCGGCGGGCTTTCTGATCGCCCTGATGGCCGGGGGGCTGCTGTGGTACGGCTTGCGCACCGACTGGCGCGTCCTTTACGCCGACCTGGACCCGGAGGACACGCGACAGACCGGGCAGATCCTTACCCAGGCGCAGATCCCCTTTGAGCCCGGCGCAGGCGGATCGGGCATTCTGGTTCCGGCCGCGCAACTGGACAAGGCGCGGCTGGTAACCGCGGCCAAGGGAGGCGCGAAGAGCGGGCGGCTGGGATTTGAAATCTTCGACAAGCCCAACTGGGTGGGCTCGGAGTTTGACGAGCAGGTGAACTACCAGCGCGCCCTGGAGGGCGAGCTGGAACACACGGTGGGCGCGCTCTCCGACGTGGAGTCGGCGCGCGTCCACCTGGTGCTGCCTCACGACTCGCTGTTTCGCGAGCAGGAACGTCCCGCCAAGGCCTCGGTGGTGATCAAGCTGCGTCATCGCTCGCTGGCCGATGGGGAGCCGGAGGCTATCCGCAACCTGGTGGCCTCGGCCGTGGACGGGCTTACGCCGGAGCGGGTGGTGCTGGTGGATGCGGCGGGGCATTTGCCTCTGGGGCCCAAGACCGCCGAGGCGATGCAGCTGAGCGCCGAGCAGGCTCTGGAAGAGAAACTGATTGCAACCCTGGAGCCGGTGACCGGAGCGGGGAACGTGCGCGCGTCGGTGACCCTGGACTACAATCCCGCAGCCAGCGAAGAGACCCAGGAAAATTACGATCCAGACCAGACGGTGACCCTTTCGATGCAGCGCACCGAGCAGACCACCGGCGCGCAGCCGCTGGCCGCGGGAGTTCCCGGCACGGCCTCAAACGCGCCGAATTCGCAGGCGCTGCCTGTCTATCCGCAACAGAATTCCCAGCCGCAATCGGCAAAGACGGAGTCGGGAACCTACGGGGCGTCAAAGACGGTGCGGCACGTGGTCGAAAATCCGGGTCGGGTGCGGCGCATGACCGCGGCCATTGTGGTCAACGACCGGCTGGCGCAGGCTGCCAGTAAAAACAAGGCCGCTGTCTGGCAGCCGCGCACGGCCGACGAGCTGCGCAACCTGACCGCTCTCTCGCAGGCGGCGGTAGGCTTCGACCCGGCACGCGGGGACCTGCTTACCGTGGAAGATCTGGCCTTCGACGAGAACCGGTCTCAGCTTCCTGTCCCGCTGCCGGCCCAGGTGCTGGAGCGGGTGGAGAGCTCGCCGCTGCTGGTCAAATACGCCGCCCTGCTGGCCGGACTGCTGGTGGTGCTGGTCCTTGGCGTGCGCCCGGCTCTTCGCCGCGCCGGGTCCGTATCGGGCGGGGTAAATCGAAGCGCGGACAGGGAGTTGCCGGGACACGCGGCGCCCGCCCCCGCATTGAAGCCGCCTGAGCCGGTTGAGCTTGATCCGGAGCGGGCCAGGACGCAGGAGATCTTCGAGCAGGTGACCGATCACCTCAAGCGCGAGCCCACGCAAAGTTCGCGCTTACTGCAAAGCTGGATTCACTCCGACTGAGCGGGGTCGGGAGGAACAGCCGAGCAGAAGCGCATTCAGCGAGAGGAACGGGGTTTTGGCCGAACAGGGGAACGATAGCGGGGCGGCAAGGCGGCGCGAGTCGGCGCAGATGTCCGGGGTGCGCAAGGCGGCCGTCCTGCTGGTGGCTGTCGGCGAGGAACTGGCCAAGGAGATTCTGCGCGCGCTTCCCGAGGCGGACGTGCAGCGGCTCACCGAGGAACTTGCTGACCTGCGCGGCGTCACGCCAGAGCTTTCCGCAGAGATTCTGGAGCAGTTCTGGCAACTTCTGGAGACCCAGAACTTCATGATTCACGGCGGATTGGACTATGCCAGCCGGCTGTTGGTGGATACCTTTGGCAAAGAACGCGCCGACGATCTGCTGATGCTGGTGCGCCGTTCCCAGGAGGCGGCGCAGGGCAATCTGGCCAAACTGCAGCGCACCGATCCTCAGCAGCTGGGCAAGCTGCTCGATTCCGAGCATCCGCAGACCATCGCCCTTGTGCTGGCTCACCTTGACCCCCGGCGCGCCTCGATGGTGCTCGACAACCTGAGCGAGGACCACAAGGTGGTCTCAGTGCAGCGGCTTGCCGAGATGCGCCAGTTTTCGCCGGAGATGGCGCAGAAGGTAGCCCACATTCTGCACCGGCGCCTTGAAAGCGTGGGCGACACGGGGCGCAAGAGCTATTCCGGCTTCAAGGCTGTGGCCGACCTGCTGAACCGGCTCAATGCCGAGGAATCGAAAAAGATTCTTGAGACCATCGAGGACGGACAGCCGGAACTGGCCTTGAGCATCCGCAACCTGATGTTTACGTTCGAAGATCTGATCACCGTGCCGCCGGGCACGATCCGGGAGATCGTCTCCGGGGTGGACAAGCGGCAGCTGGCCCTGGCCCTGCGCGGCGCCAACGACGAGCTGCGCGCTCAGATCTTCAAGTCGATGAGTTCAAGAGCGGTGGAGATGCTGAAGGAAGACATGGAAGTGCTGGGGCCGGTCCGCTCGCGCGAGGTGGCGCAAGCGCAGCAGGAGATCTTGAACCTGGCCCGGCGGCTGGAGGCTGAGGGCAAGGTGGTTTTGAAGCTCGAGACCGGCGACGAGATGCTGGCGTGAGGCAGTGAACAGCGGCCAGTGGACAGTGAAGGATGGAGATCGACTTGCGGCAGGCTGGATTGGGGAGCGGAGGCAACGGCGCTGGACGGTTGGAGAAATTCGAGTATCCCGCCAGTCCCGGCGCGCCTGTTTTACCCGACTGGAACGATTGGGGCGGGACGGGGCCGATGGGAACCGCGTTCGATGCGGCCCATGAAGCCGCGCGCGACGGGGCAGGCGGCACCATGGAAGCCGGGGCGCGCATGGAGTTTGAAAAGCGGCTGGCCGAGGAGACGCGCCGCTCGTTTGAGGCGGGACGCGAACGGGGCCGCCTGGAAGGCCGCCAGGCGGAGCGGGAGGCACATGCGGCGGCGCACGACGGCGCGGAAAAGCAGCGATTGCGGCAGGCCGCCGAGCTCATCGGCGATTTTGCCCGGGAGCGCGACCGTTATTTGCGCGCAGTGGAGAGCGAGGTGGTGGAGCTGGCGCTGGCCGTGGCGGCCCGCATTTTGCGGCGCGAGGCGCAGATGGACCCGCTGCTTTTGACCGGCGCGGTGCGCGTGGCGCTGGGACAGCTCTCCTCCTCGACCGAGGTGCGGTTGCGTGTGCCGGCGGCTGAACTCGAGTTGTGGACCGAGGCCATTGCCCTGTTGCCAAACCTGGCGTTGAAACCGGTAGTGGAGGCCGGGGAAGAGATGCGGCTGGGCGACTGCGCGATCGAATCCGAAGTGGGCTCGGTGGACCTGGGGATTCGCTCCCAGTTGGGAGAGATTGAGCGCGGTTTCTTTGACCGCGCTCCCGGTCAAAGGCCTGAACCGCGCAGCCCGGCCGGGGAGCAGGCGGGCGCCTTAAAGGCGGCGCGCCCATGATGCGCTCTCCGGAGCCGATGCTGGCTCGCTACTTTGCGCGCCTTGAGCGCGGGCAGCCCTGGCGCTGGCAGGGGAAGGTGCTGGAGTCGGTGGGCCAGACCATCGAGTCGGCGGGTCCCCTGGCCTCGGTGGGCGAGTGCTGCGAGATCAGGGACCGGCTCGGGCGCCCGCATCTGGCCGAGGTAATCGGATTCCGGGGCTCGAATGTATTGTCGATGCCGGTGGAGACGACGGAAGGCATTCGTTTTGGCGACCCGGTAGCCGCCATGGGCATGCGGCCGGAGATCGAAGCCGGTTCAGGGCTGATGGGCAGGGTGCTGAATGCGCTGGGCGAACCTATCGACGAGGGCAGCGCTTTGTCCGTCTCCGAAACGCTGCTTCTCGATGGAGCGGTGCGCTCTCCGCTTGACCGGGCGCCCATTCGTACCCCCCTGGGCACCGGAATTCGCGTGCTGGACGCTCTGTTGACCGTAGGCCGGGGACAGAGGGTGGGAATCTTCGGCGGCTCCGGAGTGGGAAAGAGCACGCTGATCGGCATGATGACCCGCAACACTGAGGCCGATGTGACGGTGGTGGGGTTGGTGGGCGAGCGGGGCCGCGAAGTGGGCGAGTTTATCGAGGATTCCCTGGGCGAGGAGGGCAGGGCGCGGTCGGTGGTGGTGGTTTCCACCTCCGACCAATCTCCGCTGATGCGCATGCGGGCGGCGCTGGCGGCAACCGCGGTGGCCGAGTTTTTTGCCGCGCAGGGGAAGAATGTGCTGCTGGTGCTGGACTCTTTGACTCGCTTCGCCATGGCTGCCCGGGAGATTGGCCTGGCCGCCGGCGAGCCGCCCACGGCCAAGGGGTATACGCCGTCGGTCTTCAGCCGGCTGGCGCGGCTGGTGGAGCGCACCGGGCAGTTCCGCGTGGGCTCGATTACCGCCTTTTACACCGTGCTGATGGAGGGCGACGATCAGCAGGACCCACTGGTCGATGCGGTGCGGTCGCTGCTCGACGGGCACGTGGTGCTCTCTCGCGCGCTGGCTGCCGAGGGGTGGTATCCGCCGGTCGAGGTGCTTGATTCGATCAGCCGGCTTATGCCCGCCGTAACCCAGCCGGAGCACCGCGAGCATGCCGCGCTGCTGCGCAGGCTGATGGCGGTGTACGCACGCTCGGAAGACCTGGTGCGCATCGGGGCCTACAAGCCGGGCTCGGACCTCGATCTCGATCGCTCGTTGCGCGCCCGGGAAGCGATGCGCGCCTTCATGACCCAGGATGCGCGCGAGCGGGCCGGCTTTGCCGACTCGGTGGGCCGTCTGGCGGCCCTGGCCGCGGAGGCGTGATGGCCGTTTCGCGCTCGCTGCGCCGCCTGCTGCGCATACGAAGTCTTGAAGAAGAGCAGTGCCGCCTGGCGCTCGAGTCGGCGCTGGGCGACCTTCGGCACTTGAAGAACGCGCTCTCGGCCACAGTGGAGCAGGGTCGCCGCGGCCGCGCTTTGGTGGGGACGAGCGCTCAAACGGGGGAACTGCCGGATCGCCTGGCAGGCCTTGAGGAGTCGCGCGCTGCCGTACGTCGAGCCGCGGCGCTGGCTCCAAGGATTGCGGATGCGGAACTGGATGCAGCCGCGCTGCGCCAGGAGTTTTTACTGAAGCGAGTCGAGCGCCGCCAGGCCGAGACGTTGATTCAAGAGAGTGAAGCGCGGGACGCCGTTGAGGCGGGCCGGCGCGGCCAGCAGGGGCTGGACGACTGGTTCGGCAACCGGAGGCACGGTGAGGAACCGGACCCCGTCCCGAGGCCGAAATCCGGAAGCTTCACGCGAGAGGCCGATTGCAAGGCAAAAGGAACTTGAGCGGAAATTGCGCGGAGGATGCGCTGTTTTTCCTGAAATGGGAGCAGTGGTCCGATTTCCTGACAATGCTCTAACCCTCTTTTCACTCCTTTGGTACGGCATCTGCATGGATCCCCTCCATGATCCCATCCACTGGAAGCGAGATCGGAGCCGGAGGGAATGCGGCCCTGATCCAGGACGCGGCTTCAGGAGCGGCGCTGGGCAAGGCGCAGCGCGCGGGATGGGCCAATGCGGTTGCTGCCGGTTCCTCTCTTACGGCCGCGGCAACCTCGGAAAGTTTTCGTTCCAATTGGGCCGCGGTGCTGGCTTCCCTTGGCGGCGGAACGGAAGGCTCCGGCAAGCAGGAATCCGGGGCGGAGACCAGTTCGGCGCTTGCTGGATCCATGCTCACGAAATCGACCCAGAATGCTTCGCCGCCAGCTTCGCTCTCCGCCGCCGGCTCCTCCCCGCGATCAAGGCAGGGAACTACGCAATCAGGCGGCGCCGCGAATGAGACAGAAGCATTGCCGTCCGCGATTTCCAAGGCAGGCATTGCTCCCGTGCGCAGGACCTCGGCGGGTCCGGTTTTAAAAATTGCCGCACCGGAATCGCTGGCCGTTGAAGCGCACTCGGCAAGCTCCCGGAAGAGCACAAAAATTGAAAAAGACCCGGCGGCCGGCTCAAGCGCGGCCCCGCCGGCTCTCAGTGGAATCACTTTGCCGCTTGCTTCTTTTTCTCCGAACCCACTCGCGGCAGCGAACGCCGATTGGGCGCGAGAGGGTTCCTCGCGGACCAAGCTTACTGCGGATTCAGAAAATGAAGCCTGCTCGAGCACGCCTGGACTGGGTGAATCGATCACGGCGCATTCCGGAGCGCAGTCCAGGCGGAACGCCTTACCGGCCGGCGAGAGCGTAGACCGGGTTGGAGGGCCGGCGCTTCAAGGACGCTCCCGGCCCATTGAAACCACAGCTCTTTCGATTGCCGCGCGGGGAAACGCCGCCGGCGCAGTTTTGGCGGAGACAAGAACATCGGTTGCCGATCAACAGGAAATACCGGTCTTGAGAGGCGATGCAACCTCCTCCGGGCGGCCGCGGCCTGGGGCTGAGCACCTGTCCGGGACGCTGGGGCAGAATCAGGTTCAGGCTCAACCCGGCGGCCGGGAAATAGACGGTGCGGCGGCCGCAATGGGCAGCAGCAGGGTGGATCAAGGAGCTTTGGCCGGCAATGGCGCAGCCGCGGAAAGCATCCAATCTCCGTCTGTTGCTCCCATCGTCAGCAAGGCCGGTCAGCCAGGCGCTGCCCAGGGCATGGGGACCGGGGTACGCTCGGCCCGCGCCGCCGGCCGCGGCGCCGCAATGCCGGAAGGGCAATCCGCACTTGCGACGCAGGATACGACGAACGGCGCTCTGGCCCGCGATCCGGCAGCTTTGCGAGGGGAGATCGGCGGGTTAGTCAGCAGCGGCACGGAATCGACTCGTGCGGCAACGAGCCAGCCCAAAGCTCAAACGGACGAGGCATTCGCTGCGCTCGATGCCCAGGGTTCCTCAGCTGCACCCACCTGGATTCATGCGGGCGCGCAGCGGGCCGAGGCGGGATTCGAGGACCCGTCACTGGGCTGGGTAGGCGTGCGGGCAGACGTGAGCGGCGGCGGGGTTCATGCCGCCGTGGTCCCCGGCTCCGCCGCGGCCGCGCAGGCTTTGGACGGCCACCTGGCGGGACTGAACTCCTACCTGGCCGAGCAGCATGCCTCGGTGCAGACGGTGACTCTGGCCGCGCCCGAAGGCAAATGGGCTGAGACGGGGATGGATCAAAACTCAAATCAGACTATGCACCAGGGCGCGGGCCAGGATGCGGGGCAAGGCTCATCGCCCGGCCAGCAATTCGGCGCGCAGACAAGCGCAGCGGCCTTTGCCGCGCCGGCCAACATCGATTTGCCGGCAAAACCTGGAAGCACTGAAGTGACGGTTCCATCGACAGTGTCAGGGGGCGGTCACATTTCAGTGATGGCCTGAGGCGGAAGAGAGAAACAGAGCAGGGAGGGGAAATGGCAGCGTTAGCAGGAATCTTGAATCACCACTTGACGGCAGGCCAGGCATTGACCAAGAGCGGCGCGACGCCCATGGACACCACTACGGGCGGGACAGGCAGTACGGGCAGCACGGACAGTTCCGACAGCTCCTCGGCCACCATCTCGGCCAACGACTTTCTCACCTTGCTGGTAACCGAGATGCAGAATCAGGACCCGACCGCGGATACCGACCCCAACGAGTACATCAACCAGCTTGTGCAGGTCAACAGCCTGGAGCAGCTGATCGATATCAATCAGAATCTCTCGACGGCGCTGGGCGACGGGAGCAGCGGTTCAGACGGTACCGCGACCACCCAGGCCGGCGGCGCAAAGGCCAGCGCGACGGGCAAAGTTGCAGACAGCACAAGTCCGCAGAGCCACGTTGCGCACAAAGCAGCAACGTTGTCCTCGGTCCGTTCCGGCGCCTCCGGGGCTGCCGCGGCCGATGCAAACGCCGCAAGCACCCCTCGAGCCCCCGGCAATCTCAGTGTTCCCGGCGCCAAACCCGCGGCGCATCGCGTAGCCCATGCCCTCGATGGGCACTCCCGCAAGCAGTCGATTGCAAGCGGACTTTCAGGGGGCCAATGAAGCCAGGTCCAGCATCAACCACGAAGTAAATCCACAGGAGAACCACGATGGCAAGTTTTTACATCCCGCTTTCCGGCCTCGACGCCGATTCAACGGCGCTCAACACCATTGCAAACGACCTTTCCAACATGAACACCACGGCCTTCAAGGCACAGACGACCAACTTTTCAGATCTTTTCTATCAGCAAGTGGGAACTGCCGGTTCGGGCAATTCGATCCAGATGGGCGAGGGCGTGCAGGTGGCGTCCAACGAAACCGACTTCGGCCAGGGATCGTACGACACCAGCGGAACAACCTCCTCCGATGTGGCTCTGGACGGCAATGGATTCTTTGTGGTGAGCAACGGCGGCAGCAACGTCTACACCCGCGACGGCGATTTCACTCAAAACACAAATGGCAATTTGGTGACCTCGGACGGCCTGGCGGTGATGGGCTACCCGGCAGTGAACGGCGTTGTGAATACCAGCGCTCCGCTGGCGCCGATCAATATTCCGTTGATTGGGCAGGTACAGCAGCCGCAGGCAACCTCCAACATGAGCATGACGGCCAACCTGGACTCCACCGCGTCCAGCGGCACCCAGTTCCCGGCGTCGACAACTGTTTACGATTCAATGGGAGTGCCATATACAGCCACGGTGACCTATGAGGCAATGGGCAACAATACCTGGAGTTATTCGGCTGCTCTGCCTGCGTCGGCTTTCGTGGGCGGGGTATCGACGCCGATTACCGGGACCATGACCTTCAGTGACACCGGCACCCTGCAGTCGATCACGCCAACGGGGGCGGCCGGGCCCAGTACGGTTGGAACGGCAACGGGAGATGCGTCCTCCATTCCTTTCAGTTTTGGCGCTGCAGCGGGCGACGGGCTTGCCGACGGCGCATCTCCCTTGAGCATCAACTTCAACCTGCTTGATTCCAGCGGCAACCCCACCATCACCCAGGTGGATTCGCCCACCGTCCTTTCGGCCGCTCCGGCCGACGGATATAAGGCCGGCGTGTATCAGAGCTTCACCATCGGCTCCGACGGCACGGTAACAGCCTCCTATTCGAACGGGCAGACGCAGGCGGTGGGCCAACTGGCGCTGGCCAACGTGACCAACCTGCAAGGGCTGCAAATCGAAGGCAACGGCAACTATGCCGCCACGCTGGCCAGCGGTACGGCATCGATTGGCGCGTCGGGGACAGGCGGCCTGGGAACCATTCAGGATTCGTCTCTCGAAGAGTCCAACGTGAACATCTCGGCAGAGTTCTCCGACCTGATCATCGCGCAGCGTGGATTCGAGGCCAATTCCAAGGCGATCACCACCTTCGACACCATTACCCAGGAAACCATCAACATGATTCACTAGGAGCATTTTGGGGCGGCCTTCCGGCCGCCTCGACTCCTGCCGATCTTCGGCGAACCTCCACGAAGAATCCTTTGCCCGCGGCGAGTACGTTTCCTTTGGCATCGAGAATCTTTGCCTCGCTCCAGTGTTTGTGTCCTTCGCTGCGTGTGACCATGCCCTCGATGCGAATGGGTGTGCCAGAGGGGACCGGGCGGCGGTAATCGACCTCCAGTTGGGCGGTCATGGTGGTCAGGCCGTGGGCACGAAGAGCCTTGCTCATCGTTTCGTCCAACAAAGTAGCGATAATGCCGCCGTGGAGGTAGCCGTGCGGGCCCTCGAAGGCGTCTGAAATCGTGGCCAACGACACCACGGCGCCGTCCGCTGCGAGTTGGAACTCAAGGTGCAGGCCTGTCGGATTGGCCTGGCCGCAACCGAAGCAGCGGTTCTGGGCGGTGTGTGAAAAGGGCGCAAGATGTTCGTTTTTTTCCGTCATTCTTTCTCTCTCCCCGCTTAAAGAGCACCGGCCAGCACATCCCGATAAGTTTCGAGGTCCACGTTGCCGCCAGTGAGAACAATGCCGATTCTCTTGCCGCCAAGAATGTTTTTCTCCTTGAGCGCGGCCGCAAGGGTGGCTGCGCCCGCGCCTTCGGCCACGGTGTGCGTGTCCTGGTAATAGGCGCGCATGGCGTGGGCGATCGCCGCATCGGTAACCTCGACGATGCGCGCCACGTTCTTCCAGATGATCTCCATTGCCTGCGCATTCGGCACTCGGCAGGCAAGTCCGTCGGCGATGGCGGTCTGCGCAGGAGCCTCGACAATTCTGTGCTGGTGAAAGGTGAGAGAGTAGGAAGGCGACTGGGCTGAAACAACGCCGATAATCTCCGTTTTCAGCCCCAGCGCGTTGCGTGCCGCCGCAACTCCGCAGATGGATGAGCCCAGGCCAATGGGCACGTAAATCGCGTCCAGAGGCGGCGCTGCTTGAAAAAGCTCCAGTGCATAGGTCGCTGTGCCCATCACCAATCGTTCGTGGAAGGAGTCGATCATGGTCGAATTGCGCTCGACCGCAAGCGCGCAAGCAAACTCCAGAGACTCCTGAAAATCCTGGCCGTGCGTGATCAGTTCCACGCCCTGGGCCAGCATGGCGCGGTTTTTCTCCTTGCTGTTGCCGTGGGGAACCACGATTGCCGCCTTGAGGCCAAGCAGCCGCGCAGCCATGCCCACGCCCTGCCCATGATTCCCTCGAGTAGCGGCGACCACGCCCTTCAAATCCGGATGGGTCTGCTTCAGCCAATCCATGTAGACGAGAGCTCCGCGCAGCTTGAACGCGCCCACCGGGGTGTGATTTTCATGCTTGATCCAGGCCTCAACACCCGGCAGCTGCCCGGCTGAAAGGCGTTCATTGATCAACGGCCAGGTGTACTGCGGCGTGGGAGGCATGTGGCGATAGACCACCGTCTGCGCGTCGCGAATCTGGGCTAAGGAAGGAAGTGTCACCAGTTCAGCATATCGAAAGACGCGAAAGCGCTTCCGCCCTAGTCGAAACAATGGTAGAATCCTGGTCAGTTAATGGTAGAAAGGGCGCTTATGAGCCTGAACATAAAGAGCGAGGAAACTCATGATCTGGTCCGGGAACTCGCAACGCTCACGGGCGAGAGCATGACCACTGCCGTCCGGGTGGCAGTGCGAGAGCGGATTGCGCGCGTGGAAAGCGAGAAGCACGAGGGCCTCGCCGGCCGGTTGCTGGCAATTGGAAAGGCGGCAGTTCCTCATTGGCGGGAACCGTACCGCTCCACCGAGCACGGGGACTTGCTCTATGGCGAGGATGGGCTGCCTAAATGATTCTCGATACCTCGGCGATCATCGCAATTTTGCAATATGAACCGGAGGCTGCGGGCTTTGCGCAGGCTGTGGAGAAAAATCGTCCGGTGAGGGTATCGGCAGCTAACTGGCTTGAAGCGGCAGTGGTGGTAGACGGCAATCGGAGTCTTGCATTAAGCCGCAGCTTCAATCAATTCCTGCGTGAGGCGCAAGTGGAGATCGAGCCGGTGACGGCTCACAAGGCAGAGTTGGCTCGAGAGGCTTATCGCGCCTTTGGACGCGGCAGCGGTCACCGTGCTCACCTCAACTTTGGAGACTGCTTCGCCTATGCGCTGGCCGTGGATCGAGACGAACCGCTGCTGTTCAAAGGCCGGGACTTTGCAAGCACGGATGTTCGCCGTGTGCCGATGATCTGAAGATGTACCGTCGGTTCCAAACAGGTTGCGGCGCCCGATTGTGGGCTCGGGAAAGCATGAAAATTAAGCTGCCGTTCAGGCATCCGGGTCCTGAATCCCCGATGGACGTAATCCTTTTTCTTCACGGTTGAACTCGTCTTGACGATGCCTGCCCGCACCACGCAGACTGTCACAGAAGCAGTGTATCGAACGAATGGAGGCAATCTCAGATCATGAACCGCAGAACAGCAATGAAGCACCTTGGCGGCGCGGCAACCGCGCTGCTATTGTCAGAAGCGCTGGTTGGTGAGGGAGTCCCTGAAGGTCAGGCTCCGGTCCCGTCTCCGCTGAAACCGCCGCTACCGCCCACCGGGCCGTTCACGCTTCCGGCTCTGCCATACGCCTACGACGCCCTGGAACCCAGCTTCGACGCGCAAACCATGCATCTGCACCACGACAAGCATCACCAGACCTATGTGAATAATTTGAATATTGCCGTGGCTCCGTATCCTGAGCTGGCAGGGAAAACCGTCTGGGAGTTAGTGTCGGACCTTAACGCGGTGCCTGAAGTGACTCGGACGGCAATCCGCAATCAGGGCGGCGGCCACGCAAACCACTCTTTCTGGTGGCCGACGCTGGGCAAGGGCGGGGATGGGCCCAAAGGCGAACTGGCCAAAGCTATCGACGCCAAGTTCGGATCGCTGGTCACGTTCAAGGGCAGGCTAACGGTGGCCGCGCTGGGCGTCTTCGGCAGTGGATGGGCCTGGCTGGTGAAGCTGCCGGACGGCACCGTAGCCATTGAGACTACGCCCAACCAGGACAGCCCGCTTACCGCCGGCCACAAACCGATTATCGGCGTGGACGTTTGGGAGCACGCGTATTACCTGAAATACCAGAACAAGCGCGCCGACTACATCAACGCGTTTTTCCAGGTGCTGAACTGGGATTATGTGAGCGATCAATTTGCACAGAAGGACAAGGCGTAAGGTGTATCGAGCTCGGCGAGTCGTCCTTCTTGCGCTGCTTGGCGGGCTGACGGGGATGCTGCTGGGCGCAGGTTGCGGTCCCGATCCGCTGACCAGGCAACAAATGCTGGGGCGGGCGCTCTACCAGGGGCGCTGCGCCCATTGCCACCAGGATAATGACCTGGCCTTGAAGAAAGTTCCGCCTGACCTGCACGGCATCTTCAACCGGAGCGCACTGCCCAGCGGCGCCCCGGCGACCGATGCCGAGGTCGAGCGCGTGGTGCTGGCAGGGAAGGGAATGATGCCTGCATTCACTGGCCGCTTCAGCCAGGAACAGATGAGCGCGCTACTGGCTTATCTGCACACCGGGATGCGCTAGGTGCTCAGCCGGCCGGGAATCCCTTGTTCTAACGCAAAAGTTGTAGGGAATCGACTGCAAGTCCATAGAGCATCTGTTCATCTTTACCGTACCTTAATGATGTGGGCTAACCTCGCTGTGTAGCCTCTATACACGCATCCGGCGATGGCTCACCGTCAAGGCTCCTACTCGATTTCGGCCCGAGGGCGGACTCCGGAAGCGACCATGCCGTAGATCGTCCAGAGCTTGCCCTGCATTTGTGCCGCGCGCCTGCAATGTGAAAAAGGTGAGTAAGCGAAATGGCTATGCGACGGGGAAGATGCACGAACTTTGACAATTGTCAGGTTGCTACATCGTGGCAGACCGTCTCCGTGCCCGAAGGCGAAGACCTGATCTGCCCCAAGTGCGGAAGCGCGCTGACCGAATACGGCGCCAATCTCCGCCGCGGCACCGAAACCCGGCGTAGCGGTGACGCTAAGAAAGAAGCCCGCGAACCCGGCGCCAAGACGCATTCCAAGGCTCTGATGATCGCCATCCTGGCCGCCGTTGCGGTGATTATTGGAATTGGCGGATACCTGGCCTGGCTGAAGTTGCACGGTCCGAAAGCCGCTGGCGAGGGCAGCCCAAAGAACACAATTCTTCGCCTGGCCGGTTCAAATACCATCGGCGACTCATTGGCGCCTTCACTTGCCGAGGCATTCCTCAAGAATCAGGGCGCGACAGAGGTACGAACTCTCGCTGGAACCAATCCGCAAGAGAAGATTGTGCAGGGCGTCCTGCCCGGCGACAGTTCTCCTTCCTTTATCACGATTTCGGCGCATGGCTCCGCAACGGCATTTACCGCGCTGGGCGATGGCAAGTGCGACATCGGCATGGCTTCAAGAAAAATCAAGCCCGAGGAGGCCGGCAAACTCTCGGCGCTGGGAGATATGACTTCAGCCGCCAGCGAGCATGTGGTGGGACTTGACGGCATCGCGGTCATTGTCAATGCCTACAACCCCATCAATCAATTGGATAAAGACCGGATAATGCGCATTTTCAGCGGCGAGATCACCGACTGGTCCCAGGTGGGCTCGCCCCGCGGAGCGATCGAAGTCTACGCAAGAGACGACAACTCGGGCACTTTCGACACCTTCAAAAGCCTGGTGCTTGGGGCAAAGCCGCTGACGCCAAAGGCGCTGAGAATCGAGGACAGCAAGGAGCTTTCCGATGCCGTGGCCGGCGACCCGAACGCCATTGGCTTTATCGGCCTTCCTTATATCCTGAGCGCGAAACCCATTGCCGTCTCAGAGAAAGGAATGCTTTCGCTGCTGCCGACCCGGCTCAGCGTGGCCACGGAAGATTACCTTTTGTCGAGAAGGCTCTATTTCTACACGCCCGCAATTTCGCAAAACAAGTTTGCCCGGCAGTTTGTTGAGTTTTCGCTCTCCAGGCGCGGACAGGACGTGGTTGGCGCCAGCGGTTTTGTTGCCCAGAATGTGGCGCTGGTAACCCAGGCGGTGCCTGAAAATGCCCCTGGGGAATATAAGGCACTCACGCAAAATGCCAACCGTCTGACCCTCGATTTTCGGTTCGAGACTGGGCAAACGGTCCTGGATAATAAGGCCAAGGTCGATCTGGATCGGGTTGTCTCGTTGATTGCCGACCTTAAGATCACCGGAGACAGGGTGATGCTCTTCGGCTTTTCCGACCCGGTGGGCAACCCCGATACAAACCGCGCGCTATCACTTGCCAGGGCCAAGGCAATCGCGGATGAATTTTCATTGAGAGGCCTGAATCCGGCTATCGTTCGGGGATATGGGTCGGACCTGGGAGTTGCTTCAAACGACTCGCAGGAGGGCCAGCAGAAGAATCGGCGCGTGGAGATCTGGATAAAGAACTGAGTCGGCCCGGGCCGTGGCCAGCCGCATCGCGGCCCGCAATCTCGGAAACTCAGCCGGTTCTCTCCGCTCGCGATATACTCAAGATTGCCATGGCAACCGAAAAAACCTTCTACCTTGAGACCTTCGGCTGCCAGATGAATGCCCATGACTCCGAAAAGGTGATTGGCACACTGCAACGTGAGGGCTACCGCCAGGTCGAGCGGGAAGAAGACGCGGGCCTGATCCTCTACAACACCTGCTCCATCCGCGACAAAGCCGAGCAAAAGGTCTTCAACCGCCTCAACGACTACAAGAAGCTTCACAAGGCCGGCAAGCGCTTCGGCGTGCTGGGGTGCGTGGCACAGCAAGAGGGCGAAAAGATTTTTGAGCGGGCGCCCTATGTTTCGTTGGTCTCCGGATCGGCCTCCTACCGCAAGCTGCCCCAGATGCTCAGCCGGCTCGAGGCCGGCGAAACGCACATCACCGGCCTCGACGACCGGCAGACCGAAGAGACCTTCGAGACGGAATTCACCGCCCGCCAGAACCCCTACCGGGGATACATCACCATTATCGAGGGCTGCGACAAGTTCTGCTCCTATTGCGTGGTGCCATACACGCGCGGCAAAGAGCGCAGCCGCACTTCAACATCGGTACTGGAGGAGGCCCGCAGAATCGCCGACCTCGGTTATACCGAGATTCAACTGCTGGGTCAGAACGTCAACAGTTACCACGACCCGGAAGGGAAGCGAAGCTTCGCTGAATTGCTGACGGCGGTGGGAGAGGTGGGAGGCATTCGCCGCGTGCGCTTCACCACCAGCCATCCCCGCGACTTTACGCGAGACATCGTCGAGGCCATCGACGCTGTGCCTACCCTGTGCGATCATGTGCATCTGCCGGTCCAGTCAGGCTCGACGAAGGTGCTGAAGATGATGGCGCGCGAGTACACCCCGGAGTGGTATTTGGAACGGATAAGCTGGATCAAAGCTGCGCGCCGGTCGATTTCCATTTCAACAGACATCATCGTCGGATTTCCGGGTGAAACTCCAGACGACTTCATCCAGACCATGGACCTTCTTGCCGAAGTGCAATACGATTGCGTTTTTGGATTCAAGTACTCGGCGCGACCCAACACGCCTGCACTTACAATGATCGACTCCATCCCGGAGACTGAGAAGGCGTCTCGCCTTCAAGTGCTGCTTGACCGGCAGCGCGAAGTGCAAAGGATTAATTATGCCAAGCATTTAGGGCAGGTTATGGAAGTCATGGTTGAAGCGCCCAATCCTTCACGAGGGCAGATTGCGGGCCGCAGCAGCCAAAACAAGCCAGTCAACTTTACCTGCGCGCAACCCATCGCCCCGGCGCCAGGCAGCTACCTGCAAGTGAGAATTACCGCCAGCCATCCGAACAGCCTGGTGGGCGAGAGCGTCTAACATGGAAGCAGACGGCGCCGGAGGGAGGAAGCGATGGATATTGAGGTGAGGATACGAGGACTGATGATGGACCCCTCAACCAACATGCCCATCGTGGTGCTCAAGGACATTGCCTCAGAGACGGTGATGCCGATCTGGGTGGGTATCTTTGAGGCCAATGCCATAGCCATTGAGATTGAGAAGGTTTCAGCGCCTCGCCCGATGACGCACGATTTGACCAGGAACTTGATTCGACACTTGAACGGTCAGTTGGAACGAGTGGTCATTACAGAACTTAGAGACGATACCTTCTTTGCCGTTCTGTGGGTCAGACAAGGAGATGAGGCGGTAGCCATTGACGCAAGACCCTCCGATGCCGTGGCTCTGGCCTTGCGCGCGGACTGCCCGATTTTTGTGTCAGAGCAAGTGATGCAAAGCGCCAAGTTGAACACAGCCGGCCCACCCGAAGGTCCCACCGCCGAGCAATTGCGCGGCTGGCTGGAGGGGTTGAATGACGAGGATCTGGGGCGCTACAAGATGTAAGTGGTTGAAAGAGGGCAGTGCTCAGACCGCAATAAACTCAGGGTATTTGGCAACATGGGATGACTTTGCGGTTGCACTATACAGAATATCCGTTATCAGACGTTCCATTTTGAGGCTGTTGTGGCTGCAATTCATCCTGGCACCTTGGTCTTTCAGATTCCCAATCACAGGCCGCATAGAGGATCCCGGCCGCCATCTTTGCGAGAGAGCCATGAGGAACCCCGTATTCACCCTCTTCCTGATCTTTGCCGCGACCCTGTCGGCGCAAACCGGCAATTCCCCAAACACTATGCAGTCCCAGGGTCCGCAGCCCATTTTGACCGTCCCGAGCAGCGGAAGTATTCAGGCCGCGATTGACGCTGCCGGGAATAATGGAACCGTGAACCTGACGCCGAGATCGCTGTACAACGCATCAAGTACCCTGAAGATCCCTTATAGCTACTTCATATTCAATGCGAATGGCGCTTGCATCCTGACCACGTCCCCGGGCGATGGAATCATCGTTACAGGGCAACACGTGACGTTGAACGACCCCTGCCTGATACCGGGGACTGCGAGCACGGGCGCGGCCATTCACGACCAGGTTCCATTCGAGTGGTCTCAAGTTACCATCAATCGTCCGCATCTCATTCAGCGTGGTGACAACCGGCCTGCTAACGGCCATTACTGGTACTACGGGATCCAGGTCGACGAGGATGAGTTGTTCACCGTGAATAACTGGAATGGGCCCTACGCAAAGGGGGAGTTTGGAGGGCCTTACGATGCAGGCGCCTATGGCGTGTTGCGATGTGACAGCACGTTTTGCGGCAGCGGCATCTATAACCCTGCCTTCTCGTTAACCATTTCCAGCATCGTCTCAAGTTCCAGTAGCGGCCCATGGACATTCACGGTGACAAACCCGGCGACGGATGAGCAACAAACCCCGAACTTGCTCTACCAGAACCTGGTCGGGCAAATTGTGAATGCAACTGCAACTTCGGGTGGGAGCGGGGACTTTAATGCCTTCTACACGATTAAAGCAGTCACCAGCAACACCACTTTTACCGCAACCGTCGGGCCACATAACCTGAAGCGGCCCACGGGAAACGGCACGGCAAAGGGTGGAGCAACTTCCCTCTTCTGGAACTCGGCGGTGGGCTATGTGAACGACTCATCGATCTCCATGGGCTGCTCCGGCAACCCTATCGACTGGGAAGGCGGCAACGACCTAACCCTGAAGAGCGATATTCTGCAAACCTATCCCCAATTTGGGCTGCGCGTGAACAAACTGGCACGGGGCGCCAGCGGAAATATCAACATGGTAGGGATTCATAACGAGCCGGGAGAATGCCCAAATCCCGCACTGAACCACATAAAGGCCAGCGCAGGATACATCGCCAACGGCGGAGTCCATCTTTCCATGATGGGAGGTGGAAGCGGCGGTGAGGTGCCAATCTTCCCCGCAACGGGCGCAGAAGGAAGAGAAAAGTATGCCTACTATGCAGTAATTCATCACCATGGCGCCAGCACCACCACTCAGCCGCTTCCGATCGGTTATACGAAAACTGCGAACGCGGACCTGAGCCAATCGAACTTCGTCACGGTGACCGCGCCTCTTAGCACTGGATTTGGAGATACCTGTGACTTCTTGAGAGTCGATCAATATTCAGGCGCCAAGACGGTGAATGGTCGAGTTGCCCCTTATGGCGGTCTCGGAAAACTTGCCATCCCTGGCGA
>JBEKEQ010000050.1:0-26075 GCA_050013735.1 Occallatibacter sp.
CAATCAGCGCGGAATTAAAGGGCAGAGTTAGAAAGCAAATGAAGGGGCACCCGTAGCGCCGAGAGAAGACCAGGAAGACGATCACTCGCTGGGAGGCTGCGCCCGCGGCGTAATTTCAGATTCCTTCGATGAGAAGCCCACGCGCAAAGGTGGGCTTCGATGTTTCTGTGGGTCTATTTCAAATTCATCTCGAACGCCAGGGGCAGCAACTCAGAAAAAGCCATGGTGCGCGCACCGTCGGCGGCGGGAAAGACGACCGGGGCTTGGGGCAGGATGAATTCGGCAAGCACCTGGCGGCAGGCGCCGCAGGGTGGGCTTGGGGCTTGGTTCAAATTGGCCACCGCGACGGCTTCGATGCGGATTTCAGGTCCGAATTGAGAAACGGCCCGGACCAGGGCGGAACGCTCAGCACAAATGGTGAGGCCATAGCTCACATTTTCGACATTTGTTCCGGTGACGATTTCGCCACTTGTGAGCCGAAGGGCCGCGCCGACGCGAAAGCCGGAGTAGGGCGAATAGGAATGGCTGGCAGCCTGGCGGGCTGCTTCGAGAAGGTGATCGAGTGCCGGCTCGGTCGGGTGAGGATCGTTCATCGGACCTCCAATAGGCTTGGTGCGTTTGAGTTGAGGTTAAAGCATCTTCGGGCCTGCCGTACATCGGGCGAGGTTCGTGGTTTCCCACCCTTGTGGCAATAAAAAACCGCAAGGATGGGACACGGAGCTGAGTTGGTGTTCTCCGCTTGCTGTTCCCTGTTCCCGATTCCCCGCCCCCGCCCTTCTCATGCTGAGCCAATTCCTACCGATAAGTGCTTTGAGTGCTCGCTGCGCCGGGATTCCATTTCCGGCGGCCGGGCAGATGAGTGGACCGAATGGCGATGGATGAGTTGACAAAAGAGTTCCTGATAGAGAGCCAGGAGGGCCTGGACCGGATGGAGCGCTGTTTGACCGATCTCGAAGAGCGGCCGCAAGATACAGCTTTGCTGGCCGAGATCTTCCGATCGGTGCACACCATCAAGGGAACAACGGGATTTCTCGGCTTCAAGCGGCTTGAAAAGCTGGCCCATGCCGGGGAGAACCTGCTGGGATTGCTGCGCGAGGGCAAGCTGGCGGCGGACCGGCCGGTGATCACCGGTCTTCTGCAACTGCTCGATGGACTGCGCTCAATCTTGAAGACGATTGAAGCGGAAAACAGCGAGGGCGACGGCGAGGACGCGCTCCTGATTGGGCGGCTTGAGGAATTGCAGGCGTCCAAGCCGACACAGGCAAAACAGCACACCCGCGTGAGGGCCGGCACGCATCAGCCGGTTGGTGCGCCGGCAGGGAGTGGAGCCATTGGCGCAGTTGCGCCAGTCCCAGCTTTTGCGCCGCCAACCCCGCCGGCAGAGCATTCAGCCATTGCGCCAATGACGATGGCCCCGGTGCAGGAACTTGCCAAGCCGGCCCCTAAATCGCCCATCGAAGGGGACGGCAAAGCAGTCAGGCCTCGCACCCAAGGAACGGGGAGCGCAGCGGAAAGCACCCTGCGCGTGGACGTGGAAGTGCTGAACCGAATGATGAACCTGGTGGGCGAACTGGTGCTGACTCGCAACCAGGTGCTGCAGGCCACTTCGACAGATCCGAACATGACCATGCTTTCGCGGCGCCTGGACATGGTGACAGCCGATCTGCGGGAGAGCGTGATGAAGGCGCGGATGCAGCCGGTGTCGAATGTCTTTGGGAAGATGCCGCGCATTGTGCGCGACCTTTCGCAATCGCTTGGCCGGCGCGTGCGGTTGCAGGTGGAGGGCCAGGAGACGGAGCTGGACAAGAGCCTTCTCGAGGCCATCAAGGATCCTTTGACCCATGCGGTGCGGAACTCGCTCGATCACGGCATCGAGCCGCCCGATGTGCGCCTGGCAGCGGGCAAAGACCCGGAAGGCACGCTAAAGCTGCGTGCGGTGCAGGAAGGCAGCCACGTCGTCATCGAGGTCTCGGACGACGGCGCGGGCAAGGCTGTGGACAAGATCCGCCAGAAAGCGATTGAGCGCGGGCTGGTTACCGCCGACCGGGCCGCGCACCTGCCCGAGCGCGAGTTGCTGCAACTGGTGTTCCTGCCCGGCTTTTCAACCGCCGCCGCGGTCACCAATGTGAGCGGCCGCGGGGTGGGCATGGATGTGGTCCGCACTAACGTTGAGAAAATTGGCGGCAAGGTGGAGATCGACTCGCGCGCCGGCAAGGGGACCACTCTCAGGCTGCGGATTCCGCTGACGCTGGCCATCATTCCGGCGCTGATTGTGCGCAGCGTCAACCAGAGCTTTGCCCTTCCCCAGGGCGCACTCTCGGAGTTGGTGCACATTCCGCCGGAGCAGGCCTCGGCGGCGATCGAATGGATTGAGGACGCTCCGCTCTACCGGTTGCGGGGCAAGCTGCTGCCGCTGGTGTTTCTTGACCGGTTATTGATGCCGGAGGCAAAGCACAGGATTGCCAGGGAGCGGGACAGTTTCATCGCAGTTCTCGACGCCGACGGGCGGCGCTTCGGGCTGGTGGTGGATGGGCTGGCCGATCCGGAGGAGATTGTGGTCAAGCCGCTCAGCTCGGTGCTGAAAGGCATCGGGCTTTACTCCGGCGCAACGGTGCTTGGCAATGCCGAACTGGCGCTGATTCTGGACCCCGGGTCGATCGCGTTGAAAGCGGGCGTGACCATGAGCGCCGAAGAAGAGAGAGAGCGCGCGGCCGAGAGCGAAAGCGAAGCTGACGCAGGCAACAGCATGGAGTATTTGCTGGTTGAGGTGGCCGGGCGCCGGGCCGCGGTACCTTTGGCCGACGTGTTACGCATCGAGCAGCTCCCGGTATCGCGCATTGAGTACATCGGCTACCGGCCGGTATTGAACTTCGATGGGCATCTGCTGCCGGTGGAAGATTCGGGCGGCGTGCTGGCCGCGGCTGAGGGTATTCCGGAGACGCAGATTGTTGTGGTGGTGTGCCGCGAGGGCAACCGTCATGTGGGGGTTGCCGTTTCGCACGTGCTGGATGTGGCGCCAGGCGGCGAGCTTTTTGAGGCCGGCACCAGCCAACTGACCGAAGGGGTAACGCTGCTGAAGAATCACGTGACAGGAGTGGTGGACCTGGGCAGCGTGCCTCCGTTGCCGGTTGAGTCGCCCGCGACCGCCGAATGGCCGCAGATGGAGGAGGCACCAAGATGAGCAAAGCAGGGACCGCTCTCAACCGAAGCCGGAAGGCATCGACACTGGTGGAGATGTGCTCAGTGCGGGTGGCACAAACGCTGTTTGGCGTGCCCATCACGCACATTCTTGAGATCGTGGGATCGGCGCGGCCCCAACCGGTTCCGCTGGCTCCCGTCTTTGTGGGCGGGCTGGTGCACTATCGGGGCGACGTGCTGACCACGGTCAGTCTTCGCCAGTTGCTCGCGCTTCCGCCCAAAGACGGGCCGCAGGACATCCTGGTGCTGGAAAGTTCGGGTGGATGCTTTGGGCTGCTGGTCGATTCGGTGGGCGAGGTCCTCACGGTTTCGTCGGCCGACTTTGAGCCCAATCCATCCATCCTCGACGAGCGCCGGAGGGCATTATTTGCCGGCGCGTACAAGCTGAAGGACAGCCTGATGGTGATGCTGGACCCCGAGCGGCTGGAACCGATGCGTCTGGGCGGCGCCCAGCCGGCATAGGAAAGGAAGCCACGATGCGAGCACTGATTGTCGACGACTCACGATTTGTAAGGGGCTTTCTGCGCGGCCTGCTGGAGGAGCGGGGAATCGAGTGCCAGGAAGCCGCGGACGGCCAAGCCGGATTGGACCGGCTGCGTGAAGATGCTCCGTTCGATCTGGCGTTGGTTGACTGGAATATGCCGGTGATGAACGGACTGGAGATGCTCACGCAACTGCGCGAAGAGGGGTTCGACGGGGTCAAGGTAATGATGGTGACTACCGAGGCGGAGAATGAATTCATCACTCGCGCCCTGGATGCGGGGGCGGACGAATACATGATGAAGCCCTTTGACGATGAGGCGTTGAGCGAAAAACTGGCCATGCTTGGTCTGGCGGAGGCTTGAGCCATGGCGGCCAGTCGCCGTACCCGGGTCTTGATCGTCGACGACTCGGCAGTGATGCGCAGCCTGCTGCGGTCGGTGGTGTGTTCCGACGGCAATCTGGAAGTGGCCGGGACCGCCGCGGACGGTGCATCGGCCTTGAAGAGCCTTGAAGTTCTTCGCCCGGACCTGGTCCTGCTGGATGTGGAGATGCCAGTGATGGACGGTTTGGCGACGCTGAGAGCGATGCGGGCGCGAGGGCACAAAACGCCAGTGATCATGTGCAGCTCTTTGACCCAGCGGGGCGCCAGGGTGACCATTGAGGCATTAGCCGCCGGAGCATCGGACTACTTGGCCAAGCCCACCGGGCAAGCGAGCCGCGAGCACGCCACGCGTGCCCTGGCGCAGGAGCTGGTGCCAAAAATTCTGGCGCTGGTGAGCGGAACGGAACCGCAGGCGCGGGAAGCGGCGCCGGGCCTGCCGCGCGTTCTGCCCACGCCGCCACCCATGCCGAGGCAGCGGGCGCAGCCAATCTCGGCCACCCCGGCGGTGCTGGCCATCGGCGTTTCCACCGGCGGACCCGCGGCGCTCGACGTTCTGCTTCCGGCGCTGCCGGCCAACTTTCCGCTTCCGGTGGTCATTGTGCAGCATATGCCTGAGTTGTTTACCAGACTTTTTGCCGAGCGCCTCGACGGCCGCTGCCGGCTGCGTGTTCGCGAAGCCGCGGAGGGCGACGTGGTGGGCACTGGAACTGTGTTTATCGCCCGCGGAAACTGGCACATGGAGGTTCTGGCTTCAACTCGGCCCGGCTCGCCGCCCACGTTGCACTTGAACCAGGGCCCGCTTGAGAATCACTGCCGGCCCGCCGTGGACACACTCTTCCGTTCGCTGGCCGCGGTTTATGGCACAGGCGTGCTGGCGGTTGTATTGACCGGTATGGGTTCCGACGGCATGTTAGGCTGCCGCGCGATCCGCGACCGCGGCGGCAGCGTTCTGGCCCAGGACCAGGCCACCAGTACCGTGTGGGGAATGCCTGGCGCAGTTGCCAACGCCGGCCTGGCTCACAATGTGCTTCCACTCAACGAGATTGCTCCCGAGATCCTGCGCATTGCCAGCCGGGCACACGCATCGCCGGCTCAGGCTCGCGAGTTTCTGAGATCGGCGGTCTAGTTATGCAAACGGGCTCGGAAGTCGACTACGGCTACCTGCGCCAACTCGTTTTCGGCCTCTCGCAAAACGTGCTCGACCCCTCGCGCGACTATCTTTTTGAGACGCGCTTATCCAGGCTAATGCGCAACCACGGCATGACCCAGGTGGAAGAGCTTGTGCAGTACCTGCGCGTTCGCAAAGACCCGGCCATGGAGCGCCAGGTTGCCGAGGCCATGACCATCAACGAGACCAGCTTTTTTCGCGACTGCCGGCCATTTGAACTGCTGCGGACCGAGCTGCTGCCCCGGCTGATTGATTCCCGGCGGCCCATGCGCCGCCTGCGTTTCTGGAGCGCGGCCTGCTCCAGCGGCCAGGAGGCATACAGCCTGGGCATGCTGCTGCGCGAACACTTTCCCCTGATCGCCGATTGGGATATACGCATTGAAGGCACCGACATCTGCAAGGAGGTGGTTGAGCAAGCGATTGCGGGCCGCTATCACCGCATCGAAATGAATCGCGGCCTGCCCGCCCGCTTTGTGGTGCGCTACTTCGACCACCTGGGCGAGGAGTGGACCGTCAAGCAGGAAGTGCGGAGGATGTGCAGATTCCGCCAGGCCAACCTGTGCGGGCAGGCTTTGCCCTTCAACCGTTCCGACGACCGCTTCGATGTGATCTTTCTGCGCAACGTGATGCTCTACTTTTCGCAGGAAACGCGGCGCACCCTGCTTGCGGGCATTCACCGCCTGCTGGCGCCCGACGGCATTTTGTTTCTCGGATCGAGCGAGCAACCGGTCGACTCGTCGATCTGGAACCCGGTGCTGGCGGGAGGGACGTGCCATTTCAAGCCGAGACAGCCGAGCTAGAGAAGCAGGGGGCAGAGATCAGGGGTCAGAGATCAGAGATCAGGGGTCAGAGATCAGAGATCAGGGGGCAGAGATCAGAGATCAGGGGGCGGGGGTCAGGGGGCAGAGATCAGAGATCAGAGATCAGAGATCAGAGATCAGGGGGCGGGGGTCAGAAAAATCCGGCCTCATATCTCAGCGTGGCAACAAGCAGAACAGGTTGCCTGCTCCCACGGTCTGCTGACAAGGTCCAGCGGGATTCGAAATACATCCCTCAGCGGCTAAAGCCGTGTTTTTATGGGTGTTAGCGGCACGGATAAATCCGTGCCCTTTCAAAACAGCGGCTGGAAAAGTGAAGAGCGTGTTGAGGCTTCACAGCCATTCCCCGTTCCCTGCTCCCTATTCCGTGTTCCCTATTCCCTTACCCCTATTCCCTCACCCCTGTTCCCTGACCCCTGATCCCTGTTCCCTGTTCCCTGTTCCCTGCTCTTCCAGGAGCTTCTCCACTTCCGCGTGCAGCTGCGCGGTGATGGTCGCTTCAGAGTCGAGCGGAGAGAAACGGATCGGCTGGCCAACCCGCACTTCAATCTTTCCAGAGCGGAACCAGCCGCTTCCTCGCGCTTTCAGCTCCCCCACGCCGCGCATGGCCATGGGTAGCACGGCAGTTCCCGATTGCTTGACCAGCAATCCGATTCCCGGACGAAAGCGTGCCAGGGCGCCTGCCTGTGAGCGCGTGCCCTCGGGAAATACCAGCACGTTGAATCCGCGGTCGAGCGCCTCGCCTGCGTGCGCAAAACTGCGCTGAAAATCCCGCTGCCGAGGCAGAGGAAACACATTGAAGAGCGCCGTGAGAAGGTAATAAAACAACGGGCCGGGCAGAAAAAACCGCCCTGTCGGATGGGCCGGTTCGGGATTGCGGAAATGGCGATACTCTTCCAGCATTTCTCCCGACATAGCAACCGCCATCCGTCTCCGGATGGGCACTGGCAGCGCGTACTCCAGCAAGGGCCCATCGAAGGTCGACACGTGGTTGGCGACGATCAACATCGGCTCACCGGCGGCGGGCGTTTGAGGTTCGACCACTGCGGGGTTGGCCAGCAACCACACCAGTGGGCGCACAACTGCTTCAAGAAAAGCGATGCGCAGCCAACGGAAAGGCAGCCACCACGGCCAGTGGGGATAAATGTAGCGTCGTGTCACCGGCTCCGTCGGAAGTTCCTGTTGACGAAGGGACATTTCAGCAGGCGGCACTCCGCTCTGCTCGAGCGGCGCAGTGTTTTCGCGGCCACCCCGGCGCCCGGATGGCGCGACAGGCGCCTCGTCCGGCGCTGTTTCCGCCGTTCCGGCCACCAGCCGCCGCAGTTCGCCAAGCGTCTGAACTTCTTCAAGCAATCCGCTCTCGGGCGCCATACCCATTCGTTCCTCGATTGCCGCGGCCAACTGCACGCGGCCAAGGCTGTCGAGGTGCAGGTCTTCGGTCAGGCGCAGTTCATCTCCAACGCTCGACGGGGCTTCGCCTGAGAATTCCGCAATCAAGGCCAGGAGCCAGTCTGTTGAAGCCCCAAACGCGCCTGCGCCCGCATTGTTCGCCGCGCCCGTGCTGGCGTTTGCCGCCGCGGACTGGATGCCTGCCAACCATTGTGCGACTGCCTTGCGCCTGACCTTGCCGGTGGAGGTGCGGGGCAGGTCGGGCTCGGGCCACAGCGCCCAGCGGCGCAGGCGTTGAAACTCCGCCAGATGGGCGTTGGCGTGCTCGATGGCCGCTGCCGCCTGTTCTAACTGGCCGCGAACGGCGAGCACGGCGAACGGCTCGGGACCGGCAGCGGTTTCCAGCGGCACTACCGCGCAGGCGACCACGCCCGGCTCTTGTTCGATGGCCGCTTCCAGATCTTCGGGATGCAGGTTTACGCCTGCCGCAGTCACAATGACCTCGCTCTTGCGGCCCAGAAAACGCAACTCGCCGGAGGGCTGCTTCTGGGCCAGGTCGCCGGTAGCCAGCCACTCGCCCTGGCGCGCATGCAGAGCGCCGCCAGACCAGGTGGCGCCGGAAATAGCCGCTCCCCGCACCAGCACCTCGCCATCCGGGCCCAGTTTCACCTCGCGGCCAGCCAGCGGCTTGCCAATGGTTCCCTGGGCCACGTGGAAGGGATGATTGAGAGTGATGAGCGCGGTAGTTTCGGTCATTCCGTACCCCTGCACCACCACAAAACCCACCGCATTCCAGAACTTTTCCAGCGCAGGCGGCAGCGCGCCACCGCCGGAGATGAACGCCCAGAACTTGAGGCCGAAGGCCGAGTGAACGTCGCGAAAGCGCCACCAGCGCAGCCAGACCGGGACGCCCGTTGCCGTCCCTTTGGGACCGGCGGCGCGCTCTGCCAGTCCAGGCAGGGTTGTCTCCAGGTGAGCCTTCAGCAGGGCATGAACGCGCGGCACGGCAGCCAGCACGGAGATGCGTTCGCGGCGAATGGTCTCAATCAACCTTTGCGCCACGAGGCGGCTTTCA
Organism: Occallatibacter sp.; assembly: GCA_050013735.1. GTDB lineage: Bacteria > Acidobacteriota > Terriglobia > Terriglobales > Acidobacteriaceae > Telmatobacter. The sequence goes on from JBEKEQ010000050.1 coordinate 8,514, forward strand.
AAGTGAAGCTCGGCTTTGAAGATTTGTGGAACCCACAATCCCATGGTCTGGCCAAAGACGTGGCTCAAGGGCAGGGTATGCAGTATGCGCAGGGGATGGATCAGGCGCTCCCAGCGCAGATAAGGCTGCGCACCCTGCTCGATGGGGTTCACACTGGCCAGAACGTTTCCGTGAGTCAGCACAATGCCCTTGGGATCGCCGGTGGTGCCTGAGGTGAATAGGATTTCAAGCGGAGTTTCCGCCGAAAGCCCCTCAACCGGTCCCGATTCTTCAGCGGGCAGCGCGGCGAGCCACTCCTCAAACGTCAGCCTTGGACACGCGAGTGTCTGTTGGGCGGGCAATTGCTCCAGAAGCAACGCATCGCCCACGGCCAATTTGGGAGCTACGTCAGCCGCGACTCGCGCGGCAAATTCCGCGGTTCCCATGGCATCGAGTGGAACTGCCAGAACCCCACGCAAAAGGCATCCATGAAATGCGGCGATCCACTCCGCGCTGTTTTCAGCCCATAGCAGCACGCGGTCGCCCGGCCCAATGCCGCGCTTAACCAGCAATGTTGCAAAGCGCCCAGCCAGTTGCGCAATCTCCCCGTACGTCGTTACCCGGCGGCGGTTGCCCTGATAACGAACCACGGCGACTTCGCTGCCATAGCGGCGGAAGTCCTCGAGGAGTGTAGCCAAATGGTCTCGCATGGGCGCTCCAGCAAGGTTCATGGTACGCGAACGACCTGCCTCAACGCTGTCGGCTGGCCGCCGATAATTGGAACAAGGATTGGAGGTTAGCTCAATTCCCAACCTGGATGCCCACGTCGCTTAGCCCCGCGAACCGGGCTTTTGCGCTGCAAAGGATGAACACATCCGTTGGATGGTTGGGGGAACGCATGTGCGTCTTTTTTCCGATCTCCGATGCCAGGTTCCCAAAAGTCCGGCTTTCTTCGCTTCCTCTTCGCCACTGTCACAGGTTATTCTCAGAGGAGTATGTCCGTCGACCCCCGCAACCTGGAACGCACCCCCCTCCCGGCTCCAGAGACCGATCCGCTGGCCTGTTTTCATCCCGTTACGGCGGAGTGGTTCCGGGCGGTCTTCGACGCGCCTACCGCGCCGCAGCGGGCGGGCTGGCCGGCGATTGCGCGTGGCGAGAGCGCGCTGATTCTGGCTCCCACAGGTACGGGCAAGACGCTGGCCGCTTTTCTTTGGTGCCTTGACAGGCTGATGCTGCGGTCATTGCCGGAGGGGCATAGCAAGGGCTGCCGGATCGTTTACATTTCACCGCTGAAGGCCCTGGCCGTGGATGTGGAGCGCAATTTGCGATCGCCCCTGGCCGGTATGGCCAACATGGCGCGGCGCATGGGGGTAGCGTTCCGCGAGCCCGCGATCAGCGTGCGGACCGGCGACACCCCGCAGCGTGAGCGGGCGCGTTTTGCGCGCCATCCGGCGGAGATTCTGATTACCACGCCGGAGTCGCTTTACCTGCTGCTCACCTCGCAGGCCAGCGAAGCGTTGCGCACCGTGGACACGGTGATTATCGATGAGATTCACGCGCTGGTTCCCACCAAACGCGGCGCGCATCTAGCGCTTTCATTGGAACGCCTGGAGGCGCTGACCAAGCGGCGGTTGCAGCGAATCGGGCTTTCGGCCACGCAAAGGCCGTTGGAAGAAGTGGCGCGATTCCTGGGCGGAGTGGAAAAACAGGGACCAGGGACTGAGGGACCAGGGACTGGTGGCGCGAATTCAAGCAGCGCACTGGTGAGCACTGAGCTTGGCGTTGAGGAGTTCGAGCAGATCCAACTCCTCGAAGACGCCGCGATGGCCGACGAACCGCAAATCCCTGGTCCCTCAGTCCCTGGTCCGTTTGTCCCTGGCGCGGCGGAAGGTGCGCTTCGCTACCGCCCCGTCACCATCGTCAATGCCAGCGCGCGCAAGGTGCTGAAGCTGCGCATCGAGGTTCCGGTGGAAGATATGGCGCGGCTGGGCGAACAGGAATATCTGCCTAGCGGGCCGGCGTCGCAAGCGCCCAGGCGGGTCTCCATTTGGAATGCGATCCATCCCCGGCTGCTGGAGATTATTCGCGAACGTAACTCGACGATTTTGTTCGTGAACAGCCGGCAAGTGGCTGAGCGGCTGGCCGGAGCGCTCAATGAGCTGGCGGGTGAGCCCATCGCGCGAGCCCATCACGGTTCGCTGGCGGCCTCGCAGAGGTCGGTCATTGAGGAGCAGTTAAAGGCCGGGCAGATTCGCGCGCTGTGCGCCACATCGACGCTGGAGTTGGGCATCGATATGGGCGCGGTGGACCTGGTGATCCAGATTGAAGCGCCGCCCTCGGTGGCCAGCGGGATGCAGCGCATTGGCCGCGCAGGGCACCACGTGAATGCGGTGAGCGAAGGGATTCTCTTCCCCAAGTATCGCGCCGATCTGGTGGCCTGCGCCGCCGTGACGCGCGCCATGCATGAGGGGCAGATCGAGTCGACGCGCTTTCCGCGCAATCCCCTGGACGTGCTGGCGCAGCAGTTGGTGGCGATTGTTGCTCATCCGCCTTCAGCGGCAGCGCCAAAGCTGAAGAAAAAGGCGCGTAAAAACGCTCGAACGGGAAAGACTCTCACGGCCAACCTGAAGTTTGACGGCTGGGATTCTGCTCAAAAGCAAGCGGACGAGAGGAAGCCGGAAGTGAGCGTGGACGCGTTGTTTGAGCTGGTGCGCCACGCGGCTCCTTTTGGCGGATTGAGCCGTGCGGCCTTTGAGGGCGTTCTGGATTTGCTCAGCGGACGCTACCCTTCCGACGAGTTTGGGGAGTTGCGTCCCCGCCTCACATGGGACCGTATACGCAACGTGGTCACGGCGCGCGACGGCGCGGCGCGGCTGGCCATTCTCAACGCGGGCACGATTCCGGACCGAGGATTGTATGGTGTTTTTCTAGCGTACAGTGAGGGCAAAGCTGTGCGCGTGGGCGAGCTCGATGAGGAGATGGTCTTCGAGAGCCATCCCGGCGAAACGTTCATCCTGGGCGCGTCCACGTGGCGGATTGTGGAGATTACGCACGACCGCGTGCTGGTGACTCCCGCCCCCGGCGAGCCCGGCAAAATGCCGTTCTGGAAGGGCGACGGGCCGGGGAGGCCGCTGGAATTTGGACGCCGCATCGGCGCGCTGGTTCGCGAGTTGCGCGGCTTGCCCAAGCCCGCCGCGCTGACGCGGCTAGTGGCGGAGCACGATCTCGATCTGGGAGCGGCGCAGAATCTGCTTGAGTTTCTCGCCGATCAGGAGGCTGCCACCGGCGTTGTGCCTGACGACCGCACAGTGGTCATCGAGCGCTGCCGCGACGAGCTGGGCGATTGGCGCGTGTGCGTGCTGACGCCCTTCGGCAGCCGCATCCATATTCCGTGGGCCATGGCGGTGAGCGCGCGCATTCGCGCGGCTGGCGGGCCGGAAGTGGAGACGCTGTGGGGCGACGATGGATTTGTGCTGCGTTTTCCCGATACCGATGAACCGCCCGATGCGGATTGGTTTCTGGTGGAATCGGCCGAGGCGATGGCGCTAGTGCTGCGCCAGCTGGGAACGACGGCGCTGTTCGCAGGACGATTTCGCGAAGCGGCGGGCCGCGCGCTGTTGCTGCCGCGCCGCCGCGCCGATGCGCGCTCGCCGTTGTGGCAGTTGCGCAAGCGCTCTTACGATTTGCTCAGCGTGGCCTCGCGTTACCCCAAATTTCCGCTGCTCCTGGAGGCATATCGCGAGTGCTTGCGCGATGTTTTCGACATGCCGGCGCTGATTGAAACATTGCGCGCCATTGAGCAGCGCCAGCTGCGCGTGCATGTGGTGGAGACGCGCAAGCCTTCGCCTTTTGCCGCTTCCCTGCTGTTCAGTTATGTGGCCAATTTTCTCTATGACGGCGATGCGCCGCTGGCCGAGCGGCGGGCGCAGGCGCTCACCATCGACCAGGATCAATTGCGCGAGCTGCTGGGCGAGGCCGACCTGCGCGAGCTGCTGGATGCGGACGCGATTGCCGAGGTGGAAGAGATTGCGCAGTGCCTGGCGGAGAACTATCGCGCGCGTTCGGCGGACGGCATTCACGACCTCTGTTTGCGATTAGGAGATCTGACGCGAGAAGAACTGGCGCGGCGCGTGGTTTCAGCGGACTTACTGTCGCACGTGGACCGGCTGATTCGATCACGCCGCCTGCTGGAGCTGCGGATTGCGGGCGAACGCCGCTTGATTGCGGCTGAAGACGCGGCGCGTTATCGCGATGGGCTGGGGATTCCGTTGCCGCCAGGGCTGGCCGCTGCGTTGCTGGAGCCGGTGGCGCAGCCGGTGCTGGAGCTGGTTCGCCGCTTCGCGCGCACCCATGGGCCGTTTACCCTGCGCGAGGCCGCGGACCGCTTTGCGCTGGACATCGAGGCGGTTGAAGGTGCATTGCGCCAGCTTGCGCAGGAAGGGCGCGTGCTCGAAGGAGGCTTCAGACCCGGCGGCCTCCATCGCGAGTGGTGCGATGCGGAGATGCTGCGGCTGATTCGCCGCAAGTCGCTGGCCAAGCTGCGCCGCGAAGTCGAGCCGGTGGAGCAGCACACGCTAGCGCGCTTTTTAACGCACTGGCAGGGGCTGCTGACGCCGCGGCGCGGAGCAAGTCTTGACGGATTGTTGGATGCGATTGAAAGCTTGCAGGGCGCGCCGCTGCCGGCTTCGCTGGTTGAGAGCGCGATTTTGCCTGCCCGCGTGCTTGAGTATTCGCCTGCCGGTCTGGATACGCTGATTGCGGCGGGCGAAGTGACGTGGGCGGGCGTGGAACCAATTGGCGAGCGTGACGGGCGCATTGCGCTTTTCCTCGCCGACAAGCTGCCGCTGCTGGCACAACAGAGGCCGCTGGTTGAGCCGTTGACAGAACGCGAGGAAAAGCTGCTGGCCGTGCTTGAATCCACGGGCGCAAGCTTCTTTGACGCGCTGAACCAGGCGGTGGGCGGCGGCTATCCCGGCGAGACGATTGAAGCTCTGTGGAGCCTGGTTTGGCGCGGGCTCATCACGAATGATTCTCTTCATGCGCTGCGCGCCTACATCGCAAGGCCGGAGAGCGCGCGAGCGCCGCGGCGGCTGCAGACCGGCAATGTTTTTCGTTCACGGCGAACCACGCCGCCGACAGCGCAGGGGCGATGGTCGCTGTTGCCGATTCGTCCGCAGAGCGGCGGTGATAGTCCAACCGCGACTCAGGCCAGTCATGCGCTGGCTTTGCAACTGCTCAATCGTTATGGCGTGCTGCTGAGGGAGCACGTAGCTGCGGAAAATGTTCCGGGAGGATTTAGCAAAGTATACGACGTGCTGAAGGCCCTTGAAGAGAGCGGCCGCATTCGCCGCGGATACTTTGTGGCCGGCCTGGGGGCCACGCAGTTTGCGCTTCCGGCCGCCGTGGATCTGCTGCGCCAGTTGCGCACCGCGCCTCCGCAGGAAAAGCCGGAGTTTGTGCAGTTGGCTGCCGCCGATCCGGCAAACCCATACGGTTCGGTGCTTCGCTGGCCCGAGTTGCCGGTCGCGGAAGAAGACGCGGAAACGGCGCCACGAGTGCTGACGCGCGCGGCTTATGCTGAAGTGATTTTGCGCAACGGCCAATTGGTTGCGTGGCTCAGGCGCGGCAACCCGAACCTGTTGATCTTTTTGCCGGCCGACGAGCCGGAACGTTCGCAGGCTGCTTCAGGTCTGGCGCATTTCCTGTGTGCGCGCGGACAGGAGCGGTTGCGCGGCGGCAGCCATCAGGGCGTGCTCATTACCACCATTAACGGCCAACCTGTCGCTGCGCATCCCATGGCGCGTTTCTTGATGGACGCGGGCTTTCATCCCGGCCCGCTGGGAATGCATCTGCGGCGCATTCCCTTGCCGGTTGGGCAACATCTTCAAGCACCGCACGCCGGCTCGCACTCTGGCGAGGTGCAGTAGACCGTGCCCGAAGGCGACACCATCTTCCGCAGCGCGCGTGCTCTGGGCCGCGCTCTTGCCGGCAGGCCGATTACCGGTTTCCGCTCAACCTATCCCAGGCTGACGCGTTTCGACGACGACACGCCGCTTGCGGGGCAGACCGTGGAGAGCGTGGAGGCGCGCGGCAAGTGGCTGCTGATTCATTTTTCAGGCGGAGGCACGCTGGCCACGCATATGCTGATGAACGGCAGCTGGCACATCTACCGGCGCGGCGAACGATGGCAGCAGCCCTACGTGAACATGCGCATCGTGGTTGAGAACAGCGAGTATGTCGCGGTGGGCTTTCGCGTGCCGGTGGCCGAGATGCACAACGCCCAGACGCTGGCTCGCGCGGCCAGGATTCCGCCCCCTGAGATCGACGTGCTGAGCGGCAGCTTCAACGCGGATGCGGCCGTGCGCCGCCTGCTTGCACATGGCGCCGAAGAGATTGGCGATGTGCTGCTGCACCAGGAAGTGCTGGCCGGCGTGGGCAACGTCTTCAAGTCGGAGGTTTGCTTCGCGACCGGGCTTAACCCGTTCCGCGCAGTGGCCACGCTTACACGCGAGCAGGCTGAGGAAGCGATTGCAGCGTCAAGACGATTGGTGAAGGCGAATGTGCTTGAAGATTCAGGCGATGCGATTGTGACCTATGGCGGCCGCAAGCGGCGCACTACGCATGCATCCGATCCCAGCGCCAGTTTGTGGGTTTATGGCCGCGAGGGCGAGCCATGCCGCCGCTGCGGCGAGCCGATACGCCGGCGCATCCAGGGACCGGACGCGCGCGTCACCTTCTGGTGCCCGAGCTGCCAGCCGATGGCGGATGGCATGCAGATTGACGGTTGAAAGACGAGCTGGATGGATTTCAGTTCTTGCCCAGGCCGAAGATTTTTTGCAGCAGGTTGCGGCGATCGGCGGGGTGGTCGCATGTGTCGGTGGGTGCGGTTCCATCCAGGAAGGCCGCGTCGTAACCGTCGGGACATGTTTCATCGCTCAGCAGGTTGCTGACCTTGTCGATCTTCACGATCTGAACGCCTTCAGGAGCTGAAAATTCGTGCGTGTCGGAATATTGCGGCAGCAGCACGGCTCTTTTCATGAATGCGGCCCATATCGGCGCGGCAGCGTCGGCGCCGTGGATCTTGACGTCGGTGTAGTCGTCGTTGCCCACCCAGACAATGCAGAGCAGGTTGGATGTGTAGCCGGCGAACCATGCGTCATGGCTGGTTCCGGTTTTGCCCGCGGCGGGCGCGGTAAAGCCAAGGGTGCGCGTGCCCGCTCCGGTACCGTGGTTGATGACGTTTTCAAGCATATTCGTGGTGAGATAGGCGACGCGAGGATCCAGAATCTGCTTGGAGGCTGGTGCGTAGTCAGAGATGATGTCGCCGTTGGGATTGCGGACACTGGCCAGCATCCATGGGTCGAGGAGCATGCCGCCGTTTGCAAAGATGGTGTACGCGCCGGCCATATCCAGGGGCGTAGCGTCGTATGAGCCAATGGCCATGGACGGCGTTCCGCGCGCAGACTTGATACCGGCTTCGCGGGCCAGAGCGGCGACGCGATCGAATCCGACCATCGAGGCCAGGCTGATGGTCGCGTTGTTCAATGATTTCTGCAATGCGTACCGCGCGGTGACCTGGCCATAGTACTTGTCCTCGTCGTTGCGCGGCGTGTATTCGTATTGCGTCCCTTCGCCATAGGTGGCCTGTTCGTCGTTGAGCATGGTGAGTTCAGAGAAGGGTTTGTTCTGTCCCGGCAGGACTGTGCCTTCGACTGAAGTGGTGAAGGCGCTGGCGTAGACAAACGGCTTGAAGATGGAGCCGGTGGGACGATGCGCCACGGCATGATTCAGCTGGCTGCTGCCATAGTTGCGGCCGCCCACCAGCGCCAGCACCTGGCCGGTGTGCGGGTTAAGCGCCACCAGGGCCACCTGCGGATAGATATACGTCTCGCCAAGCTTTCTTTGGCGCGCGTGCAGCTTGTCAACTCTTTCGTCGACCACGTGAATGGTGGATTCGACAGCTGCGGTGGCTTCCCTTTGCAAATCGGGATCGAGCGAAGTGTAAATGCGCAAGCCTTCATGGTTGAAGTCGCGCTCACCGAGCTTCTGTATGAGCTGATCGTGAACCAGGTCCACAAAGTAGGGCGCCTCACTGGCGTCGACGCTGGCTGTGGAGAGGTGCAGAGGCTCGTCCTTGGCGCGCTCGGCCTGGTCCTTGGTGATGGCGCCCGTCTCCACCATGGAATCAAGCACCAGGTTGCGGCGCTCAATGGTGCGATCAGGATGATGGAACGGATTGAAGTAGTTGGGCCGCTGAATAATGCCGGCCAGAAATGCGCACTCCGCCAGATCAAGTTGGCGCACATCCTTGCCGAAGTAGGCTTGCGAAGCCTCGCCGAAGCCATCAATGGAAAAACTGCCCCGCTGGCCCAGGTTGATCTGGTTGGCGTACATCTCGAAGATCTGCTTCTTGGTGAAGCGATGCTCAAGCTGAAAGGTAATGATGATCTCAATCAGCTTGCGCTTGATGCGCTTCTCAGGGGAAAGGAAAAAACCGCGCGCCAACTGCATGGTCAGGGTGGAACCGCCCTGCTGTTTCTGGCCGGTGGTCACATCGTGGAAGACCGCTTCCATGAGCCGCCAATAGTTGACGCCGTTGTGTTCAAAGAAGCGGCGGTCTTCGATGGCGAGTACGGCCTGCACCAGGTTTTGCGGAATCTCGTCATAACTGATGAGGCGGCGCTTGGTGCGGTTGGCGTCTTCGCTGAGACCGGTGATCAGCAACGGCTCGAGCTCATAGCTTGACAGCGACTGCCCATGATCGTCAGAGATGGATTCCACCACGCCGGATGCAATGCGAATGGTTGCGCCGTCCTGCGAGTGATAGGACTCGGGACCGGGACGCACAGTGATGGTCTGCACGCCCTCAGAGTAGGTTCCCAGCGGCGACAGGCGAGAGGCGCCTTCGGTGGAGTAGCCGGCCTCGCGCAGTTCGTTGGAAATGAGGCGGACGGTAAGCTTTTGTCCGGGACGGACCTCGCGCGGGGCTGCATAGATTTTGGCAGTGTTGGCGAAGATAGGCTGCTTAAGCCGCTCGTCCACTATTCCCTGATACTTGAAGTAGAAGTACGTGCCTGCGACCAGGAAAATAACCGCGACAGCCGCAATCGCCGCCAGCGCCCCGCGCAAGAGCAGCGACGCCCAGGGATACTTACCCAGGAGCTTCGGAATCCTGATCCTAATCCGCATCGCCACTCCTCAAAGCCTCGCCGTCCCACGCCTCGATTACCGTCAGCTACGCGTCTTCCTCGACGCGCTTTGTCACCAGCGCCGCGGCTTCATGCAGCGCCACGTCCACGCTGCTTGCCGTCGAGCGGGTCACAAATTCGACGAATCCGCCGGCGGCCTTTTTGCCCACGTTGATGCGGTAGGGAATGCCGACCAGGTCAGCATCCTTGAATTTGACGCCGGCACGCTCGTCGCGGTCATCGAGCAGCACGTCGAGGCCCGCAGCTTCGAGTTCGGCAGCGAGCTTATCGCCGGCAGAGCGGAGCGCATCGTCGGATACGTTGGTCACCGTGACCACCACGGTGAAGGGAGCAATCGAGGCCGGGAGCCAAAAGCCGTTTTTGTCGTTGGACTGCTCGATGGCCGCGGTGAGAATGCGCTCGATGCCGATGCCGTAGCAGCCCATGATCGGCGTGACTTCTTTTCCGTTCACGTCGAGAACGGTGGCGCCCATTGACCTGGTGTACTTGTCGCCCAATTTGAATACGTGACCGATTTCGACGGCCTTGCCGACGAGCAACTGGCCGTTGCAGGCGGGCTTTGGACAACATTCTCCCTCGATGACACTGCGGATGTCTGCGCTGAGCGTCCATGTGAAGTCGCGACCCGGCGTGACGTTGCGCAGGTGATAGTCCAGCTTGTTGGCGCCGGCAACTAAATTCTTGCGGCCTTCGAGAGATTTGTCGACAACCACCGTGAGCCCGTCTTCAAGCGGCTCCGCACTCGGCTTGAGGCCGACGGGGCCAAGAAAGCCGGCCGGACCGTTGAAGAACTGCGCCAGTTCTTCCGCCTGCATGGTGCGTAGCTCAGCCGCGCCCACCGCGCCCATCAGCTTGGTCTCATTCACCTGGTGGTCGCCGCGCAGGAAGGCGGCAACTCCGTGCCAGGTGTCGGTCGTCGCGCCCGCCTTCGCGGCTGTGCCGCGCTTCAGCGCCATATAAGCCACGCACTTGATGTCGGAGGCGGGAGAGATCTTGAAGAACTCAGCTACGTCGGCGATGGCTCCGCAGCCTGGCGTTAGGACCAACTCCGGCGTGCCGTCGCCCGTGGACTCCATCTCAACAACGGGCTCGAGGCGCGAGGTTGCCTTTTCAAGATTGGCGGCGTATCCGCACACCGGACAGCTTGCGATCAGATCTTCGCCGGCATCGGTGTAGACCATGAACTCCTGTGATTGCGAGCCGCCCATGGCGCCGGAATCCGCCTCGACGGCGACAAACTTGAGGCCGCAGCGAGTGAAGATTTTGCGATAGGCAACGTCGTGCAGGTCGAAACTCTTATCGAGGCTGGCCTGATCCATGTCGAAGGAGTAAGCGTCTTTCATGATGAACTGCCGCACCCGCAACAGACCTCCCTTGGGCCGCGGCTCATCGCGGAACTTGGTCTGGATCTGGTACCAGATTTGCGGCAACTGCTTGTAGCTGCGCAGTTCGCCGCGTGCGATGGTGGTCACGATCTCTTCATGGGTCATGCCCAGGCACAGGTCGGCGCCCTTGCGGTCTTTGAGGCGAAACATGTTGTCGCCCATGCCTGCCCAGCGGCCGCTCTCCTCCCATGGCTCCCTGGGAAGAATCGCCGGGAGATAAAACTCCTGGCCGATCTGGTCCATTTCTTCGCGCACAATGCCGATGATCTTGTTTAACGAGCGCTGGCCGAGCGGGAGGTAGTTGTAGATGCCCGCGCCGAGTTGGCGAATGTAGCCGGCACGGAGCAGAAACTTATGGCTGGCCACTTCGGCTTCTGCCGGGGCCTCGCGAAGAGTCGGAATAAAAAGCTTTGACCAGCGATGCATAGTGATTGCACGATCCTTATTCGTAGAAGTTCTAATTTTAACCGGTGGGCCTTTCCTTTTGTTGGCCCGGCGGCTTCAAATCAGTTCCACGCCCCACAGATCGTGCAGATGCAGCACGCCCTCCACCGACTGATCAGCATCTACGACGATGAGCGAAGTGATCTTGCGCTCTTCAAGGATGGCAAGAGCAGTGGCGGCGAGTTCGCTCGATGCGATGGTGCGTGGATTTGCGTTCATGGCTTCGCCGGCGGTGCGGCTGAGAGCTGCGCCGCCTTCGCGTTCCAAAAGTCTGCGCAGGTCGCCGTCACTGATCACGCCGCGCAGTTTGCCGTCTTTTTGAACGGTAGCGATGCCCAGCTTCTTCGACGACATTTCGAAGATCACGTCGGTCATAGGCGTGGCGGGAGCAACAACCGGGATCGCATCGCCGGAGTGCATCAGGTCGCGGACCTTGGCGAGCCGCTTGCCGAGCTTGCCGCCGGGGTGCAGGTCGGCGAAGTCTTCGGCGCGGAAGCCTTTGCGCAGGCTGACGGCGATGGCCAGTGCGTCGCCGAGGGCCAGCATGGTGGTTGTGGATGCGGTAGGAGCGAGGTTCAGGCCGCAGGCCTCCCGCTCCACCGAGCAGTCGAGGGCCACGTCGCTGGCTTCGGCAAGGGTCGAGTTCAGAATGCAGCAAAAGCTGATGAGTGCATCGCCCTTGCGTTTAAGCGTGGCCAGCAGGCGGAGGATTTCTTCTGTCTCGCCGCTGGCGGAGAGCGCAATGACTACATCGCCTGTCATGAGCACGCCAAGGTCGCCATGGACGGCCTCGGCCGGGTGCAAAAATAGGGCGGGCGAGCCGGTGGAGCTGAGCGTAGCGGCGATCTTTTGTGCAATGATGCCGCTCTTGCCCATGCCAGTGACGACCACGCGGCCATTTTCCTGGCCGCAGCGGAGGATCAGCTCAACGGCGCGGCTGAACGGCTCAGCCATTGAGCCTTCAAGGCGCAAAGCGAGGGCTTCGAGGGCCGCCGCTTCTGTGCGGACCAGCGCTGCCGGCTGCAAAGGGCCTTGTTCTTCGTTGCGGTTCATCGGCTTTTGATGGTAACAGCTTCCACCCGCTGTTCGGCAGACGGCATTTGGCCGGATACGGCAGCAGGGATGTTTGTTCTTGCACGTACACTTATGTATGGTAGCTGCAGCTCCAATTAGGGATTTGAAAATGCGAGTTATTTCCATTGCCACGCTCCTGCTGGTGAGTTTTCTCCCTATATCGGCGCAGGTAGCGGACTCACCGGATCGAACGTCAAACTCGAATGGAAGCCTTTCAGCGGAAACATTATCCAACGAAGATTTGGGCGTAATTCTGCATTATCCTTCCGGATGGACTGCATCTGAAACATTTCAGGATGGGGTGCTTTTCGATCCTAACCCGGACGCCCTAGTAAACCGCTGCACTCATATTCAACTCCGCGCACAGGCGCCGGCCGATGCGAACGGCGGCTTTGTCTCCTGGGGCATTCTTGCTGTGCTTGATCGGCGTTGTATAAAGGTCGGACGCTTCCCGAAATCCATCGACGATCGGCGCGCGATCAGTGAGTTTTCAAGAGCCATTTTTGAGGTTTTCAAGCGTTCCCCTTTTATTCCGCCCAGTGGCATGGATTGGGGAGCAGATTTGGCACAGGACGGGCGAATTAAGCAGGTTACCGTCAGGTTGACAGGCAAGACGACTCTCAGTGCTTTTACTGGTCATTCCGTGCCACAAAGCGGCGACACACAAATTGATACGATGATCTCGATTGCCGAGGTCAAGAATCGGTTGATACTCTGGGCCTCAATTTCAGATCCGGCAACGACCGAAAGGCTTAAAGCGCAACCGATAGAGCTTTGGCATAAATAGGGTAAGTCTGCCTCGCCGTTCCTAACCCGTGCCAGTTCGCGATAAAATCATCGTGTCGACTATGCTCAGTAGCCTTCCCATCGCCGGGTCGTCCCGCTTCAAGCATTTTTGCTGAGGACGCCACGACCATGGATGCTGACCCTTCCCATTGAATACGAGAGGCGAATCCCCGTGAAGCGCAACACAGTAGTCATCACAGCCGTTCTCGCCATCCTGGCCGTCTTTGCCTGGGCGGGTTGGGCCAACTGGGAATACCGCAAGCAGGCGGCGGAGCGGGCGCTGGCCTCGGTGGCCAAAGGCGAGCTTGTTCCCAATGCGGCAGGCGGGGCGGATTATCTTTCGCCGCTCAAGGGTAAAGCCGCGCCGGCCTTTGCCCTCGAAGACCTGAAGGGGCAGAAGGTGTCGCTGGCCAGCTACAAAGGCAAGGCGGTTTTGATCAACTTCTGGGCCACGTGGTGCGGCCCGTGCAAAATCGAGACGCCGTGGCTGATCGAGTTGCGGAATCAATACGCGGCGCAGGGGTTTGAGATTCTGGGCATCTCGGTCGACGACCTCGACCGGGACGATGCAAAAATGCTGAGCAGCGAAAAAAAAGAGATTGCGCAGTTTGTCGAGAAGATGCACATGCCTTATCCAGTGCTGATCGGCGGCGACAGCATCAGCACCCCCTATGGCGGACTGGATGAGCTGCCCATGTCGTTCTTTGTCAACCGAAGCGGAACGGTTGTAGCAACGCAAATGGGACTGACTTCGAAGGATGATATCGAGGCCAAGATCAAGAAGGCGCTGGTGGAGTAACAGCAGCGGAGTTAGCGAGGCGGGCGGAGTTAGCAGCGTTCTTCAGTGAGTCAGAAGCGGGTCGAAAAAGGGGTAGAGATCGATGCGGGGAATCAATGCCGGAATTCGCGCGGTGACGGCCTTGGCTTTGGCCATGACGACTGGGCTGGGGCTGGGGCTGGGGCAGGCGAGCGATCCGGGAAGGTCAATCTTGAAGGCTGCGCCGGTGGAGTACCTGTTTCCCGAACAGGTGACGGTGACGGCTGGCAAGCCAAGCGAGGTGGCGCTGCACTTTCGGATTGCCCAGGGAATGCATATCAATTCGCACACGCCTAAGGATGAATTCCTGATCCCGACAACGTTTTCGATTCCGGATGGCGCGGGCGTGCGGCTCGCCGCGGCGAGTTATCCGGCCGGGGCAGATTTTACGCTGCCGCTGGACCCCAGCACGAAACTGAGCGTCTATACCGGCGAGCTAATAATCAACGCGCGGATTGTGGCCGCGCCGGGCAATCACCTGATAGAGGCCAAGCTGCACTATCAGGCCTGCGATAAGAACGAATGCCTGCCGCCCAAGACCATTCCTGTGGCGATCGATGTAATTGGGAAGTGAGTTTCACCTTCCAGCTATTGGCCTCCGGCTATCAGTTCCCTGCCCGCTAAAGTAGGAGACAACCGCGCCGCCAAACTGGATATGGCCATAACTAACTTATGTACGGGCAGGATGCCGGAAAGACCTGTGACTCCCGCTGCTGAAACTAACAGCAGCCAGGGAGAATGCAGCAGACCCATGGGATTTGCTGCCCGCCAAAACAGACGCACCAGAAGAGGATGCACCACAAGCATAGCTAAGGTGCGTTGACCAAGGGCAGTTAACCGGCCCTGACTCTTTGGAATAAGACACAGGCAGGCGCAACCCAGAATGCAGGCCGCGATCAGATGACCGAGGCGCAAAGCTGCGCCGGCGGCGATGGATGGAATTCCCACCGCTGCATAACTATCGGCTTCATAGAGAATTTGGAAGTTGAACGGGCGCATCCACAGAGCGCACGCTGCCATGACAATGACCCCAATAGCCGCGGCCTTCGTGAGCCGAGTTGCACTGATGGTCCTCTCAATCAGCGATCTTCCGTACACGTGCCCGGCCAGAAACAATGGGAACCACACCAGGGTGCGCGACAGGCTGAAGGGGCGGCCAATATCGCCGCTGAGGCCCGCAGCCAAAGCAATAATTACCGCGATAGCTACCGGCCAACGAGTTTTCAAAGCCAGGGGAAGCAGGAGCTTCCAGCAGATCAGGCTCAAGAGAAACCACAGAATCCACCACGGGGTAGTTATCCATTCATAGGAGTTCGCTAGACGATTCGGCGCAATGAGGCAATAAAAAACCTGAAAGACAACCAGGACGCTGAAGAGGCTGAGAAAGCCGCGACTGCCCGCTCTCACTTTGCTTGTAAATCCAGCAAGAAAGACCCATACCGGAACATGAAACAGATAAATCAGAAGATAAAGGGTCAGTGCGCAGTGGGACTGTTGGGTAATGACCAGCGGTTCTAACATGTGCCCATAGATGACCAGAAACATCATTGCGAGTTTCGCATTATCCAGGTAGGGCAGGCGCGCGTTCGGCTCGGTCATTTGTTTTTTCCTGCCAGGAACACGGAATGGGTGTGGGTGGAAGGAGAAGAATAGCGCGGCGCGCGCGCTAGATTGCGATCATTCTCGGGTCGTTTGGCCGTGATCGATCTCTGCCGTTTCGATATGGAACACACGAACCGAAACGACAAATATCTTCAGAGTAGATTGGAGCTTTCCAATTTCTTAGAGTCGGGACTCGGGAAAGCACAGCACTCGCGCGAGCGACCAGCGAGCGTCGGCCTCAGCGCGGACGGCTACGCTCCGGACTTCTTCTCGATCTTGGCCCACGAGTCTTTCAAAGGAAGGGTGCGATTAAAGACGAGTTTGTCCGCAGCGGAATCAGGATCGAGGCAGAAGTAGCCGACGCGCTCGAACTGGAAACGGTCCTCAAGTTTCGCATTGGCAAGCGATGGCTCCAGCTTAGCGTTCACCAAAACTTCAAGGGAGTTGGGGTTCAGATTGTCCAGCACGTCCTGGCCTTCTTCAAGATCGAACGGATCGGGCTTGGAGAAAAGCTTGTCATAAAGACGGACCTCAGCTTGAATGGCGTGGGCGGCCGAGACCCAGTGCATGGTGGACTTGACCTTGCGGCCGTCGGGCGAGTTGCCGCCGCGGCTGGCTGGATCGTAAGTGCAGTGCACTTCGACGATATCGCCGGCCGGGTCTTTCACCACGCTCTGGGCGGTTACGAAATAGGCGTTGCGCAAGCGCACTTCTTTGCCCGGAGAGAGCCGGTAATACTTGGGCGGAGGAATCTCGCGGAAGTCGTCCTGCTCGATGTAGATTTCGCGGGAAAAGGGCACCTGGCGCGCGCCGGCGGAGGGATCTTCAGGGTTGTTGGCAACCTCGACGAGTTCGCCTGGGCCGTCGGGGTAGTTATCAATGACCAGCTTGAGCGGGTGCAGGACGCCCATGGCGCGGTTGGCGCGGTGATTAAGGTCATCGCGTTGGAAGTGCTCGAGCATTTCAATGTCAGTGCTGCCGTTGGTACGCGAGACTCCGGCCGCTGCCACAAAGGTTCGAATGGCTTCGGGGGTAAACCCGCGGCGGCGCAGGCCACTGAGCGTGGGCATACGCGGATCGTCCCAACCGTTGACCCGCTTTTCCTGCACCAGCTGGAGCAGCTTGCGCTTGCTGAGCATGGTGTACGTGATATTGAGCCGGTCGAATTCAATTTGCTCGGAGGGAAAGATGCCAAGCTGCTCGATATACCAGCGGTAGAGGGGCTGGTGGTCGGCGAACTCCAGGGTACACATGGAGTGAGTGACGCGCTCCAGCGAGTCCGACTGACCGTGAGCGTAATCGTACATGGGGTAGATGCACCACTGGTCGCCAGTACGCTGGTGCGTGGCGTGGAGAATGCGGTACATGACCGGGTCGCGCATGTTCAGGTTAGGCGAGGCCATGTCGATTTTGGCGCGGAGAACGCGGCTGCCGTCGGGAAATTCGCCGGCCTTCATACGGGTGAAAAGGTCGAGGTTTTCCTCGATAGACCGGTTGCGATAAGGGCTGTCGGTGCCGGGCTCGGTGAGGGTGCCGCGGTGCCGGCGAATCTCGTCGGCGGTGAGGTCGTCGACATAAGCCTTCCCGGCTTTGATGAGCTGCAGGGCCCACTCGTAGAGCTGTGGAAAGTAGTCCGAAGCGTAGCAGAGCCGGTCCCAGTCGAAGCCGAGCCAGCGGACATCCTGTTGGATGGAGTCGACGTACTCCTGCTCTTCTTTTTCAGGGTTAGTGTCGTCAAACCGCAGGTTGGTTTTGCCGCCGAACTCGTCGGCGAGGCCGAAGTCGAGACAGATGGCCTTGGCGTGGCCGATGTGCAGGTAGCCATTGGGCTCGGGAGGAAAGCGGGTCTGGATTTGCGCGTCGCCGTACTTTTTGGTGCGGACGTCTTCTGCGATGATGTCGCGGAGGAAGTTGGACGAGGGGCGGTGTTCCTGAGTGCTTTCCGGATTTGAATCGGTCATGGCTGGTATTCATTATTTCACTGGAGGGCTGTGGCAGCCCAAACCTCAGTCCACCACCAGGATTTGGTGCCTCTGGCTGCAAGAATCTTAGAGTAAGCTGGAAGTGTCAGGGCACGACTTCAGTCGTGCCGCCAGCACCACCCAAAAAATGGAGGGCTTCAGTGTCTGCGTGAGAACGCCGTCGGCCCCTTAGCAGCGGTGTTCTTGCCCTGAGTTCTCGCCACGATGATCGGTGGTTTTGGTTTCAGGCTGCCCGTATTGCGTGCAGCCTGGTGATGTTGAAGGCCAGCGTGGCCAGGGTGAAT
>JBEKEQ010000051.1:0-45007 GCA_050013735.1 Occallatibacter sp.
TTTTATGACGCCGGCATCCAGAAGTACCTCGATGGCTATGAAATCAGCCCTCATCCTGACATTCGCGCAAAAGCGCTGACCTACATGATCAACATCAATCCCGGAACAAACTCAGAAAACCGCGAGCACCATACGAATTATCTGAAGTTCCGCGATGAATTCAAGTACGTTCAGTCCTATTGGGAAGGTCATCCAAATCAAGACAGGTGCTGGGTTCCGTGGGAGTGGTGCGACGTTGTAAAAGTGCAGCGGGAAAACAATAGCATGGTCATTTTCTCGCCCGACAACACAACGCTGCACGCCGTGAAGGCTCGTTACGACCACCTTTCCTCGCAAAGAACCCAGTTGTATGGAAACCTCTGGTACAACTGGTTCAGAAAGAGAGAGTTCGATTACACGCCCAAGTGGGAAGAATTCCAGATTCATGTGGGGAACTTCGAAGCAGGAAAAACCAAAATGGTAGATCGCCTGAAGGCGGCCATTCCCCAAAGTGCCAAGAAACTTATCAAAGGCAAAAAGGACGACAACGTCATCGACAACCGGTTGGGGTACTAGCTCCAGGTTTGCCGCCTGTCCTGTTTTTCAATTGCAGAAGCGCCACGAAGTGGGGCCTTGCCCGGGCCGGCTTCGTGACGCCGCGCGCCTCATGCCCAGTTGGACGATGACCTCCGCGCGCTGGTAGACTAGTGGGGTTGCAGCCGCAGAGCCTTTATCCGTATGGACCCGCCTGCAAGTCGAATTTCGAAGGACAAGAAAAGACCCCGTGGATACTAGAACCCGTCACGCCCTCAAGAAAGATAGCTTTGCCCAAGCCACCGCAAGCAGCGTAAGTTGGGTCACCGGTCACCGTTCCGGCGTTTTGCGTTGGGTCGTCATTGCCGTTGTTGTTCTTCTTCTGGCAATTGGCGGAGTGATTTACTGGAGCATGCAATCGGCCGCTGCCGACAACGCTCTCGGCGCCGCGCTCGACATTTACGACACGCCCTTGGCCCAGCCCGGCGTCCCGGCTGAAAAAGGCGCTTACACCGCTGCCAACGATCGCTCGAAAGCGGCCAATCAGCAGTTTCAAGCAGTAATCCAGAAATACGGCTGGCTGCCCCAGGGCGCAAAAGCCCATTACTTTGCCGGGGTCACAGACGAGGAACTCGGCCAGAACGGCCCCGCGGAGACGGAACTGAAGGCCGCTGCCGGCTCATGGGACCGCAATCTCTCCAACCTGGCCAAGCTGGCGCTGGCCAGTCTTTACCACCGGACTGGCCGTGACGGCGAGGCCATCGATATCTACAATGCGCTGGCCGCCAAACCGTCTGAGACGGTTTCAACCAGCGTGGCTCAGCTTGACCTGGCCGATCTCTATGCAGCATCGGGCAAGCAGGACCAGGCCCGCGCACTTTGGGCCAAAGTGAAGGACGCGGACAAGGATGGCGCGGCCGGCTCCATCGCCGCGCAAAAGCTCACCGGCAAACAGTAGGGCAGCTCCGATGCCTTTGGCCTGCTGGGGCCGGTCTGCTTCCGCCTTGGAACTGCCCGGCGGATTGTCGGCCGGGAGCCCGAGCATTTTCCCCGCCGCCTGCGTCTGGTGGGTTATGAGCGCCGGCCAGGCAGTATTCGCAGGTTGGATGGAGATTCCGAACAACGCGGTGAACAGCCAGGTCCGCGCGCAGGCGGAAGAAGAGATGCTTGCGGCGCTGGTTAGCCAGTACGCCGGCACCCTCTACCGCGTGGCCTTCTCCGTTCTGCGTAATCCCTCCGATGCGGAAGACGCAGTTCAGGAGACGTTTCTCCGCGTCCTGCGCCATCGCGACACGCTCGATGAAGTGCGCGATCAGCGGGTCTGGCTCATCCGCATCGTTTGGAATATCGTGCTTGACCGCAAGCGCCGCGCCAAAACCAGGCCGGAGACAGACGACGTGGCAGACTTGGCGCGCGTGTTGCCGTCCGATGGTCTGACCGCCGAGCAGATCGCTTCCGCCGCCCAGCACCACGCACATGTGCTGGCCTGCATTGAGCAACTGCCCGCCAAAGAGCGCCAGGTGCTCATGCTTTCGGCCTTTGAGGAGTTGAGCAGCGTTGAGATCGCCTCGGTGCTGGGCATCACCGAGTCCAGCGTTCGCTCCCGGCTCTTTCGCGCGCGGAACCTGGTTGCCGGCCTGCTCAATCATGCAAGGAGTTTGCGATGAACACTACCAGACAAATCCCGTCGTCCAACCAATCCGGCTCCGCGCTGGAGCCAGGTGCCGCTGAAGAAACACTGCGCCTCATCGCCCATCTTCCCGTTCCAGCGGGCCTGGAAGATCGCGTCCACGCCAAACTTCTGCTCGCGCCTCGCAAGGGCCGCATTCTCGCATGGCCTGTCGCACCTGGACTTGGCAGCAGTTGGATGCGCTCCGCAGCTGCGGCCGCAATTGTGTTTGTAGTTGCAGGCGGCGGATGGGGAATTTACTCCGGCGTTCAGCAACCCGTGCCCAGCAGGGCGGCCGCTCTGCCGCCGCATGTTGCGGCCCAAGGCGGTTTTTCCAGCGCCGGAGCCATGCGTACTCCGCAAACTCTCAATGGCCCCGTGCTTGCGCACCCGGTAACGGCGCAGCCTGTGCAGGCCAAGCCTGCCGCGCACACCGCGAAAAAGCCGGCTCATCGCGTTAAGCCCAGTGCCGTCGGCAAATCTGCCGCGCAGCCCGCTTCGCCTCCGGCGAACTAATGGCCTCACTGCATTCCGAGCGGCGATTGCTAGTCAGAGAAAACCATCCGAATGATAAGGCTCAACACAGCCAGCACCACCGCGCCCCAAAATGCCGGCCTGTAGCCCTGCACCTGGAAGCCGGGCACCAACTCCGATGCCAGCAACAGCATCCCCGCGTTGATCACCAGCAGAAAAACTCCGAAAGTGAGGATACTCAGGGGAAAGGTGATGACCTTCAGGAATAGGCCGAGAGTGGCGTTCAACAAGCCGATCACTACCGAAGCAATCAGCGCTGGCGCCAGTCCGTTCACGTAGAAACCCGGCACCAGCCTGGAAACGATCATCAGGGCAATTGCCGACAAGAGCCATTGAACGATGAGTCTGAACATTGAACCTCCTTCGAGCATCACACGGGCGATCCCCGTATTCAGGCGGACTTCTTTGAGCGTCGCCTGCAAGGCTGAATGTGGACACTAGCCTTCCGTTATAGCATGAACAAGGAAATAACGGCGAGAGCCGATTTGCCGCCGGCTCACGTCCGGCTCTTGTCAATCCACGCTCCGGCTTCTATCGAACCCCAGGAATTTGGCCTCATGAACTCAATGCGCATCCTTGGCGTTGCCGGCTTTGTGGTTTCGCTGGTGTCGACGCTGGCCCATGCCCAGCAGTCAACCGGTCAGGCCGCTCAGCCATTGCCTGAGATTCATCAGCTCGTTCACCAGGTTATGGATCACCAGAAGCAACTGGAGAAGGTTCGCGAAAACTACACCTTCACATCCCTCCAGACCACCCAGGATCTCGACGCCAACGGCCAGGTAAAGAAGACCGAGACCGAAGAGATGGAAAACTTCTTTGTGAATGGCCACCTGATCGGCCGCACCGTAAAGAAGAACGGCCAGCCGCTTGACAGCCACGACGACCAAAAGGAAACCGAGCGCGTGACCAAGCTGGTTGAGAAGGCGCAGAAAACGCCGTCCGATCAACCGCTGGAAGGGCAAACCATCAGCGTCAGCCGGCTGTTGGATATTATGGATGTGTGCAATCCCCGCAGGGAAAACTATCGCGGCCGGCCGGCCATCGTTTTTGAATTCATCGGCCGCAAAGACGCCAAGACCAGCGGCGTGGTCGAAGACGCCTCAAAGAAACTTCAGGGCACCATCTGGGTTGACGAAGCAGGCCGCCAGGTGGCCCATCTCGAAGTCAGCTTCAACGACAACTTTCGCGTTGCCGGCGGCCTCTTCGCCAGCATTCAAAAAGGTTCCAGCTTCCGCTTTGATCAGGAAGAGCTCAACGGAGAGTTGTGGCTCCCCACCGGCAGCGAAGCCACCATACAGGCCCGGCTGCTGATGGTGAAAAGCGTCCGCCAGCACATTACCGAGCGCGACTACGACTTCAAGCGCTTCCGCGTTGACACCCAGCAGCCCAAAGACGCCAAGCCCGTGCCTGAAAAAAAGCCGTAGCCCTCGATTATTTCAATACTCAAATGGGAACTGTCTCAAAGCCCCGGCGGCGCTGCGGCTGGAGCGCCATCGCCGCCGGCCCCGTGACGCCATTGCTCGTGTTGTTGCTGCCAGGCGGCGAATTTGGCCTTCTGGTCCTCATTCAACAGTTCCGCAATTTTTGCATCGCCCTCTCTGCGGATTCCCTGCATCTGTTCGCGGCTCGGCTGTGCGTTGCTCGCGCGCAAGGCCTCCATCTTCTGCCTGCGCTCCAGCAGCACGGTCTTCACCTGTGCCTGCTGTTCCTCAGTCAGCGCCAGCACCCGTGTAAGGTCGTTAAGTTCACGTCCCGGGTTGCCGCCGCGCGGATGCATCTGGCCTGTGGGAGGGGCTCCATCTGCCTGCGCCCAAATTGCGCAGCAGCTTGCAACCAATACGCTGGCCATCAGTAACGTTCGCCGTGCCACTGAAACGAAATAGTCGAGCTCGAGCATGGGAAGAACCTCCTGTTTGTTCGGGGAATATCGTGAAAAACAAGTGCAGAAATCCCGGCGGGCCGCCGCCCACTTCCCAGTTTTTCCGCAGCCAAATCTGCTCTTTCGCTGGTGAGCGGCAACGCCGGCGAGGTGCTCAATCAAGTAGACGAGTTTCGCGCCGTCCTCGTTGACGCCAGCCAACGAATAGTCGTCGGCGCCCGGCTTCACATCCGTTAAAGTGGGAGCATGTTCCTGCGCCGTCTCTCCATCCAGCGAGTCGAATCATCCGGCGCGGCGCACCCTTGCCCCATCCGCTGGATCGATAACTTCGCCATGCGCAACTTCACCAACGACACGCTATTCGACGACACTCTTCCCATTGCCGACGGGCTCCTCGAAGCCGGCAGCCGCGTCCCTCTCAATCGCCTGCAACCCGCCATGGAAGACTGGTTTCGCCGCAAAGGATACCTCAAGCCCGACGAAGGCCTCGCAGTCCTCGATCTCGATTAGGAATTTCCGGGGGCGCCATGGCCTCTTCGCCTCCTGAAACGTCGAAAGATCGCCCCACAAAGCCCCGTGCCCCATCCTTGCGATTTTTTGTTGTCGCAAGGGTGTGATACCTCGAACCTCGAGTCCGAAATCACGCCCTTCAGCCCTAAACAACCGGACTGTGCCAAAGGTGAAATTCAGCTTCACGCCGCGCCTTCAGCCCTGCATTCTCCTCGGCGCCGGCGTGGTCCCACCGCAGCATCTGCTCGGCGGCTGCGTTGTACCGCCCCCTGTTCAGATCCTGCAGCAGCGCCGATGCCGCCAGCCTGCCCTGTCCCAGGTTGAAGCAGAAGTCCACCAACGCGTCAAACTGACCCTGCGTCAGCGCAACCCTCACCAGTTTTTGAACAGCCCGCACCGCAGTGCGCACGTCGCCCGCCAGCAGTGCAGCTCCCTCCGGCTCATCGATGCCGTTCGGAAACGACTCCGACGCAAGCACCTTGTGTCCGTACCCGATGGACAAAAATCCCGCCACATCCCGATAAGCATGATTCCGAAAGCCCTCTGATTTCTTCAGCAATTCCAGCCCTGCCGCGCTCAATTCCATCGCTCACCGCTCCTGGTCATCGATGACCTAAGCTGAACGCTAGCAGGAAGCTGGAATTAATCTGCAAATCAGGCGGAGCGCCAGCTACAACTTCAGCCCGGCAGCGCCGGCGGTTTGCCGGCCAACTCGTCAAATTCCAGCACGATGGATCCGGCGTATACCGATTTTTGCACCATTTTGTGTGCATCTGTTAAGTTATAGAAGATGCGTGAGTTACAGCAGGAAGGCCGGGAAACAACCCATTTTCACACGTCGGCTCCGCGTATCTTCTTGCTAATAAATGGGCAGGATACGTTTTGATTTAGTAAAATGATCGGATGGTGATAAGAAGGAAATCGCGCACCTTGAGCTTGAAAACACCCCTCGGAGCTTGCCTCCTGGCGGGAGCTTCCTCGGCTGCGCTGGTCGCAGCGGTGGTCACGCTTGCTTCTCCTGCCGTGCAGGCCAACGTGGCGCTTCCCAGGCCGGTTGCAACCATGCCGCCGGCAGCTCCGCCGATTGCGATGGCCACCCCATCTTTTCTGGTGCCGCCAATAATCAAGCCAGATCATGCCGCATTGAGCTGGTCTGACAAGCTTCACGGCTTCGCTTCCTGGTATGGCGGGGTTTTCGACGGTCGGCGGACCGCCAGCGGTGAGCCATTCGACAAGAAAGCCTTGACTGCCTGCCACCCCACGCTGCCGTTCGGCTCTGTGGTGCGGGTCGTCAACCGCTCAAACAAGCGCTCGGTCATCGTCCGCATCACCGATCGCGGCGATCTGATTGACGAGGGCCGCATCATCGATCTTTCTCAAGCCGCAGCCGAGAAATTGGCCATGACCGAGGCCGGCCTGGCCAGGGTTGACCTGGAAGTCCTTTCACTGGGCGGCCACGCTCGCCGCAGGAATTAAGCTAACAGTCCCTTTAAACCCAGCGGCTTTTGTCCCTCGTTCTTCAATGCTCCGTGCCCCGTCCTTGCGGCTTTTTTCTGCCGCAAGGGTGGGAACTACGCTCCCGTCTGACTCCTAGTCGGCGTCAGGCAGCTTATACGGCCGCTGCAGCCATTGCCGCGCCTCGTTCACCGCGCCCTGGGTATTGTCGTTGGTCTGCACCGCCAGCCGGTACTCGTTCACTGCCCGGTCGCGCTGGCCGGTGATGTCAAATATCTTGCCCAGCGCGATGTGGCTCCAAACCTCAGTCCAGCGCGGCTCTCCGTCGCCCCGCAGCGCATCCCGGTAGGAGTTCACGCTGGCCTGGTAGTTGCGCTGGGTAAACAGCAGCTCGCCAATGCGGTAGGCGGCCAGCGAACTTTGCGGGTTGGCTTCCAGGGCCTTCTGGTACTCGGCCAGCGCCCCGCTCAGGTCGCCTTCCGCCACCAGCTGCTGCCCCTTTAGGATGGCGATGCGCACGCTCAGGTCGGGCGTCGACTTCAACAGCCAGTTCTGTGGATCGATGGCGATGCGCCGCGGCCGCCCGAACGTATCCACCACATATTGAGTGTCGGTGCCCACCACGTCAACTTTCTGGGTTTCGGTTTTGCCGTCCGTCTCCACGCGCAGCTCCACCGGCATGCGGAACAGGTCAAGATCCTGCTGAATCTCCCCAATGGTCCGGAAGCCCTTGTTGTTTCCCAGCCGGTAAACAGCATACTTGTCGGTAAACGCAGGCGCGCCGGTGCCGTCGATCCACTGCGCAAAGAAGGGTGTCAGCTGCTGCTGGCTCTGCGACTCGGCCACCTTCACCAGGTCGCTGGAGCGCAGGCTTTGGTCGGTGTACTGGCTCAGCGTTCCTTTCAGCGTGGCCAAAAACGCCTTGTCACCCACCTCCCAGCGGAGCATGTGGAAGACCATCGCTCCCTTTTCCAGCGTCATCGACTGGAACTCCGGCGAAAACGGATTCAGCCGCCCCGTGCTCGACAGCGGAATCGTGTCATAGGCCAACGCGCCCGCCGAAACGTCCTGCAGCGCCGTCCGCATGGCGTTCTTGCCGCTCTGATCTTCCACATACATCAATTCGCCGTAGCGGGCCATGCCGTTGGTGATCCACGCATCGTTCAGTGTCCGCGGGCTCACCTCAGAACCCCACCACTGGTGGGCAATGGTATTGGCCAGCAGCCGTATTCCGCTCTTGTCGCCCACCCGCGAACCTAGAATCGCCGCCAGCTCCGGCGCCCAAACCGCGGGCAGCGTATCGTCCGGCAGTTCCACCACATTCAGGCGGCTCGACTCCGGCGCTCCAAAGCTGTCGGTAAAAAAGTCGAACTCCTTGGTTGCCGTCTGGGCCAGCTCGTTGCCCGCCTGCTGATGGCTCACCGTCAAATACACCTTCACGTTGCCGGCGCCGACAGAAACCGGTGACACAAACCGCCCGGCAATCACCGTTCCCGGAAACCCCGGCTTCTTCCAGTTAAAGTCGTACTGGTCACCCGGCTTGCCGCTGGCCAGCGTCACCGGCTTCGAACCTCCCTGCGCCCCGCTGGCAAACACCCGCATCCCCTGCGGCACGCGGATATGCATCTCCGCCGTGAACCTGTCGGTCAGGTAGCCGGTCGTCGGAAACCATCGCGCCGGATACAGCAGGTAGGTAATCGGCTCCTGTATAGCCGCCAGCTTCAGCCCTTCTACCGGGCCGTCCTCGTTGCCGGTAATTGCGCCCTCGTACTCGAAGGTCCAATGCGACACCTGCCCCTTAACAAACGGAGCGAGTGGAGTGACGCGGATACTCCCGTCCGCCGTCCGCTCTCCGGTGAGCACTTTGCCGCTTTCATCGCTGATTTTGCTCACCTTGAGCGCCGGGTGAAATCCGAAACTCACCACTTCGGCATTCTCCGGCGCGGTAAAGCTCACCACCGCCTTGGCTGCCAGGTGGTGCGTGGCCGTGTCGATCTCCGCATCGATCACATAGCCGCTAATGTTCAGCGCCGGCCGCTCAATCCTTTGCGCGCCAAGGGGAGACACCATCAGCAATGCGCAGGCCAACCCGCCCGTCACCGGCAACATCCGCATTTTTCCACGAATCGCAGTCATCGGCATCGTCCATTTTCCCAGAAGCCCGTTAAAGCCGGCCCCGAAAGCCCCGTACCCCATCCTTGCGACTTTTTTCTGTCGCATGGGTGGGAAACCTCAGACCCCCAACGGCCAACTCCCTCCACTCAACCCGCCGTTTTCAGCTTCGCATAGACTCCGCACCTCGCGCCGGGGAAGCGCTTCGAAGCTCCTCCAACGTAATCGCGGCAACCCGTTCGATGGCCCCGCCGCTTTCTTTGTTACAGCCCGCCTCCCGGCGGCTCAGCAATCCCCGAATCGCCGCAAGCTCCTCCATCATGGACTGGCGGGGCACCCCATCCGGTAGCAGACGTTCGAGTTGTTTGACGATATTTGCCTCCGTGAAGTCATGCTGGATCAGCTCCGGCGCCATCCGTTTTCCGGCGATCAGGTTGGCCATGGCCACGTGATCCACCTTTACCACCCGCCTGGCAATGGCGTAGGTCAGCGGCGAAACCCGGTACACCACCACAAAAGGATTGCCCATCAGCGCCGCCTCCACCGTTGCCGTCCCGCTGGCTACCACTGATGCCCGTGCGTACCGTAGCGTTCCCCGCGCATCCTCCACCAGCCGGATGTCCAACCCGCTCCCCTGGTCATTTACCAGCGTCTCCACCTCCTCCCGCTGCGCCGCATTCAGCGTAGGGGCCAGTGGAACCACAAACTCAAATTGATCTGAGAGCCTCCGCCGGTAAGGAAGTCTCGGTCCAAGCTCCATCAAAGGATCTGCATTTGCCTTCTTGGCCCTGTTCTCCGGTTTGCGCGGATAGCCCGAAAGACTCCACGCAGCCTCAAGCATCTCTGGCAAATTGTCGCGAATCTCGCCCGCCCGGCTCCCCGGCAGCAGACCGATCCATGTTTTCGTTGCGTCCAGCCCATGGGCCGCGGCAAACTCTTCGCGACTTTCCGCCGGCAGCGGCTCATCCGCCAGCGGATGCCCCACAAACTCCGCCTTCACGCCGCGCTGGCGATAAAAACCCTCCTCAAACGGAAAAATCACCAGCATCTTGTCAACAAATCTCCGCACCAGCTTGATGCGGTGTTTCTTCCACGCCCACAACTGCGGGCTCACGAAAAAAATCACCGGAACCCCCTGCCGGTGGAACTCCTCTGCCAGCTTGAAGTGGATATCGGGGAAGTCGATGAGCACGGCCACATCGGGCCGCCGCCCGCGAATCGCCTCTTTCAGCTTGCGGAATTCGCCGTAGATGCGCGGCAAGTGGAGCACCACCTCGGTCAGCCCCATCACCGCCATATCCTCTGACCGCACCACTCGTTCCAGCCCCGCCGCCTCCATACGATCCCCGCCCATCCCGAAAAACTGAGCCGGCCCGCCACCGTTGGCCGCAAGCTGCCTTTTAAGCGCGTCGATTAACAGCGCGCCATAGTGCTCGCCGCTGGCCTCGCCTGCCGAGATGAAGATAGTGGGGCACATGGAGTAGGTTCGCGCCGCCAACTCCAGCGCTGGCAACCATCATAGCGGCTCCGGAAGATAGTCGGCCGTCGATGCCTCGTAGAACGCCTCGCGTCGACTTCCGCCGGTGAACCCTTCATGAAAATTCAAATCAAAGTTGCGCAGTCTCGTCTAGATTGTTATCCAGAGGTCATGCGATGCGCTTCTTCCCTGGCTCACTTCGCACATGCAAACCTGTCTTCCCGCTCGTTCTTTCAGTGCAACTCCTGATCGCCGCCGGGTCGCTTCTATCCCACTCCGCCGCGCAACAGAACCCCGCCGCGCCCTCACCCCCGTTACAACCGCCGCCCTCCGCGGCCATCATTCAAAATCCGATTGCCGCCGATCAACTCGCATTTCTGAAGGATTATGACGGCAAGATGCCCAGGGAGATCCGCAAAGACAAGCGGTTCCGCGAGTTGGAAAAGCTGATCACGCCCTCCACGCGCTATTTTTACCACTACGACAAGCCGCTCTCCGAGGCCCGCGACGAGGTGTTTGAGAACACGCCTTTGCCCATCAGTGTGCGCGACGGCCGCTTCGTCATGGTGGGCACGGCAGGCGGTCCTGACGCGCATAGGATGGGCCGAGGCTTCTTATGGTTCGATATGCAAAATGGCATAGGGCTGGGCGGAATCTACTTTCATCCCATCAACGGCGAACCCACGCCCACCCTCGCCATTTTTTCGCGGCAATTGAGGCAGACCTCCCTCAGCATGGGTCAGCTGCCGCCGGACTTTCTTCAGGACTTCAGCCAATGGGCCTTGATCGCAAGGATCAAGATCATTTCCCCCCGCTATTTCATCCCCGCCAACGGCAAAAAGTACGTCCTGCTGCACGACGAGGACTACTGCTCTCACCCTGAGGATGCGCCCGCCCCGCCCCTCGCCCAGTGCCAGGAGTTGAACGCTGAAGCCGCCGACGCCGATTTGAACGCCGCATATTTTATGCGGGAGACTGGCAATGCAGCCGACGCGACTGCGTGGATGCTCGGTTCGGACCAGGTGGCCTGGATCAGCCTCCGCGACCAGAGTTGTGGAATTGGTCCCGACAGACTGCCGTGCCGCATCCGTATTACGCGCGAACGCACCAGGGTGATTCTCCGGGATCGTCGAGACTAGCCGGGCCGGCTCTTGAGTCCGCGATTTCCGGTCTTATGCGCGGGCCGCCGCTTCAACGCGCCGCCCCGCGCGAACGGCCTGGGCCAGTTCCGCAAGCAGCGTGTGCGTTTCCGCCCGATCAATGCAGCCGTCGGTAATGCTTTGGCCATACACCAGCGGCTGCCCCGCAACCAGCCGCTGCGCGCCGGCCACCAGGTTGCTCTCGATCATCACGCCGATGATGTTTGGGTTGCCCTCGGCAATCTGCGCGGCCACGTCGTGGCACACAGCCGCCTGGCGCCGGTAGTCTTTGCTGCTGTTGGCGTGGCTAAAGTCGATCATAATGCGCGGCTCGGCGCCCGCCTTTTCCATCTGCGCTGCCGTCTCGGCCACGCTCTCGGCCGTGTAATTCACCGTGTTTCTGCCTCCGCGCAAAATCATGTGGCAGTCCGGATTTCCGGTGGTCACAAAAATGGCCGACTGCCCATGCTTGGTGTGGCCCAGAAAGGTGTGCGAATGTGCGGCGGAAAGAATGGCGTCAATGGCAATCTGCACGTTGCCTGAGGTGCCGTTCTTGAAGCCCACCGGGCAGGATAGCCCTGAGACAAGCTGCCGGTGAACCTGGCTCTCGGTGGTGCGCGCGCCAATGGCGCCCCAACTCACCAGCCCCGCAATATACTGCGGCGAAATCATGTCAAGGAATTCCGTGCCCGTGGGCACGCCCATCTCCGCCAGGTCCAGCAGCAGCCGCCGCGCCAGCCGCAGGCCGTCGTTGATCTTGAAAGACTCATCCAGGTAGGGATCGTTGATGAGCCCCTTCCACCCGATCGTGGTCCGAGGCTTCTCAAAGTACACGCGCATCACGATGCGCAGTTCGTTTTGAAACTCCTCAATCGCCCCGCGCAGCAGGCCTGCATACTCGCGCGCGGCCTTGGTGTCGTGAATCGAGCACGGGCCCACCAGCGCCAGCAACCGCGGATCGCTTCGCCGAAGAATGTTTGTAATCTCGTTGCGGGCGTCGTAAATCGTCGCCGAGGCAGCCTCGGTAACCGGATAATCCTCCTCAAGAAACACGGGAGGAAGAACAACCTTCGTCCATTTAATGCGGATATCTTCAGTGGTGCGAAACATGGCTGCATTCCCTGGGCTCGCTCCGGCTCGAGTCAAAGCCCGCGCCGTCTAAAACGATGGCCCCTCTTCAAAATCTACCAGCTTAAGGCCCGTTGAGGCTTTCCCGGCACTTTTCTCTATCCTGCATCGCCGTCGTAGAATTGATCGACTCCTCCCACGCACTATGGGGTAGGCTTAGAGCCCGCCCGCCCCCTGGTTCATCAAGGGCTCTAGTGAGGTAAACCGCATGAACAGGCCGCAAATTGCCTGCCTTTCTCTGCTGCTCTTTTTACCGGTGCCGGCCTTCGCACAACAGTCCAATGTTCCGGCGCCGTCTGCGCCCCAGGCTCCTGCGCTCACAGCCCGTCCTGCCCCTGCGCCCGACCACGGCCAGGGACGCATGCAACTCGATGTCGTGGTCACCGATAAATCGGGAAAGCCGGTATCCGGTCTCGAACCCGCAGACTTTACGCTGCTCGATGACAAACTGCCCGCTAAAATCCTCTCCCTTCACGCCGTCGAAGCGACCAACCAACCGGCCGATCCGCCCGCGGAAGCCATTCTTCTCATCGACGCGGTCAATCTCCCCTTTCAGCAAGTGGCGATCGAGCGTCAGGGGATCGAGAAGTTTCTGCGCGAGAATGGCGGTCGTCTTGCCGTTCCGGTAGCCATCGACCTCTTTACCGATGAAGGTGTGAAAGTTCGCATCAAGCATTCCTCTGACGGCAACGCGCTCGCCGCAAACCTTAGCCAGGTGGACGCCGGCCTGCGTGTCATTGGCCGCTCGGCAGGGGCAGCGGGCGCTACCGAGCGATTCAATGATTCCATCCGCATTTTCACCGCGTTGGCCAAAAACTATGCGCAGCTTCCCGGCAAAAAGTTGCTCATCTGGGTCGGCCCCGGCTGGCCGATGCTCGACGGGGTCAACTTTTACATGTCAAACAAGGAACAGCAGATGTTATTCGACCGTATCGTCGAGCTCTCGACCATTCTGCGCCAGGGCCGCATCTCCGTTTACAGCATTTCGACGGCTGAGTTCGCCGGGCCCACGAGCAATGCCTACCTGGGCTTCCTGAAAAGCGTGAACGCGGCCGCCAAATCCAACCCCGGTAATCTGGATCTCAAGGTGCTGGTTGTCCAAAGCGGCGGGCGCGTGCTGCTGGGCAACGATCTTTCCAGCCAGATCGATAGCTGTGTGCAGGACGCCGGCGCTTTTTACACGCTCTCATTCGATCCGCCTCGCGCAGACAGGCAGAACGAGTATCACGACCTGAAAGTGCAGATTGACAAATTGGGCATTGCCGCGCGAACCAGTACCGGCTATTACAACCAGCCCTGATCCCGGTCTCGTGGGCCTCGGCCCAGCCTTGACAGCGCATCCCGGCCATCCCTAGAATCAAATTGGGAAACCTTATCCTCATTCTGGCATAAATGCTGAGAAATTAAGCGTTTAGCAGACCGCGACCCGGTCGGGGGTAGCATCAGCCATCCCTTCCGGGCCGTCCGGCCACCCAGAAATGGAGCCCAGATGCCTGAAGCGCGCGTCAGTCCGCGAGAGCGGCTGGTGCTCACAGCTATCATCGAGCTGTATATTGCTACCGGCGAACCAGTGGCCTCGCAGGCGGTTGCCCAGCATTTTGCGAATAAGGAAGGCCTCAGCTCTGCGACTCTGCGCAACGTGATGGCCGCGCTGGGTGAAGCCGGCCTTCTTGAGCAGCCGCACACCTCCGCCGGCCGAGTCCCCACCGCCGCGGCCTTCCGTTATTACGTGGAACAGATCACTCAAACAGGCCGCATCGCTGCCGGTGCGCAGCCATCCAGCCCCAAGTCGCAAAACGCTTCGCACCTCAGCGAAGCCCGCCGCGGGCAAATTGAGGAAAGCTTCACCGGCGTGACCAGCTCCCATGACTACCTTGAGCGCACCTCGCACGTCCTGGCGCTCATCTCCAGCGGCCTTGGCGTGGCCCTGGCCAGTTCCACTGAGAGCCAGATACTTGAGCACATTCATTTTTCGCGCCTTTCACAAGGCCGCGTGCTGGCCGTTCTGGTTACCCAGGCCGGCGCCGTGCAAGACCGCGTGCTGGCGCTCGACAAGGATTTGACCCACCTTGACCTGGAGACCGCCGCGCGCTACCTGAATGAGAACTTCCGCGGCTGGCCCATCGATCGCATTCGCTCTGAAGTTGCCCGGCGCGTGGAGATTGAGCGCGAAGCCTACCGGCAAATGCTGTCCTCGGTTGAGGAGCTCTGCCGCAAAGGCGCCCTGGCAGCGGGCGAGGCCGGTCCCGCCATCTTTGTTGACGGAATGGCTAACCTGATTGCCGCCGAGGTGGACCGTGAGCGCCTGCGCCAGATGCTGCTTGCCCTTGAGGCCAAGCAGCGGCTCGTCGAGCTGCTCACAGCCTACGTGGACGGGCGTCAGCAGGAGGTGCGCGTGGTCGTCGGGCTCGATGATGCTTCCCCGGCCATGCAAGACCTGGTGCTCATCGGCGCTCCCGCCCGGCTCGGGGTTTCAAACGTGGGCACCGTCGCGGTCATCGCCCCCACGCGCATCCAATATCAGGAAATGATCCAAGCCGTGCGCTACATTGCCCGCCTCTCCGAGCGCATTCTCGAACTCCCCGCCGGCGAGGGAATTCATTAGGGCGCATATGTTGGTACACTCTGGACCCTGGTCCCTCTTTGGATCATCCAATGAACAGCCCAAATTCGGCCGCGATTCCCGCCACCGGCAAACGAATTATCATGGAATCAGGCGCCGATGATCTCGTGGAGAAAGCATAGAGTTATGCCAAAAAAAGACAAAGAGTCGAATATCCTGGAAACGCCCGAACTCCCCTCCGGCGACGTGGCGGAAGAATCCCAGTCCGGCCCGACAGCGGAGAGCGGCGAAAAGCCGGCGAACAATGCGGAACCCGTATGCCGCGAGGAATACGACCAGTTAAAGGCTGAGCGCGACCAGTTGCTCGATCGCCTGGCCCGCTTGCAGGCCGAGTTTGAAAACGCCCGCAAGCGCGCCGAGCGCGAGCGCCTTGAGTTTCGCGACTATGCCACCGGCAGCGTCATCGAGCAGTTTCTGCCCGTCATCGATAACTTCGAGCTGGCCCTCAAGTCCAACAGCACCGCCCACCAGTTGCGCCACGGTGTCGAGCTGATCGTGAAACAGATGGAAGAAATCCTGCGCCAGTTGCAAGTGAATGCCGTTCCGGCTGTCGGCGAGGCCTTCGATCCCCGCCTGCATGAAGCTATCGGAACGGTGGAGCGCGAAGACCTGCCCGACCAGCACGTTGCCGAGGAAGTTCGGCGCGGTTACCGGCTCCGTGAGCGTCTTTTGCGTCCGGCAATGGTGCGCGTGGCGCACAACCCTAAACAGAAGAGCGAATGAGACCCGATACAACAGTGAGCAAATCCGACTACTACGAAGTCCTGGGTGTCTCCAGGGACGCCAGCGACCAGGAGTTGAAGAGCGCCTATCGCAAACTGGCGCTCAAGTACCATCCTGACCGCAACCCCGGCGATCACGCGGCCGAAGAGCGCTTCAAGGAGGCCAGCGAGGCCTACCAGGTGCTGTGCGACCCAGACAAACGCGCCGCCTACGACCGCTACGGACATGCCGGCCTCGGCAGCCAGGGCTTCGGTTCCAATCCCTTTGCCGGAGGCGTGGACATCGGCGACATTTTCGGCGATCTTTTCGGCGAGATGTTCAACGTGGGCGGTGCCCAGCGCGCCTCGCGCCAAAAGCGAGGCGACGACTTGCGCTTCGACCTGGCAGTCGACTTTGACGTAGCCTTCTTCGGCGCGGAAACTGAGGTCAGAATTCGCCGCCTCGAGGCTTGCGCCGCTTGCA
Organism: Occallatibacter sp.; assembly: GCA_050013735.1. Taxonomy (GTDB): domain Bacteria; phylum Acidobacteriota; class Terriglobia; order Terriglobales; family Acidobacteriaceae; genus Telmatobacter. The sequence continues at coordinate 16,225 of JBEKEQ010000051.1, forward strand.
AAGGAAGCGGCAGCACCTCAGGACGCGGCCCCAGCGTCTGCAGCCAGTGCCAGGGCCGTGGCCAAATCCGTTATCAGCAAGGCTTTTTCTCCGTGGCTCGCACCTGCGGCGCTTGCGGCGGCGCAGGCTCCGTCATCGGCGATCCCTGCCCGGCCTGTCGCGGCGAAACCCGCGTTACCAAGGAACTGAAGCTCACCGTCAAAGTGCCTCCTGGCGTCGAGGCGGGAACCCGCATTCGATACGCCGGCGAAGGCGATGCCGGCCGTTCCGGCGGCGCAAGGGGCGATCTCTATGTCGTGCTCGCCATCCGTCCCCACGAGTTCTTTGAGCGCGACGGCTACGACCTGCATTGCGTCATTCCCATCAGCTTTCCCCAGGCGGCATTGGGCGCGGAGTTTGAAATTCCCGGCATCGACGGTCCGGTAAACCTCAAGGTTCCCGAGGGCACGCAAGCCGGCAGGGAACTGCGCATTCGCGGCCGCGGCGTGCCTTACCTCAACGAAAAAGGCCACGGCGATCTCATCGTGAAGCTTCTCGTCCAGGTCCCAAAAAAGCTAAGCCGCGCCCAGCGCGAACTGGTCGCCAAACTGGCCGAGTCTCTCACCGTCGACAACAAGCCCGCGTCGTCCGGCCTTCTCGACAAGATGAAAGATCTGTTTAACTAAAGCGCTTCCATGAATGGGACGACGCTCTTTCCAATCTCGCGGAGGGGGCAGGAGCCTTCACACATTGCGGAGAAGCCCCTACTGTAGGGCCTCGCACAGGTCTTGTATCAGGGCGCGACTTCACCGGGGCCCCCGGCGACAGGTCTTCGTCGCTGGGGTGGGGTTTCAGTCGCGCCGATCAGGTCAGCAGAATGAGTTGGGCTTCACGGGCTGCGGAAAAACTCAACATAATGTGCAAGAAGTGTCAGGGCACGACTTCAGTCGCGCCGTAAATCGCTCCTGAATCAATAGGGCTTTACAGGCTGCGGAAAAACTCAATGATGTCAGCGCTCGAAGGTTTTGTAACCAGGGCCTGACTTGAGTCGGGCCGTCCCATCTGCCTCTCCTTCAAATCACCCACGGGTTGATCACCGGAACGCCGGCGGCGAGGAACGGGGCCATGTCGCGCGTGGCGACAGTGAATCCATGCACGGCGGCTATCGCGGCAATCTGACAGTCGGCCACGGAGATGGAATAGCCCTTCGATGCTGCGCGACTTCCCAACAGAGCGAAGGCAATCGCCGCTTCCCGGTCGAAGGAAAGAAGACGGTCTGCAAAGAGCCTCTTTTGCAACGATTGCATGGCCAGTTCCATGCCGTGCTTTCGCTTGCCCGCCGGGAGAAGTGCAATACCAATCAGTACTCCCGACAAGGCAGTTGCGGTGAGGTACAGCGTCTCTGAGTCCTGCGCGTCGAGCCATCGAAGCACCGCCCGATCGGCCTTCGGCTTCAACGGCTCCGAGATCACGTTGGTGTCGAGGACTATCATTCAAATTTTGCTGCCTCGATTGGCCTGCGATCGCGCTTGTAGTTGAGTTCGATGCCGCCGTACCGCCGTCCAAACGCCGCAAGCTCCGAGCCGATTTTAATACTAGGTTTGGGCGTGACGGCATCTTCCAGAATCACGCGTATCTCAGCCTCGGTGCTGCGCCCATTCCGGGCGGCGCGCACTTTGAGAGCGCGATGGGTCTTCTCGGAAAGTTTGCGGACAGTGACAGCAGGCATAAGGCTCACCTCGCGATCAAATGATATCAATGATAGCATATTGCCTTCATTGATAGCACAAGCGGTGTCCGCCCGGCTTTCAGAGGTTCAGCTTCTTGAAGATCGACTCCGGAATGCAGCGAATGACAAACATGATCGGCGCCCAGAACCAGGGGAGGTAGACCACGTCCTTGCGCCGTTCAATCGCTTTGAGGATACCCTGCGCAACCTTCCCTGGGCTGGCGAAAAGCGGTCCCTGCGGCAGGTGAGCCGTCATCGGCGTGGAGACAAAACCCGGGCGGATGGTCAGCACCTGCACCCCTGCGCGATCGATGCGGTTGCGAACCCCGTCGAGAAAAATATTCAACGCGCCCTTCGAAGCCCCATACACATAGTTGCTCTTGCGCCCGCGGTCCCCGGCAACTGAAGAAATCACGGCCAGCGTGCCCTGGTGCGTGGATTCAAAGTAATTAGCAAGCCACGTGATGAGGGAAACGGCGGAAAGAAAATTGGTGTGCAGAACCGTCTCGGCAACAGCGTAGCTGGCCTGCGCCTGTTCCTGGTCACCCAGAACTCCATGAGCAGTCAGCGCAGCCTCGACAATCCCCAGCGTCTCAACGGCTGCCGCCAGCATCTCCGGATGCGCGGCAGTATCGTCCAGGTCCATGGCGTGCGTAGCCACGCTTGCCGCTCCACGCGTAATCAAGTCCTTCCTCACCGCATCCAGCTTGGCCGGATCACGCGCCACCAGAAAAAAGTGAGCGCCCTTCGAAGCCAGCCTGCTCGTCACCGCCATCGCAATGGCCGAGGTAGCTCCAAGCACCAGGATGCGCGAGGGCAGCGGCTCAGGCATGCGCAGTCACCCTTTGCCAGAAGGCCGAGTTGAACGCAGGATCGATGAAGCGGGCAAATTGCTCCCACTGCGGATAGAAGCTCTGGAACTGGTGCGGAGTCATCCGCGCATCCTTGGCCGGGTACATGCACCCCCCGTGTTCCAGCGTAATCTCCGCCAATCGCTCCAGCAGCGCAAAGCTCACATCGGGCCGGATCGGAAAATCGAGAGCCAGCGTGATTCCCGGCCGGGGAAACGAAAGCATTCCTGGAGACGGCACATCGCCAAAGACCTTGATCACCGCCAGAAACGACGCCAGCCCCGAAGCGGTAATGGTACCCAGAATCTGCGTAATGCCGCGCGGGTCGCCGTGATCCGGCAGCACGCATTGAAACTGCAAAAAGCCCTCCCGGCCGTAGATCCGATTCCAGTGCAGCACACGGTCAAGCGGGTAGAAGAACGGCTCATAATCCACCAGACCCGTCTTGGTCCGCTCCAGTTGCTTGTGATAGTAGAGGGTGTTGAATGCGCCCACCGTGAAACGGTTCAGCATCGCGGCCGGCATATTCACAGGCACTGAAAGGTGCGGCTCGCCCGAAGGCGAAAGCTTGTCCGGCGTCGCCGAGTGCGCCCCCTGCATGAAGATGCCGCGCGCAAAGCTGCTACCCTGAGACACGCAATCAATCCATGCAACCGTGTACTCCACGTTGCTGCTTGCCTGCGAAATCGCCAGAAACTCCTCAATGCCCTTGAACTTCGTGCCCTTGTAGTCGATCTTGCGCGAAACAATGGGCCGCAGTTGCACCTCGGCCCACGTGATCAGGCCGGTAAGCCCGAGGCCGCCGATGGTCGCCTGATACCGCTCCGCATTTTCCGTCGCGGAGCAAACCATGCGCGCGCCGTCTGAACGAACCAGCTCGAACCGCGGCGTGTGCGTGCCGAAGGTGCCGGCCACGTGATGATTCTTGCCATGGATATCGTTGGCAATGGCCCCTCCCACGGTCACATACTTGGTGCCCGGCGTCACCATCAGGAACCACCCGCGCGGCACGGCAAAGTCAAGAATCTCCGCCAGGCTCACTCCCGCCTCGCAGCGCAGCAGGCCTGTCTCCGCATTAAAGTCGATCAGCCGCGCCATGCCCCGCGTATCCAGCAAGGTCCCGTGGTCCAGCAGGCAGCTGTCGCCGTAACTGCGCCCTAAACCCACTGGCAGCATCGTCCCGGCCGGCGGCGCGGCTAACGGAAAATCCGTCATCCAATTCAGTGGAACCAGATCGGCCTGAAGGCCGGGATAGCGGCCCCAGGATTGAAACTTTGGCTCAGCTTCCTTTCCCGCCAGGTTGCCCCGCATCGTGTCCTCGTTTCCGTTCAGCGCGGTTCCTTCGCCAGTCAAAGCGCAAGGAGGGCGATCACCGTTACGGCCGCTCCAATCAGCAGGCTCATCTTGTCAGTCAACGCAAACACCACGGGGTCTTCGTTCAATTCTCCACGGGACGCCAACAGCCACACCCGGCTCAGCCACAAAATCATGAAGGGCACAATCAGCCATAACAGCGTCGGCTTGTGATACAGAGTCGCCACGTCGTGGCCGCTGATATAGATGGCGAAAATCACCACCGCCGCATAGGCGCTTGAAGTCCCAAAGCTGCGTATCTGTTCCAGATCGGCCACCTGGTAGCCGCGTCCATTCTTCTGCTGCAATCCACTGGTCCTCTGGTTTTCGAGTTCCGCAAAGCGCTTTACGATGGCCAGCGAAAGAAACAGAAATATGGCAAAGCCCGCGAGCCAGTGAGAAATCGGCGTGTGTGTCGCGGCCGCGCCCGCCTGCAGGCGCAGCGTATACAAGCCGGAAAGCACAAGCACGTCCACCACCGCAATCCGTTTGAGCAGCCCCGTGTAGGCTGTCGAGGTTGCCAGGTAAACCAGCAGCCAGCCGCAAAAACTCTCCGGAAGCAACAACCGCCCGCCCGCAATTCCTGTCAGCAGAAAAACCGCCGCAATGCATACTCCGGCAAGAGGCGGCAGATCGCCAGAAGCGAAGGGCCGCCGGCACTTTTGAGCGTGACGGCGGTCGGTCTCGATGTCCAGCAGGTCGTTGGCGATGTATACGGCCGAGGCGGTCAACGAAAAGCAGCAAAAGGCTTCCAGAGCGGTCAGCAATTTGGCCACGCTGAGAGCATGAGACAGCAATAGCGGAACAAAGATGAGCAGGTTTTTCGCCCACTGGTGCAGGCGCACGGCCTCCGTCAGCGACTTCAAACGAGGCTGGCTCTCTCTGAAAACACGTGTTGGCCTAATGCCGCGAGTCCTCAGCTTCATTCTCAACCCGAGGCTCGGATTCGCCACCATCGCCTGGTTGGCGTTTTCGAGCAGCGGCACATCGGGACTATCATTGCCCACGTAATCGAATGCTCTCGAGTCCAGTCGGCTGCGCAGCTTGTCGAGCTTTTTTCTGCCGGTCAGGTTCGTCACTCCATCCGAGCCCAGTACCCCGGTGAAAATTTCCAGATGCGCGGCGACACGGTTGGCTATGCCAACATCTGCGCCCGTTGCCAGGTAGATCTCGCGGCCCTTTGAACGCTCCTCGCAAAGAAACTGGAGCAGCTTGCGGTTGTAGGGCAGATGCACCACGTCGAGTGTGACGGATTCAGAGAGGAATGCTTTCAACGCGGCCTTGCCGTGCATCAGGCGGCCCGGGAATTGAAACACCAGCGCCGGCCGCGTCCGCAAAAGCACAAGCAACGAATCCACCAGCGTATCCGACTTCACCAGTGTGCCGTCCAGATCCACGCACAGCGGAGGTAGCGTCACAACTGTAGATTCAGGCTGGGAGATCGTCTGGGGCAACCGTTCACCTGTCCAGGATCACTGGCTCTTGGAAATTAGGAGATGTTGAACCGGCCGCTGCGGGGCTGACTCATTCGTTGGAACGAAGCTGAAATCCTTGGCCAAAGAGTAGCCCGCCTTGCGGCAAGTATACAGCAGGGCTTACGCGAATCGACGCTCGTCCCCTTGCAGACTCAGCGCAATCGCAGCGCAACTTATGCTGAAGCGGCTCGGCCGGATCGCACACCTGAAAGCCGTGGGGAAGGCTGAGGCCGAGAAAATCCAGTGGGGAAGTTATGAAGGGAATTGGTGGAGCTGAGCGGGATCGAACCGCTGGCCTCCTCGTTGCGAACGAGGCGCTCTCCCAGCTGAGCTACAGCCCCACGACATATCCATCTTACCAGCGAACCCGATGCATGGAAAGCTCGCCCGGCGCGCGCGAAAGGCCCGCATGCTTCGCTCTCGCCTGGAAGCGCCCACCCCGCCATTAACGCACGTACGAAAACGTCCCGCACAGGTTCGACGAGTGTGAAATGGCGTCGAATGTAAACACCGGCTCTTGTTCGCCAGAGAAGAACGCAACCTCCAGCCTTTTTCCCGCCGCATAGGTTGCCATCCACTGCGTATCTTCCGTGCCGCACAGCGTGTTCTTGTGCAGAAATCGCAGCTCCGCGGGAATCTTCATCCGGTACAGCGCGCCTAATCCGGCTGTGTTCACATCCGCGTCAAACACCGCGGCCACCTCCGCGGGCTTCAAACTCCGGACCGGCACAATCGGGAATCCCTTGAAGTCCATCGTCAGCTTTTGTTTTGAAACAATGATGTCGCCGGTAATGGCGGTAGCCGTGGTGCTCGCTGCCTGCCAGGCCCCTTGATCCAGCTTCTGCGCCGCGCCGTGCAACGCACATGCCAGCATCGAAATCGTAACTGCCGCTCTCAACAGCCTTCGCATTTTCAAATCCTACAGCTGGTTCATGTTCTGCAGGAACTCGGCGTTGTTGCGCACTTTCTCCAGCCGCGCAATCAACAACTCCATGGCTTCCACTGGCGACAGCGGGTTCAGCACCCGGCGCAAAACAAAGATGCGCTGCAAATCTTCCTTGGGAATAAGCAGCTCCTCCTTGCGGGTTCCGGAGCGCTGGATATCGATGGCCGGAAAAACACGCTTGTCCACCAGCTTGCGGTCGAGAATGATTTCCATGTTGCCCGTGCCTTTGAATTCCTCAAAGATGACTTCATCCATGCGCGATCCCGTATCCACCAGCGCGGTCGAAATAATCGTCAACGAACCGCCCTCTTCAATGTTCCTGGCCGCGCCGAAAAACCGCTTCGGCCGCTGCAGCGCATTGGAATCCACGCCGCCAGAGAGCACCTTGCCCGACGGAGGCACAATGGTGTTGTAGGCGCGCGCCAGCCGGGTAATCGAGTCCAGCAGAATCACCACGTCGCGCTTGTGCTCCACCAGCCGCTTGGCCTTCTCAATCACCATCTCGGCCACTTGCACGTGGCGCGCCGCCGGCTCGTCAAAGGTGGAACTGATCACCTCGCCCTTCACCGAGCGCTGCATATCCGTCACTTCCTCGGGCCGCTCGTCGATCAGCAGAACAATCAGCACAATCTCAGGATGGTTCGTCGAAACCGAGTTGGCAATCGACTGCAACAGCATCGTCTTGCCGGTGCGTGGCGGAGCCACAATCAAACCGCGCTGCCCCTTGCCAACCGGCGTCAGCAAGTCCATCACCCGCCCGCTGATCCCTTCGCGCACCGTTTCCATCTTGATCCGCTCCTGCGGATATAACGGAGTCAGGTTGTCGAAGAGAATTTTGTTGCGCGTCTCCTCGGGCGACTCAAAGTTGATGGCTTCAATCTTCACCAGGGCAAAGTACTTCTCGCCCTCGTGCGGCGGGCGCACGTTGCCGCTGATCGAGTCTCCGGTCTTCAGGTCGAATTTGCGAATTTGCGAGGGCGAGACGTAAATATCGTCCGGGCCGGGCAGGTAGTTGTAATCGGGCGAGCGCAGGAAGCCGTAGCCGTCGGGCAAAATTTCCAGCACGCCCTCGGCAAAAATGTGGCCTTCCTTTTCACTCTGTGCTTGAAGGATCTTGAAGATCAGATCCTGCTTGCGAAGGCCGCTGGTGCCCTGGATTTCCAGGGTGCGCGCAATGCGGCTCAGTTCTGTGATGTTCTTCTCTTTTAACTCAGCGATGGTCATGTTCACCTGCAATTAGGAGGGATGTGTGCGTGAGGGGATCCGAGAGAGGGAAGTGCTCCAGGAGAGAACCGGGCGGTACTTCAAAAAGCTGCCGGCGAGGGCCGCGCCTTATGCATCTCGCAAATTCAAGGGTAATATCGAAACGCCTTTGCGGGGCAGCCATCATGCTTGGATAGCTGCCTTGAAACCTTTGCCTGACTTAACTATACCTTCCTGACACCCATCAGGCAGCGCGTCGCCGCTCTACCGGTTGGGATACGGCAGCCTGTATCGGCGCCGCAGGCTCAGGACTTACGGTGTGAAAACGGTCCAGTACCTCGTTCGTGGTGTCCTGGAGCCGCGTGTTCGGCTTGTGCAGCTTACGGGTTGCTTTGCTCGCCAGTTGACAGAGCTGGTAGCGATTGGACACATGAGAGAGTGCCCCAAAAACCAAATCGGAACGCATAGCGAATATCTCCTTCTTGAATTGCTTGCCCGGCTGGAACTCGCTTTGCCCGCCGGTGCAGCAAGGGCGCCCCCAATTTTCGAGGACTGCCCCAATTTTTCCTTCCAACTCTTAGACGCACCACCCCGGCGTCCAGTTCAAAATCTTGACGCACTTCCGCACAACATGGTGTAGGCCTTCTGCAAAATCTGGGATACAGATTGCCGCCTTGGGAACCGCACACCTGGTTTTCCCGTTCCGGCCTACATCAAAACATGCCGGCGCACCAACCAATGAGCGTCAGCTCAGTATGATGCGGAAGACTACAGGCGGCTGCACAAAAATGCACAGTTCAGGTTGCCCTTTTTTGGATGGCAATCATGAATGTATACCCAGTCGGCTTTCGGGTCAACAGTTTTCTGCGGACTTTTTCGGTCTCTGGCCGGGCTTTGGGTCGTCTCCTCTTTCCCGTATTGAACTATTTGATAATAAATAATATACGGACGATTGTTCGAGCCAAATTTTGGGCTTTTTCCACCAATACGTCGCCTCCAAACCCAGCTCGCCCCGCATAGCTGAACCTTTCTGGTCACCTGTGAAAAAAAATCTTGGAATCTGAGACAGCGGGGAATCGAGAGCCCGCACCGGCACGCGCTTCTTTTTGGGGAGGCGTCACCCCACGGCTTCACCCCCAAAGTAAAAACTCGACTCGCTTTTTCAGCGACAGGCCACGGCCCATTCCGGTGAAAGTAGTGGTGGTGGCCATGTTTGAGGTTGGCGCAGATACCGGCGACGTTCCCGGCGAGTTGCAATATTGGGTAGAGCGTGATCGCCTTGACCGGGTCTTTCCGCTCCCCGGCGGGTACCACGCGGTGCGCATGAACGCCCAGGGCGAAATGGCCGTCCTCACCGGGCAGGGAACTGCGCACGCCGCGGCCACCATCATGGCCCTCGGCCTCGACCCGCGCTTCGATCTGACTCACTCCTACTGGCTCATCGCCGGCATTGCGGGCGCCAATCCAGAGCGGGCCTCGCTGGGGTCGGCAGCGTGGGCGCGCTGGGTGGTGGATGGCGACCTGGGCTACGAAATCGATGCCCGCGAGATTCCCCCGGACTGGACCACCGGCTATGTCCCGCTGCGCAAGACGCGGCCCTTCGAGCAACCCGCCGACCCGCAACCGGGCCAGGTTTTTGCCCTCAACCCGGCGCTCGCCGAGTGGGCCTTCAATCTCGCCCGCGATACGCCCCTCGCAGACTCCGATCGGCTCAAGGAGATCCGTAGCCAATTCGACGGCGCCGCCGCTCAAAAGCCTCCCTTCGTGACCATGGGCGATGAGATATCTTCATCGACCTACTGGCACGGCAAGCTCTTTGATGAATGGGCCGCGCAATGGGTCAGTTACTTTACCGGCGGCAAAGGCGAATTTACCACCACGGCGATGGAAGATACGGGAACGCTTCTGTCGCTCGAGTCTCTGGCCAATGCGGGCCGCGTCGATGCGGGTCGCATCCTCGTCCTGCGCACGGTCAGCAACTTTGACCGCCAGCCGCGCGGCATGAGCGCTGCCGAGAGCCTCGCCAATCAGCGCGTCAGCAAATACGGCGCGTATCTGCCCTCACTTGAGGCTGCTTACACAGTAGGCCACGTCGTGGTGAGCGAGCTGCTGAGCCATTGGGCGCAGTATGAAAGGACGGTTCCAGGTTTCAAGTGAAACTCCGGTATCCTGACCCTAATGCCCTGTCTCTAAAGTCCATATCATAAAATGACCCGTCATCCTTGTATCTGAGCGACCGGAGCCCTGAGCAGAGCGAAGGGGAAGGGAGTCGAAGGACCTGCGGTTGCCTTTGCTCCGGGCGGCCTGAAATGTCAGCCCAGATGGTACGGCGAAGGCCACAAACGACAGCCTGAAGAGTTCAGGAAATTGCGCAACCGACCGCCGCTAGGGTTGCACAAAACCAAGAGGGGCGGCGATTAATTAGCTGATCGGTATGTTTCGGAACCTGAAAAAGCTCCATATTGAGCACAAGGGTTGCTGAGAATTGAGCCGGGTTTTTGCGGAAGGCGCACAAGGGCAATGGGAAACGGGCCCAAGGGATTGAAAACACGGTAGAGTTTTAGGTTTGCGCCGACTGTGAGCTTGCTGGCGGGCGGTCCCGGTACCGGTGAGATCTTCACGCTAGGCTGAGGGCACGGCAGCACCCTCAAATTGATCCAGCCCCAATACTGTGACGAGCGGGCCACTTGCCCAAGGTTTCGATTTTGAGAAATGGCAAGCCCCCTCCCCTTTCCCCAAATCCGATGGGGATTAGGTCCCTCTAAGAACATCCTCTTTTGTTACATTCTTGTGCGCGCCACCGAGGCGAGAATCGCGTTCAGAGTCCCCACTCTCAGCGCCGTGTGCGCAGGAACTGCGACCCGATGGGGCATTGGCTGTTGGGTTTGCAGGATCACGTGGCTCCCAACCTGATGAACCCGTTCGTATCCCCAGCGCTTACAGAGGTGCCTGATAAGCTCCTCACCGCTTAGGTCGCGCGGCAGCTTCATGCCACGGCCAGCACTTCATCGCGAACCATCCGCAGCCGGATTGAAGCCGGAGGCACGGAATCGAAATAGAACACCCGCACCGCCTCGCGGACATTGGCCTTTAATTCGCCCCAAGTCCCGGCCTGCGTAAAGATGCTCTCACCAATGGCCTCGGCCACAAAGCCGCCGTCAGCCTCTTCGGTCACTTCAAACATGAGCTCCTTCATGCCGAACGCCCCTCCGCTGATTCGATTCTAGCCAAGAATCACAAACTCCGTCGAGCAAACTCCACCGAGCGGTGACCCAGGTCTTCCGCCGCGCCAGAAGACCTGGAATTCACCCCAACGAACAACCGCGAAATTCACGCGCAAAAAAACATGCAAAAAAACACCCATTATTCACGTTAAAATCTTCCTTTTCGCCTTTTCCGTCCGCCTGTAGCGATACTTTCTCCTATTTCTGTCCACCCCCAGCGAGACATTTCCCTCCATTTGCAGACAAAGACCCACTTTGTACCCCTCCAGCCCGACACATCTGTCCGCCGACACGCCGACTTTCACACTTTTTTACTTCTTCAATCCTTCACCGCTTCACTGCTTGTCTGATCTCTGATCTCTGATCCCTGCCCACTGGTCACTGCCCACTGTTCACTGCCCACTGTTCACTGCCCACTGTTCACTGTCCACTTAAGATAAGGACTGACCATGCCCCTGCTCGATCCCATCCCGTCCCCGGTTTCGCACGCCGACTTCGCTGCCCTCGAGTGGGAGCCGCTGCTTGCCCTCGTCGCAGGCTTTGCCGTTTCGCCCGTCGGCCGCCACGCCATCCTTGACCTCAGGCCCTCCACCGACGAAGCCTGGATCGCCCGCCAGCATCAGCTCACCGGCGAGGTGCGCCTGCTGCTTCAAGAGCAGGTTTCCATCCCCGTCGGCGGCCTCTTTGATCCCACGCAACTGGCCGCCAAGGCGCAAATCGCTGGCGCGGCCCTTGAAGCCAACGAACTCCAGTCCATTGCCCGCCTGGCCAACGATGTGGCTGCATGGCAGTCCCTGCTGCACGAACCACCCGCCCGCCTCGCCGGAAAACTCCCCGGTCTCAGCGAACTCTCCGCCGCGCTCACCACCAGCCTGCGCCCGCTGGCCGAAACCATCGAGCGCACCATCCAGCCCGACGGCTCTCTGGCCGACAACGCTTCACCCGAACTGAACCGCATCCGCCGCGAACAGGAGCGCCAGCAGCGCGTCATTGAGGAGTCGCTTCGCGCCGCTCTGCGCAAGCTTTCCAGCGACGGCGCAACCCAGGAAGACCTCATCACCATCCGCGGCGACCGCTTCGTCATTCCCGTGCGCAGCGAGCTCAAGCGCCGCGTCTCCGGCGTGGTCCATGGCGCCAGCTCCTCAGGCCAAACTGTCTACGTCGAGCCGCTTGAGACCATCGAGCAGAACAACGAGCTGGTGCGCCTCATCGAAGAAGAGCAGGCTGAGATTCATCGCATCTTTGTGGCTCTTACGCGCCAGGTCGGCGGCTACGCGCAGGGCCTTGTGGAAGGCGCACGCGTGCTGGCGCTGGTCGACAGCCTGCAGGCCCGCGCCCGCTTTGCCCGCGATTACGATTGCGTTGCCCCGGCCGTCACGCCTGACCTGCTGCGCCTTGACGCGGCGCGCCATCCGCTGCTCGAAAAGCACCTGCGCGCGGCCGGCGGGCACGTCGTCCCGTTGACGCTTGAGCTCACCGCGGCCGAGCGCCAGCTCATTGTCAGCGGCCCCAACACCGGCGGCAAAACCGTGACCCTCAAGACCACAGCCCTGCTGGCCATGATGGCCCAGGCCGGCCTGCCTGTGCCCGCCGCGGCCGCCAGCTTCCCGGTCTTTACCGCGTTCCTGGCCGACATCGGCGATGCGCAATCCATTGAGGCCGAGCTCTCCACCTTTTCCGCCCACATCGTCAATCTCGACCGCCTTTCGCGCCTGGCTGGCCCGCGCGCCCTGGTGCTCCTCGACGAGCTTGGCTCCTCCACCGACCCCGAGGAAGGCTCCGCGCTTGCCGTCGCCATTGCCGGCCACTTTCTTGCCGCGGGCGCGTGGTCGCTGATCTCCACTCACCACACCTCGCTCAAGGTCTATGCCGCCAACACACCCGGCGTGCTCAACGCCGCCGCCGGTGTAGACGAGCTGACGCTCGCGCCCAACTATCAGTTGCGGCTCGGCGTCCCCGGCGCGTCTGCTGGAATCCAGACCGCCGAGCGCCTCGGCCTTAACCCCGCCATCATTGCCGCCGCACGAGAGCGCATCGGCACGCAGCAGGTGGATATCGCTCGCTTCCTCGACAAGCTGCACAACGAGCTGACCCAACTTGAAGAAGAGCGCAAAGCCGCGCGCGAGCAGCAGTACGCGCTTAACCAGGAGCGCTCAAGGCTGGCCCGCGAGGGCGATGTCGAGCTGCGCAACCGCACCCGCGATCTTGAGGTCAAGCTGGCCTCGCTGCTGAAGGACTTCGAGTTCCAGATGCGCGAGACCGTTCGCGCCATTGAAGACCGCGCCGCCCAGCAAAAGCTCTCAAAGGAAGCCGAACGACGCATGACCCGCCTGCGCCGCGAGTTTCAAGAGAGCTTTAACCAGACTGTTGTTGCCCACCGCACCGGTGCCGACGTTGGCGACGCCAACGCCCAGCCACACCTGCTCAAGCACATCGCTCCCGGCGATCGTGTGCTTCTCAAATCCATGAACAAAGTGGCCATCGTTCAGCGCGAAGTGGAGAAAGACGTCTTCGAAGTAGCCCTCGGCCCCATCAAGATGCGCGTCAAGCGCGACGAGTGCTCCGCGCCTTCATCTCCCGGAGATTCCGACCAGGCCAAACGCGCCGACCCGCTCGCCGCCGCGCGCAAGCAAAAGAACGTACACATCACCGTCACCAGCGCCAACACCGACGACATGCGCATGGAGATCAACCTCATCGGCCGCACCGTCGACGAGGCCACAGTGGAACTGGAAAAATATTTAGATCGCGCATTTCTCGCCGGCCTTCCGCGCGTTCGCATCATTCACGGCCACGGCGCGGGCATCCTCCGCCGCGGCGTCCGCGAATTCCTCAAAGGCCATCCTCACGTGGCTACAATCGTCGAAGCCCCTCAGAACGAAGGCGGCCAGGGCGCAACCCTCGTCGAGCTGCGCCAATAGACGCGGACCCACTCTCCGTCGCTGAGGATGCCCCCGGTCCCTCGCCTTCGGAGACCGGGGATGGAAGCGAGATTTCCAAATCACACTGACGGGGCCGGGGATGGAATGCGCGGTCCTGCTGCGGATAGACAACGGAGCCTGCGCGCAGGCGGGCGAGCCGGCCTGCCTGCGGACAATTGCCCGCATTGCGAGTGAATCGGCCAAAATGGGCCACCCGGAAATGGGCGAATTTTGGAAGAATCCCGCTTTACCTTCTTGGTACATCGCGCCCGTAAAGCGGTTTTAGGGCCGTAAAATGGCATCCGACACTAGTTACCAGAGTTAGGTTACCTGCGAGGGATAGTGACGTCAGTAACTTAAGCCGTTATCAAAATCGCATATACTTGAAAATTCTGGACTTATGTGGCTTCATCGAATACCATTTTAGTTGTAGGGAGACAACTCTCCCCCATTCAAAAAAATTCTGAAAGAGGTTACTAATATGAAACTCGCCCTCCGCATCTTTGCTCTCACAGTTGTCTTCGCCGGCGCTGCCGCCGCCTCCATCGGTTCCTCTAATGCCAAGGCCGTGCCCAGCCAACAGTCTGCAACCGCTCATTGGCCAATTCCGCTGTGCGCTCCTGGGTTGCCGACATGTGCTGCTTCCCCCTCCAATCGATAGTGGGATGGTAATGGCACGAAAGTGTCATGCACAATATCGAGTTTTTAGTTGAGCAGCAAGGGTTTCGGCGCTATCCTGAGAAAGTTCTCAGGATTGCGAAAGGCCCCCTATGTCCTCTCAACTAGCAATGTCGATGATGGGTTCGGCGGAGTTCCTCCTGTCGGTCGCGCTTGGATTCCTGTTCTGGCGGAAGGGATTGCAGCGTCGTTTTCCGGCCATGGGAGCATATCTGGCGTTGCGTGTCTTTTCCGCGCCGATCTTTTACTTTCTCGTGCTCGGCCAAACGGGTCAGTTGCCCGGACTGCAACAGTATTTGCAGATATTCGCCCAGGCCTACTTCATCGCCTATTGGGCGGTTTACATCGCCAGTGCGGTGCTTTTGTTCTTTATCTGCATGGAAGTCTTCCGCTCCGCGCTGTCAACCCTGCCCGGCTTGTTGAAGTTTGGCATCGTGATCTTCCGCTGGGCAGTTCTGGTTTCGGCCATCGTCACCCTTTCTTCGATCTCGGTGGCGCACCGGGGCATGCTTGCACTTCCTGACATTGCCATCTCGTTGATGCGCTCGGTCAGCCTGCTCGAGCTCTGCGTGCTCGCTTTCCTTTGCCTGAGCATGAACGCGTTGCACCTCTCGGTTCGCGACCGGGCATTCGGCATTGCGCTGGGCTTCGGTCTCATGTCGGCCAACGACTTCATCGTCGTATCGTTGATCTCCCGCTTCGCCAGCCTCACGGCGCCTTTGCAGTTCGTCTATGAGGGGGTCATCCTTTTGTCGCTGAGCACGTTCGCAACGTACTGCGCTCTTCCCGAGCCCGCCCGCCGGCCTTTGGTTATCCCGGTCAACTCGACCATCTACCGCTGGAATGAAATCGCCAGCGCGCTGGGCCACACCGGAACCCAGGTGGCCGTGCCTCAGCCCGCCAACAGCTTCTTCCTCAGCGATGTTGAGAACGTGGTGGAGAAGGTGCTGAACAGAAACCTGAAGAGCCGCGAATCGGAGTCCTGATCTCGGGCTGTACATCTTCGCAATGCACGAAAAAGGCCGGACCTCAACCGGGTCCGGCCTTTTTCGTGCATTGCGTGGGGAGCATTCCCGGCGTGGAGCGCAAGAAATGGCCACGGCAGCACCGTGGCCATTTCTGTTGAGTTTCAGAGCTTGCTTACTCGGCGGCGACAGGCTCAATGGAAGCAAAGCGGCCGCGGTTGCCGCGGTCCTGGAACTTTACCCGCCCCGTGACCTTGGCGAAGAGCGTATCGTCGGAGCCTTTGCCCACGTTCAGGCCGGGCTTGATGCGGGTGCCGCGTTGCCGCATGATGATGGAACCGCCGGTGATCAGTTCACCGGCAAAGGCCTTCACGCCGAGCCGCTGTGCATTCGAGTCGCGTCCATTTGTGGAGCTGCCTCCACCCTTTTTATGTGCCATTGCCGAATCTCCTCATTGAGCTTTCAGGTCTTAGCCTTCAGCCTTCAGTTCTACCCCATTGGGCCAATCTTTTTTTTTGGGCGTTCCATCAGCCAAAGGCTGACAGCCGAGCGTTACTTGGCGGCGGTATAGGTGACGCCGTCCGCCTCGATAGCCTTGATGCGTACCTCGGTAAAGTTCTGCCTGTGCCCCTGCAGCTTCTTGTATTGCTTTTTCCGCTTCAGGTGGAAGACCAGGATCTTGTTTCCGCGGCCCTCGCCCAGCACTTCGGCGGTAACCTTGGCCGTCGCCGGTTTGGCCATGGTTCCGGCTTCGCCCCCCACTGCCAGCACATCGGCAAATTCCACGGTCTTGTCTTCTGAGGGCACGCTTTCAATCTTCACCACATCGCCCGGAGCGACCCGGTACTGTTTACCACCGGTCCGAATAACTGCGTACATAACAAACCCTCCAGCGCTCCGGCAAAAAACGAGGCGCATCAAATATCGAATCATGCATTGGGGCGCTTACAGAGAGTGACTGTTGCGGGTCGACGGGCCGCACACGCGCTTTCAGTTCCACAGCGGTGAGCCCGACAAGACCTCGCACATACTCAAAGAGAGTGCATCGCCAAACTCTACAATTCTATCGTTAAAGCGCTCTCCGGGTCAATTTGCCCTGGCGTGGCTGTGGGTGAGCGTGGAATACGTACGGTCTCTCAGGGGCTGAAGCCCCGATTTTCCCATTGCCTCTATCGGCACGACTAAAGTCGTGCCCTGATACAAAGCGTGTGCGACGCCATTCCGTGAAGAGATCTCCCGCAAGCTATGTGGCCCGTACCCTTTTCAAATTGGCCCTTGCCTGCCACCGCCATGTGCCCTGCTCCGTCTGCGCAGCTTTATACTTCCCCCATGCAGCCAGTCGCCGTGATTGCCACCGTGCTCAATGAGGCGCAGGAGATCGCCCGGCTGGTTCCCAGCCTCTTGGCGCAGAGCCCCGCTCCCGCCGAAGTTATCGTCGTCGATGGCGGCTCCGCGGACGGCACCTGGCAGTGGCTGGTCGAGGCCGCCAAGGCGCACCCCAATCTTCGCCCCATTCGCGATGAATCCTGCAGTCTCAAGCGCTGCCCCGGTCCAATCTCCAGGGGCCGCAACGTGGCCATCGCTGCTGCCAACTCCTCGATCATCGCCTGTGCCGACGCCGGCTGCACCTATCCGCCCGACTGGCTCACCCACCTCACCGCGCCCATCGCCGCGTCCACCGCCGAATACGCATTGGGAGGGTCCTGCCTCGACCCCGCCGATGCGACCGTATGGGATTTCGCCGCCGCTCCCTTTCTCGGCGTCAAGCTCTCAGCCTCCATCCCATCCAAATCCTGCACCGCCCGCTCCATGGCCTTTCGCAAAGAGCTCTGGCAGCGCATCGGCGGCTTTCCTGAGATGGCCTTCTTTGGTGAAGACACGCTGTTCGACCTCGAAGCCCGCCGCCTCACCCGGCCCGCCTTTGTGGAGTGCGCCAAGGCGCTCTATCGCCCCCAGTTCACCCTGCGGCTCGCCTGCCGCCAGCTTGCCAGCTACGCCGTCAGCGATGGCATTCTCGGCGTTCGCACCGCGCGGCTCGCTCGCAACGCAGCTCGCTGCATGATTCAAGTGCTGGCCGTGCTATGCATCCCGTGGACCGTTTTGCCGCTCATGGCCGTCCTCGTCCTCCAGATCTGGTTTGCCTTCCACGACGACTGGCGCATCATTTATCGTGCCGGGCCGCGCGCCGTCTTCGCCCGCTTTTTTTTCTCCATCCTCGTCCCCTGGATCGTGGCCATCGGCCACATGCGCGGCAGGCTCACCAAGCGGAATTTGCCCAACCGCCAGAACCAGTAGGCTGTCGCCGGCAGGCGTAACAACGACTGTTCGCCTTGCCCTGCATCATGGTCGCTGAACGACGTAGAAAAGGATGGCGAAGTAGTGAGCCACGCTGCCTGCCAGCACAAACAAATGCCAGGTGGCATGGAAATAGCGCAGCCGGTCCAGGGCAAAGAACACAACGCCCAAAGAGTAGGCCAATCCCCCCGCGCCCAGCCACGCGACGCCGTTCCATCCAATCGCATGCACCAGCGGCCGCGCCGCGATAACCACAAACCACCCCTGAAACAGGTACACCAGCGCTGAAGCCACTGCGAACCGGTCGACGGCGAAGCTTTTAAAGACCACCCCGGCCACGGCCAGCGACCACTCCACGCCAAAGATCCACCAGCCCAAAGCTCCTCGCAGCGAGATCAGCGTGAAAGGCGTATAGGTGCCCGCGATGAGCAGGTAGATTGAGGAGTGGTCGAGCACGTGAAACACATGCCGCGCCCGCGTGCGCATCAGGGAGTGGTACAGCGTGGAGCACACATAGACGATAACCAGCGTAAAACCGAAGACGGCGCAACTGACCACCAGCCGGGGCGTTCCCCTGGTAGAGGCGGCGATGAGGTAAGCGGCGCCGGCCACGGCCAGCACGGCGCCGATTCCGTGCGTGATGGCGTTGGCCAGAATATCGCCCAATTTGTAGTGGGTTTGCACAGGACGATAATAGTCCGCCGCAGGCGCCTGAAAGACCTCTGCTCAGCGCCTATCGGGGAAGATCGGGCGAAACCATCTGCCGCCAGCCGCTGTCGCGCAATGTGTTCTACGACACATTATGTCCTCTTTTCAGCGGAGTATGCTGATTCGGAAAGACGCGGCCCTGCGGCGTGGAATGCCCAGCCGGAGCGGTGGAGGATTCAGGTTGAAATACCTCGGAAAAGGGAACTTGCTCATCCTGCCGTACCTTCTTGTTGTTGCAGCGGCGCTGCTGCGCCTCGCGGTG
Organism: Occallatibacter sp.; assembly: GCA_050013735.1. Lineage (GTDB taxonomy): Bacteria > Acidobacteriota > Terriglobia > Terriglobales > Acidobacteriaceae > Telmatobacter. Next base: position 34,814 of record JBEKEQ010000051.1, read on the forward strand.
AGTCAACCCTATAGCCTCGTGCCCATCTTATCCTGTCTTCTTTTTTTTGGAGCGAACCGGCCCAGGCGGGAGTTTGTCTTTCCCCTGATAATTCTGGCCGGGACGGATATCTTCCTTACTACGCATCGCTACGGCTATCCGCTCTCCGCCACCCAGGCCATCAGTTGGATCTGGTATCTGGCTGCGGCGTTTCTCGGCGCCGGCGTGCTGCGAAACTCCCTTTCGGTCAGGCGCGCGGCGGGAGTAGCTCTGCTGGCTTCAGCGTCCTTTTTCCTGGCCAGCAACTTCGCGGTATGGGCTGAGTGGGGCCTGTATGCAAAAAGCTTTGGGGGCCTTGCAGCCTGCTATCTTGCCGCGCTGCCTTTCTTCCGCAACAGCCTGGTGGCAGAGACGATCTTCAGCGTGCTTATTTTCGGCGTCTGCAAACAATACCAGTCATCCATCATCGTCCGGCGCTTACAAAGCGTCTGTTCTTGAAGCTCGCGAAATCCTGAGGAGTTGAAAACATGGCGCAATCGAAGGAACTCTACGACGCAATTCTCAATGGCGATGCCAGGAAGGCTCACGCCGCAACACAGGCCGCGATCGCCGCTGGGGCCGTGCCGCTGCAACTGATCTCCGAGTCCATGGTGCCGGCAATGGATGAAGTGGGCCGCCTGTTTGAGGCCGAAGAGTATTTCGTCCCCGAGTTGCTGCTTGCGGGCCGCGCCATGCGCAGCGCTTTCGAGCTGCTGCGCCCGATGATGGCCGCCTCCGGAGAAAAGCTCTCCACCAGGGTGGTCATCGGCACGGTCAAGGGCGACCTGCACGACATCGGCAAAAACATTGTTGGCTCCATGCTCGAAGGCAGCGGGTTTGAGGTTATCGATCTCGGCGCGGATGTTTCGCCAGAGAAGTTTGTGGCCGCGGTCGAAGAAAAGAAGCCGCAAGTCGTCTGCATGTCGGCATTGCTCACCGTCACCATGCCGGCCATGAAGACCACCATCGACGCGCTGAGCAACGCGGGTTTGCGCACCAAGGTGAAAGTCCTTATCGGCGGCGCACCGGTCACTTCGCAATATGCCAAAGAGATTGGCGCGGACGGCTACAGCGAGAACGCAAGCGGCGCAGTCGGTCTGGTCAGAAACCTAGTGGCAGGGGTGTGAATCGATGATTGAGCTAGCAACCCGCCATTACACTTCGCTGGCGATTCCAAGCCAGGACCAACTGTTGTATGGAGTCAGCCCGCATCCTCTTCACTGCGGGCTGGGCTTGACCATTGGCGGCGGCCAGGTCTTCCCTGAAGTCAACTTCACCCTCCCGCCCATGAATATCGACGAAGCCACTTGGCCTGAAGTCCTGGCTCACTACGAGCAGATGGCCGAGCAGATTCTGCGCCGCGCCGTTTCGCTTGCCACGCCTGGAATCGTGCTTGAATTCGAACTGTTGCCGGCCATGACCGAACGGCCAGAGTGGGGCGCTGAAATCGCGGCGCTGCTCAAGCGGCGCCTGAAGGCCGCGCACGAAAAGCATGGCCTGCCCTGCGCTCTGCGCGTCACGCCCACCGACATGCGCGACCAGCAAAAGCCGCCTCAATTGCGCACCGGTCCCGGCTGGGATTGCCTGAAGCGCTCATTCAAGCTGTGCGCGGAAGCCGGCGCGGACATCCTCTCCGTCGAATCCGTGGGAGGCAAGGAAGTTCACGACCAGGCGCTGATGTACGGCGATTTCCCCGGCGTTGTTTTTGCCCTGGGCGTGCTTGCGCCACGAGATATGTCGTGGCTGTGGGCAGAAATCAACGATATTTGCATTGCGCATCCCGGCGTGGTTCCCGGTGGAGATTCGGCCTGCGGATTTGCCAACACCGCAATGCAGTTGGCCCACCAGAAGATGCTTCCTGAAGTCCTGGCCGCTGTGGTCAGGGCCATGGCCGCGGTGCGCAGCCTGGCTGCCTTTGAGCAGGGAGCGGTTGGCCCGTCGAAGGACTGTGCGTACGAGGGACCGGTCATGAAAGCCATCACCGGCTATCCAATCGCGATGGAAGGCAAGTCGGCCAGTTGCGCGCACTTCAGCCCCATGGGCAACATTGCCGCCGCCATGTGCGACCTGTGGAGCAATGAATCAGTGCAGAATGTGCGCTTGCTCTCGGGCAATGCCCCTGAGGTTTTTACTGAGCTCCTGGCCTACGATTGCCGGCTGATGAATACCGCGGCCGCAGGCGAAGGCGGCGCGCTGCAAATGAGAAATTGGATGACGGTTTCAGACCAGTGGTTGAGTCCGCAGGCAGCGGTGCTCTCGCCTGAGGCCACCATCAGGATTGCCTCGGCCATTGTGACCGCGGACACGCCTTATCATCGGACGATTGCCGCGGGGCGCGCCGCTGTTGAGATTCTGAAAGACGGCATTGCCGCCGGCAAGCTTCATATCTCCCGCAAAGAGCAGCAGTGGCTCACGCGCATCGACGATGCGCTCGACGCTTTTCCGCGCGATGAAGAAGCGCTGATGCTTGAGCTGGAGCCGCAATACGGGAGTCTCTACGATCGGGACAGCTATGGCTTATAGTCAATTCCGGCTGCTACTCATTGAAACGTCGCAAGCGGCATCGGAGTTTTCCTCGGGTGACGCATGCGCTTTAAGGTAATCAGTTGCGAGGTTCTCACCCGGGAGATGGACGCCGTTCTCTCCCGTTCGCCCCACACCGTTGACGCGGAAATGTTGACCATGGGCCTGCACGACCTGGGCGCATTCATGCGCCCGCATCTGCAGGAGCGAATCGATGCAGTCGACGGGCAAGGCTACGACGCCATTCTATTCGGCTATGCGCTCTGCGGCCGTGGAACGGAGGGGTTGCGAACGGGTAAGACTCAACTCGTCCTTCCGCGCGCCCACGATTGCATCGGACTTCTGATGGGCAATCGGTTCGCCTATCAGGCGTATTTCGAAGCCCATCCCGGCGTCTACTATCGTTCTCCGGGATGGATTGAATTTCAGTCCTCGGGCCAAACTGCTCTGGAACCTGCTTTTGCCGCCGCAAATAACACCATTGGAGAGCGGCGCAGTTTGAAGGAGTTCATCGCCCAATATGGCGAAGACAACGGGACCTATCTCTTTGAGCAATTCTCGGCATTTCGCCGCCATTATTCGGGGCTGACTTATATTTCCACCGGAGTTAGCTCTGACGCTGCCAGCCGCAGTCTCTCACAGGATGAGGCTAAAAAAGAGGGATGGAAATTTGAGGAAGTGCAGGGATCTCTCTCCCTGCTGCAGCGACTCGTCAACGGCGAGTGGGATGAGGCCGACTTTCTGGTTGTGCCGCCTGGCTCCGCAATTTACGGCTCTTTGGGCGACGCAATCGTGGGTGCCTTATGAGCGCGGAAACGGTGCGCATTCAACTGGAGCCGTTGTCGGTTTCAATCGAAGTTCCCCGAGGCGCTCTGCTTCAGTCCGCGCTCTCTGAACACGGCATCGAGTTCCCCTGCGGAGGAACTGCGCAGTGCGGCGGTTGCGGCGTGCGATTGCTCTCCGGTTCGCTTTCCATCACAGATCAGGATCGTTCTGTCTTCCGCGATGTTGAGCTTGCCGGCGGATGGCGGTTGGCGTGCCAGGCGTACGCAAAGACGCCGCTGGTTCTGGAATGCGGCCAATGGCGCATGGATATTCTCGCCGATAACGTGACCCTGGCGGGAGCGGGCAAGCCGGGCCTGGGAATTGCCATCGATTTGGGCACCACCACCATTGCCGCGCAGATGATTGACAGGGCCACAGGCAGCGTTCTCGCTGTCGAAACCGATCTCAACCCGCAGGCATCCTTCGGTTCCGATGTCATGAGCAGGGTTCGTGCGGCCTTGACGGGCGCGAATCTTGCGGCGGTCATTCACATCGCCCTGCGGCGGATGATTGTAAATTTGGCCGCGGGCCGCGAACGCGAAGTTGCCGAAGTGGTTTTGGTTGGCAACACGGTGATGCATCACCTGTTTGCGGGCCTTGATGTTGAGCCGCTGTCGCATGCGCCGTTCCATCCGCCGCATCTTGGCGAACAGGAATTCTCACCGCAAGACCTCGATTGGCCGCTGCCTTCGTCGTGCCGCATCCGCTTTTTGCGCTGCCTGGGCGGCTTTGTGGGGTCAGACATTCTGGCCGGCATTCACGCTGTCTCCATGCCGGCTGCGGATGATTTGATGGCCTTGATCGATCTCGGCACCAACGGCGAGATTGTTATCGGCAATCGTCACGGGATGGTCTGCGCCTCGACGGCCGCGGGACCGGCCTTTGAAGCCGGTTCCATCCGCATGGGAATGCGCGCGGTCACCGGCGCCATCAGCCGCGTTTTGTTCGAGAACGGCCAGATGCGCGCCATGGTGATCGGCGACGGGGAACCGCGGGGCATCTGCGGCAGCGGCCTGGTGGATGCGGTTGCGGCAGGCCTGGAATCAGGCGCGATTCTGCCCTCGGGACGCATCGCCGACGGCTCGAAGATTTTTCCGGTGCAGGCGCCAGTCGTGCTTTACCAGTCTGACATTCGCGAACTGCAGCTGGCCAAATCAGCCATCGCCTCGGGCTTCAGGTTGCTGCTCAAACATCTGGGCGCAACCGCCGCCGATGTGCATGGTTTGTATCTTGCCGGCGCCTTTGGCAATTATGTTCAGATCGACAGCGCCATTGCCGTGGGCATGCTTGAGCTGCCAAGGGAGCGCATCCACGCGGCGGGGAACACGGCCCTGCGCGGCGCAAAAATGTTGCTGCTCTCCACCAGTGAGCCGGCTGTGCCGGCAATCGAGCATGTGAGCCTGGCCAGCGATGCGGAATTTCAGGATGAGTTTGTTAACTGCATGACCTTCACTGGAGCAGCGAATTATGTTTGAGCCGTTTGCCGTTCACCCCGTTGTCAGCCCCGTGCCCCATCCTTTCGCTTCTTTTGCGAAAGGGTGGGATACCCCGAACCCAAAGGTCCAAAATCGCGCGATCGTGAAAATTGGGTGCATCCGCCTTGTACGGCGGCGGCGATCCAGGCCACGCCACATGTAAGTGCTATTTTTCGCATTGAAAGGGGAAATCATGGAGAGTCTGATCGAAGTGAAGCAAGGCCGGCAGCGGCTCGTTGCCGCGCTCAATCACAAGCAACCGGACCGTATCCCCATCGATTTTGGTGGAACCGCGGTTACCGGCGTGCATGCCAGTTGCGTGGCGGCGTTGAGAGACCACTACGGCCTTGAAAAACGGCCGGTGCGCGTGCACGAGCCCTTCCAGATGTTGGCGCTGATGGAAGACGATCTGCAAGACGCCATGGGTCTGGCCGCCGAAGGAGTCTTTGCGCGCAACACCATGTTCGGCTTTCCGGCGGATAACTGGAAGCGCTGGCAGTTCAATGGGCTTGAAGTGTTGGTTCCTGAAAACTTCAACACTACCGTCGACGCCAACGGCGACACGTTAATCTACCCCGAAGGCGACACCACCGTCGCGGCAAGCGGGCGCATGCCGCGCGGCGGCTACTTTTTCGACTCCATTGTGCGCCAGGAGCCGTTCAACGAAGAGACGCTGAATCCTGAAGACAACATGGAGGAGTTCAGCCCCGTATCGCAAGCGGATCTCGACCACCTGGCGCGTGAAGCGCGGCGGGCCTCGGCGACCGGGCGCGGCGTGATCGCCAGCTTTGGCGGCACCGCGTTTGGCGATATCGCGCTTGTTCCCGCGCCCTTTCTCAAGCATCCCAAGGGCATTCGCGACATTACGGAGTGGTACGTCTCCACCAGCAGCCGCCAGGATTACATTCACAAAATTTTTGAGCGGGAGTGCGAAGTTGCCATCGGCAACCTTGAGCGCATCTATGCCGCTGTGGGCGACTTGATCCAGGTGGTGTTTGTTTGCGGCACAGACTTCGGCACCCAGACCTCGGCCTTCTGTTCCGTGAAGACTTTTCGCAATCTCTATTTCCCTTACTACAAACAGGTCAATGACTGGATTCACGCCCACACCCCGTGGAAGACCTTCAAGCATTCCTGCGGTTCGGTCTCAAAGTTTCTGCCCTCGTTTATTGAGGCCGGCTTCGACATCCTCAATCCGGTGCAATGCTCCGCCACCGGCATGGAGCCGGAGCAACTGAAGGCAGTCTATGGAGATCAACTCGTTTTCTGGGGCGGAGGGGTGGACACCCAAAAGGTGCTGCCCTTCGGAACGCCGGCTGAAGTGAGGGAACAGGTTTTGCGCCGGTGCGAGATTTTTGTGCCGGGCGGCGGATTCGTCTTCAACTCCATCCACAATGTTCAGGCGGCGACCCCTGTCGAAAACATCATAGCCATGATTGATGCGGTGCATGAGTTCAACGGGGGCAAATAGGCCTGGAAGCGTTGCTGCCCAATGCTCCCAGGCTCGCCTTGGCCGCATGCGCCGATCGCGCTACCGCGTCCTGGCTGCCGAGCCTTGCCTTGCCTGGGCCATCATCTCTTCCACTTTGGCTTTTCCGTCGTAGTTTGGGTTGGCGGCCAGCAGTTTCTCCCAATCCGCAATTGCTCCCGCGCTGTCTTTCTTGCCCTGCCACTTGACCAGGCCGAGGTTGAAAAGCGTGTTCGGATTGGTGGGTGCGTAGGCGAGCGCCTTGTTAAACTCCGCAATCGCTGAGTCGGCGTCTCCCATGTACCAGTAGGCAGTGCCCATATCGGTGCGCACGGCTGCGTCAGAGGGCTTCTCTTTAAGCAGGCGGCCGTAGTAGTCAACGGCGCTTGGATATTGTTTTGCGTCGTAATACAGGTTGCCAATGCTGGTGAGCAGGTCGGGGTTTTTAGCGTCGGACTTGAGTTGATTGAGCAGCGGCAACGCCTGCGTATCGGCCATCTGCTTCAATTGGGCGGGGCTTGAAATCGGGGCCGCTGGGCCGCTCGCCGCCCCGGCCGCGGCGCCGGCAACCGCCGTTGGCGCAACCGCCGCGCGATTTTGCGTTCCCCGGATAAGCCAGCCGCCGCCGATTCCCGCCGCCAGGCAGACAACTGACAGCAGAATCGCCTGCTTTCTTGTCCATCGCTCAATTCGAGCTTGATTTGTGTCCGGCATCGCTCGGCGCTCCTCCAGTTCCGCGTTGATCGCCAGGCGCTGCCTTCAGGCCGGCTATGAGTTTTTCCACCGTGGCTTTGCGGTCCGCGCTTAATTGCGGATTGGTTTTCAATAATTGCTGCCAGGCGGCCAGGGCGCCCTTGACGTCTCCCTTGCCCTGCCACCGGATCATGCCAAGGTCAAACAGCGCATTGGCGTCCTTCGGGTCGTAGCTCAGCGCGCGATTCAGCTGCGTAATTGCCCCATCGATATCTCCGTTGCGATACAGGCTTGAGGCCAGCTTGATGCGAGTGGCAACGTTTCCGGGGTCGAGCTGCGCTGCCTTGCCATAGTAGGCGGCCGCCTGGCTGAACTGGTGCGCGGCGTGGTAAACGGCTCCAATCTCGACCAGCAACGTGCTGTTGTTTGGATCGCTCTTCAGTTTCTGCAGCAACGGCTCCGCTTGCTTGTCGGCCATGTGATTCATCTCTGCCATGCTGGGCATATGCCCGGCTCCCATCACGCCCGCGGGGTGCGTGGGCAGATGGACTTCGGCAGTGGGCTGCGACGTGGGCGCGGGTGGCTTTGACTCCCGCAGCAGGTATCCAATCGCCAGTCCAACCAGCAGGCAGATCAAGGCCATCGCGTAGACCCGCGTCGACTGCAACGATTCGTTCGCAGCCGGCGCCGTGATTGGTTGCTCTGCCATGCTTCATTCTCCCCAGGGGTAAAAATTACCGCCGAAATTGACGCCAGGTTTTGGCCCGCCTAAACGGTAAGGCCAGACTCAGTGGAGCACTCTCTTTAGCGGGCAGATGTGACGTAAATCACGTCGCGTGACTCCAGTCTCGCGTTGTGATTAACGTCACATACAGTGACTTCGATCACCTGCAAACATTCAGTCACACCCTGAGGAGCAAGCAGACGCACCGCAAGGCCCGTTCCACTCTCCAGGAAGTGACGGTTCTCACGAATCAATTGGAGGCTCCACCATATGAAGCGCAATCTTTTAATCGCCACAATGTTCCTGGCGGCCGCGAGCTTTGCGGCGGCCCAGACGACGGGGGTAATGGGGACAGACGTCCTCGGCGCCCACCTCAACTACGGCCGCGGCTGCGCGGCCTGTCACGCACCACACAGCGGCTCACTGGGTAACGGCGTTACCCCCTACCAGGGCACGGACACAGGCAGTGTCGCTCTATGGGGTGAGGATGCCAGTCACTTGTACGGCCAGACCTATTCTTTTGGAGCGTCCAAGTACTCAGTAACTTTGCCCAACGGCTTGAACTCCGCGGCGACCGGCTTCACGGGAAATCCGAGTGACGTTACCGGCATCCTGATGTGCCTCAGCTGCCACGACGGCAACCTTGCCAAGGGCGCCATGATGCAGAACAGGGTGTATGAGAGCCTGCCTTCATCCTACGGAACCAACCCCACCATTCCGACCTTTATCGGAAACAACGGCGTGAGCGGCCCCGGCGCACCAAGCTATCTGACCGATCACCCGGTGGGCACCGTGGCCACCTTCGGCTGCAACTCGGCCGCCAATCCAGAATCCGGCTACAACTGGGATTGCGCAGGCGTCACCGTCAGCGGCAGCTCGGTTACCGTGACTCCCGGACCGAATATGGCCAAGTTCATCCAGAACTACGGCTTCTTCGTCAGCCTCACGGCCAACGGCAGCACCGGCTACGTTACCTGCACCACGCATACGGATCTGGAACCACGGGCCTGCCCACGGGACAGTACGCGACCATGTTCTTCCTGCGCGGCCCCTACAACCCGAGGAACCCCAGCAGCAACAGCGCGGCTCAGTTCTGCCGCCAGTGCCATGGTGGCGAGTCGAACGAAATGAACGGCCAGTTGAGCGTTCCAACAGTTGACTAATTTGCTGGCTTGAAAAAGTGGGAGGAGAACGGCGATTCTCCTCCCCTTTTTTCGCTCAGAAACAGGACATCGAACATGAAATTCACTTTCCCCAACCCATTATTTTTGATTTTGTCGTTTGCGGCGGCCGGAGCGCAGGTAGCCTCTCATGCTCCCACTGTCTTCGCGCCTGCGCCCTCATCGGCTCCAGCCGTCGTGTCGCTGGTGGCCACGGGCAAGCCGGTTGCGCATGTCAACGGCTCGGTCTTGACCGACACCGATCTGGTGCGTGAGGAATACGCAATCTTTCCCTACGCCCGCCAGCACAACGGCATTCCGCCTGAATTGGCGCCGCAGGTTCGAGCCGGCGCGCTGAAGATGATCGTCTTTGAGGAGCTCGTCTATCAGGAGGCACTGCGGCGGAAGATGACCATCCTGCCGGCAAAGGCGCAGAAGGCCGAGGCGGACTTCCGCAAGCAATTTGACACACCGGAAGAATTCAACGCCATTTTCCAGGGCGAGTTCCATGGTTCCGAACCGTTGCTACGGGAGAAAATCAGGCGCTCGCTGCTGATTGACGCATTTTTGAAAAGTGAAGTTCAGATCAAGGGTGCGGTTACGCCGGCCGAAGTCAGGGAATACTACGTTAAGAACCCGGCCCGCTATGAGCATCCTGAGACTTATACCTGTCAGACCATTTCCGTCATTCCTCCAGACAAGGCTACCGCCGACCAGTTGAAGGAGGGCCGCAAGCGTGCCGATGCGGCGCTTCGCCAGGCAAAAGCCACCAAAACGTCAGAGCAATTCGGCCTGTTGGCAGAGAAGATTTCCGATGACGATTACCGGGTAATGATGGGCCAGCACAAGCCGATCCCGGTCAGCGAATTGGCGCCCCAGGTGGTGAAGGCGCTCTCCACCTTGAAGCCGGGCGGCGTCACCGATCTGATCCAGGTTGGGCAGATCTACACAGTGATTCGCCTGGGAGAACACACGCCGGCGGGTGAAACGAAATTCGCAGATGTCAAAGCGCAACTCGCAACTGAGTTGCAACAGACCAAGACGAACCAGATTCGCGCAGCCCTCGACAAGAGGCTGCGCCAGAACGCAAGGATCGAAGAGCCGTAAGAGACTGCGGCATGGCCTGGATGCGAAATTCAGGCTCAGATCGCGTAAATGATTTCGAAGGACAGGCCGTATGTCTGAAGCAATACCTGGCACGAGATCGGGATTCTTGTCAACATGCTCAAGGGATGGGTCACAGTTGCGGGTTTTTTGCGGATCGCGTGGCAAGGCGCGTGCTTGGCACAGGTGGGACTTCTTCTTCTG
>JBEKEQ010000052.1:0-24652 GCA_050013735.1 Occallatibacter sp.
CGAATTCATTGAGATATATTTACCCCATGTTGAAACATCAGCGGGAACTATTTTTCGGACTCATACGAATTCACGTTCTCGCGCACGCCTGCCACGAGCCCCTCTACGGCTTGGCGATGATGGAAGAATTGTCGCGCCACGGCTACGGCATTGGCCCCGGCACTCTTTACCCGCTTTTGCACGGCTTGGAACGCGCCGGTCTCTTGAAGTCGGCCGTCAAGATCGTCAACGGACGCCGGAGACGCATTTACGCAATCACGCGTCCCGGCAGAAAGGCTTTGGAGAAAGCCAAACTCAAGGTGGACGAACTTTACCAAGAGCTTCACGAAGAGCATCCCCGAAGACTATCTGGCTTCGAAGATTGAAGGTAGTTCCTCCGTCCGCTCAGCTTCGCTTCCTGACTACGCTCAGGGCGGCCAGCAATACTGCGTTGCTCGCGATCACCGGTCCCTGCGTATTGTCATAGCCGTCGGAGCCGCCGCGAAATCCGTTCGTCCCCTTCAGGCGGACTTCATTTACCACTTTTCCCAACCGCGGATTGATCCACTCGTAGGCGAAAAAGGTGATCGGCTGTGCCGCTCGCCCCGAAACATTCACTGCATCGGCGTAGTAGCAATAGTCGCGCGCGGACGTGCGCTTATCCCAGTTCCACTCCAAAATGTTCACGCCATAGCGGATCGGAATGGTAGTCACAAACCCATCTTCATACACCACTTCATACCACCCCAGCCTGTCTGCCGTGTCAGGCTGATCCCAGATGAGCCGGTAACTCTCTCTGTTCTTTGCGCGCCTGGCTGAAGCATGAAGAAACATAAGGCTGGTCGGCGCTTCTGCCACGCGAATCCCCGTAACTGCGCGTGCCAGCCCGGTAGGTTCCTTCCCTTCCGTCCCGACAGCAACAGCGCACAGACCGCCTGCGCGCCGCAGGTCGAAAGGAACTTTGCCGTTTCGCACAACGTCCGCTCTCATTCCTGCGAGATTCAAGCCGAAAGCAGGAACAGTCTCCGCGACGTTGAATGTTTGCGAAATTTCTACCGGCGCAAAAACAGACTCCGTCAGACTGGGAGGGGTAACTCCGCTCAACCGCGCGCGAAGGACGGGCAGAAGTGCCTGCACGCGCGCCGATAACTCCCTGGCTTCCATCACGCGGCCGGTCCACAAGATGCCGCTGCAGCCGAGGAAATCGGCCATCAGTTCCTTGCCAAATCCAAGCTCGTTGGTGGCCAGCCATGCCGACGGCGCACCGCCCAGCAGAGTGGGACGCTTCTTGCGCGTTTCATAGTTCTTGATATGCGGCTCGAAATTACCGAATATTTGCTCGAATCCCATTTTGTCGAGCAGAGCCTCGTTCATTTCGGCCTTGGCCTCTTTATCTCCTTCGTCGGACCAAAACCAGTTATAGATGAGGCATTCTTTTGGAATCAGCCTTTCTACCTGCTCCGGCGTCATGCCGCCGGGGGAGTTATAGGTCCATCCATCCGGCGCCGTCTTTTTTTGCAGACCATGGCCCCTCACCGGCTCTAAGAGCATGTCGCCCCAAAGATGAGTCTTGACGCCCTTTGCGGTAAGATAGTGATGAATCTTGTTTACGTCTTCTCCGTATAACTCGCCGATATCCTGGTCGTTGCACTGCGGCGACACTGCGACCGGCAAGAACAACTCATCGTGCCCGATGTGCACGCTTTTCGGTTTCAGGAGATCGATGTACTCGTCATAGACCTCGAACACCAGCTCGTAGGACTTTGGATTCGCAGGGCAATAGATATCGGGCCATTTATCTTGTGGAACTGCGGCAAGCTCCCTGCTTGCTGTGAGCAGATAGTAACTATGGGTGAAGGAGGGAATTTCCGGGATAAGTTCAATGTGATGCTTTTTGACCCAGCGCGCCAGGTCAGCTACCTCCTCTTTTTCAAGGAAACCACCGTCAGCCGTGTCCTGGTGCGACGAGTTTTGCTCCATGCCGTGGAACGGCCCCAGCGGATAGTTGCGGCAACTCAAATTCACGTCTCTTGCAAACTGCACCCATCCATAGTTCAGCTCGGGATGCTTATCCAGGCGCATGCAGGCATTCATCTCAAGGATCATGGTGTTGTATTTGTACAGCGCCATAAAGTCGCGCACGAAGCGCTTGAAGTACTGAATGTTCTCGCGCCCCGGAAGAAACATGTAGATGCCCCGAAACGGCTTGTCAGGCCAATCTCGAATGAGGGCTCCGCGAACCCGCACATCTTTTTCTTCCTTGACCAATAGCTGGCGCAGCGACTGCACTCCATAAAATGCGCCGCGATCATCATTACCCGCCACCAGGACCATCTTTGTGTTTGCCCGGAGCAGATAACTCTCCGGGCCCAGGCTCTCGGCGCTGACGATAAGTCCCGCGTCTGTGCAATATTGCCCCACCAGTGGATTTTCCATGGAGCCGATGAGGATAACCCGCTTGTTACCGATGAGACTCCCCGCGTGCTCGATTTTCAGAAAGATTTCAAAGCGGTCGCATAACTCGTTTACCAGCAAACCGGCAAGAAATAAGTCCTGCTCCGAAGGCTGCTGAGGAACCACAATCCGCACGTCGCCATCGAATACAAAGTCGCCGTCGGAAGGCGAAATCTGCCGCGGCTGAGGAAAGATCAGAGATTCAAGCGCCCCGCAGGCTCCGTCGCATTGAACACTTGCTGGGCCGCCCGATGCAAACGCCGGCAGAATTGGTTGGCCGTCAAGGAGAGAGTCGTGCCCGGCGACCGTAGTTCCGACAGCGGCTCCCGTTACTGCATGCAAAAACTCCCGGCGCGTCAGCTCGGTCATTGGCAATCTCCCTTTTGTCGGCTTTGACTCGTGAGGAATTGTACCGCCGCTGAGCCCCTTAGTCCCCGGCTTCCAGGATTTCCTTCGCCGCGCGACGTCCCAGCCGGATGCAGTCGGGAATGCCGATGCCGTCGTACGCATTCCCAGCCAGCCGCAGGCCGGGTAGCGCAGAGACACGCTCCGTAATTCGCCTCATGCGCTCCTGGTGGCCCACCGCGTACTGCGCCATGGCCCGCCGCCAGCGCGATACCTGCACGTGTTCCGGCTCAGCCTCCACGCCCAAGATCTCCTTCAGCTCCCGCCGCACCGTGGCTACCAGCGCCGCATCCGTCTCGGCGAGCAGGGCTTCGTTTTTTGCTCCGCCCAGAAAGGCGCGCAGCACCGCTTTCCCAGGCGGAGTGCGGCCGAGAAACTTACGATGGACAAAGGTACAAGCAAGCATGGCACGCCCCTCGCTTGATGGCACCAGAAAGCCGAACCCATCCGGTAGGTGGCCCAGTTTTGCCTCGTCGAAGATCAGGTTGATGGTGATGGAAGAGGAGTACGGAATCGCACCCAGTTCTTCGCTCAGTGCCTCGTCCACATTTCGCAGCATCACTCCCGCGGCCCATGCGGGCGAGGCCAGTATCACCGCATCGTAGCTTCCACCTGCGCATCCGGCCTCAACCAGCCAGCCGTCCGCACGTTTTTCGAGCGCGCTCACCGGCGTGCCGCAGAGCACTCGCGCCGGGTCAAGCCGCGCGGCCAGTCCGTCTACGAGTTGCTGCATTCCGCCGCGCATCGCCGTAAAGGTACTCCGCGGCGGCCGAGTGGTCGCCGCAGCCTGGCCGTTTGCAGGCGCTGCTCCGTTTTTCGCGGCCGCATTTGCCCTGGCCCGCATCTGCCGGTGTGCAGCGAGCATTCCGCGCGTCAGCGACCCGTATGCGCTTTCCATCTCTACCAGCCGCGGCAACACCGTGCGCGCGCTGAGTTGCGCCGAGTCGCCGCCGTAAATTCCGCTGAGTAGCGGATCGGCCAGCCGCTCCACCGCTTCCGCCCCGAAGTGCCGCTCAACCAGCGCGGCTACAGACTCGTCCGCCTGCCCGGTGGGTCGTGGAGGGTGCAGCAGTTCCAGCCCCATCCGCACCTTGGTTCTTAAGCTGAACAGCCGCGTGAGGGCCGTGGGAATCAGCTTGGTGGGTATCAAAAACATCAGCCCGTCCGGCAGCGCAACAAGGTGGTTGTGCACCACGATCCAGGTCTTGCGCTCGGCGTCGTTTGAAGGGACGAGTTCGGCGCCCAGGCCTAACTCCCGGCACAACTCGCTCGCGGCAGGCTTCTCGGTCAGGAACGAGTCAGGCCCTCGCTCGAGGACCGCACCCTCTACCACTTCCGAGCTCAGGCAGCCGCCCAGCCGCTTGCGCGCCTCAAACAGCGCGTATTCCACCGCCGCGCCCGCAGCCCGCGCCTTTTCCAGTTCATAGGCAGCCGCCAGCCCCGCTATGCCGCCGCCGATGATCGCAATCCGCATCCGTTGACCTCAGACATCATTAAAGCAGTTCAGCCGCAGGACGCGAACAAACAAAAACTTCCTCGACGCTGTGGATGCGTCGTTTAGGCCGGGTTTACGGCCGCAACGAGTAGCCATCATCGCATTTTTTTCGATGGCCTTTCCCCGGTCTCAAAAACGAGATCGGGGGCACCCGCACCTTCGCGCCGTACTTCCGCTTCCTGGTCCCTCATTTTCCGCCTTCGCCCAGCCAGCGTTTCGTATTCAGCATCTGCCGGTTGTCGAGCGCCCAGACTTTGCCGGTCATTTCATCGGGGCTTTTGCCTTCGCGGATGCATTTGTCGAATTCGCCCTGAACGGCTTGCATCTTGGCGTCGAGGTCGTCGAGGAAGTTGAGAACGAGTGCCTCGGGAATCATGGGCAGTTTGGGAGAGCCGAACTCCAGCTTGCCGTGATGGCTCAAAATCATGTGCAGCACCAAGGTCTTGAGCTTTGGCGGGAAGTTGGGCATGCTTTCCATGGTCTTCTCTGTCAGCGCCGCGCCCATCTGGATGTGGCCCAGCAGAACGCCCTCAACCGTGTACTCAAAGCCGATTTCCCAGCTCAGCTCGTGGATTTTGCCCAGATCGTGCAGAATTACGCCGGTAATGATCAGATCGCGGTCAAGGAGCGGGTAATGGGGCGCGACGCGGTCGGCGAGGGTCAGCAAGCTGACCACGTGCTCCAGCAGACCGCCCAGCCAGGCGTGGTGGAGCTGCTTGGCGGCCGGAGCTTCGCGATAGGCCTGCACCAGGACCGGATCGTCGAGCAGCGCGGTGAGCAAGCGCTTGAGGTCAGGGTTGGCAATGCTGTCAACGAAGCTGAGGAGCTGGCTCCAGAGCGCCGCCACGTCATAGGTGGTGGAAGGCAGCAGATCGCTCTTGTCCACTTCAGAGGGTTGGGCACGGCGGAGCTGGTCGATCTTCATCTGCAGCCGGTCGTCAAAGCGCGAGGCGCTGCCACGGGCTTTCACGATGTCGCCGCGCTCGAAATCTTTGGCGATGCGGGGGTCGCCCAGTTCCCAGACGCGGCCCTCAAGCTGGCCCGTTTTGTCGCCCAGGATCAGATTCAGGTAGGGTTTGTTTGCCTTGGTGGTGCGTTGCTGCTTGGCCAGAACCAGAAAAAAACCGTCGAAGAGCTTACCCTCTTCGAAGTTGGCCAGATCGGCGATATAAATGTCTTTCATGCTGCCGAGAAGATTAACTCAATTTGCCGGTCTTACCAAAACAGAAGGCCGGGCGCGGGAACAAAGTCCCAGGCCCGGCCGGATTTCTGCAACGGGTTCGCCGCTGCTAGGGTTGCTGCGCTGGCGGTTGCGGGGCCGGAGCGGGAGCGGGCGTTTGCGCGGGCGGCACCTGGGCAGCGGGCGCTTCGCCGGAGTTCTGAGCCGGGGCCGCAGTCTTCTTGTTCTTGTCTGTCAGGCGGGTCTTGTCGCCGGTCGTGGTCTGCTTTTTCTTCTTTTTGGCGGCCGTATCGCCAGACAGCCCTAAAGGAGCCGATTGCACCTGGCGATCGGCAACTTCAGCGGCATCGGGCGGCGCGGGCGCCTGAGCATCAATTTGCGGACCCCTGGTTTTTACCTTGGCCTTCTTCGCCTCTTTGGCGCGTGCGCTAAAGCGTGTTTTCTGTACGGACCTGGTCGGCTCCAGCGGATTTACCGGTTCCGGCGGCGTATTGGCCGCCTCCTGCACCGCGCCTGCATCTTCCGTCCTGGTCTCCTGCGAATTGGAAAGAGTCTTCGTAGGCGCCTTGCCGAAACGGATCTTTTCCTTCTTGCCCGGCTTCATGGTAGCCGTGGTTGCCGGCTTGGAGTTCTTGCTCGTGTCTTCCGCGACAAGAGTGGGGGCAGGGGCAGCTGAGTTTTTTTGCCGGAATGTATGCGTCGTTTCCCGGAAGCGCGTGCGCTCTACCTTTTTCTTTTTCTTGGGCGCGGGCGGCGTATAGGCGCTATAGGCCGGCTTGATCTGCTTGGGACTGGCGCCCGTGTCCGTGTAGCCCGGCGCGACATCGACGTAAGCCTCCTCGCGCATGGTGGTGAGATACTCGCGAATGGCCGGCTCCATCCGGCTCATGTAGTAGGCCTCTTCCACTTGCTGGTCGACGTCTTTGAACGCCGGAATGCCCCCCGGCGTGTGTTGCAGCACTTTGAGGATGACGTAGCCCTGCCGGGTTTGAATCGGCTCTGTAAACTCGCCGGCTTTCAGCGGGAAGGTCTTGTCTTCAAGAACCTTGGCCAGCGCGCCGGGCCGGAACTGGCCCAGATCGCCGCCTTCCGCGGCGGTTGAGCCGTCACTAAAGCTGCGCGCCAACTGGGCGAAGTCGCCGCCTGCGTGAAGCTTGGCCTCGATGTCGTCGGCCTTGGCCTTGGCCGCAGCCAGGGTTGCCGCGTCGGCGGGCGGCGCGCCAGCCTCGGTGCTGCCGGCCGCAACCAGAATCTCGCTCAGGTGCACGCTTTCCTGCTGGGCATAATCCTGCTTGTGCTGCTCAAAGTAGCGCTGAACCTCGCCTGGCGTGAACTGAATTTTCGCGCCTACCTGGTCGCGCATTACCAACTGGGTGATGATGCCGTTACGAATATTGGCCTTGAAATCTTCCCATGAGACGCCTTGTTCCTTGGCAGCCTTTTCCAGGTCTTCAAGGGTCTCAAGGTTGTATTGCTTGCGGTACTCATCGAGCCGCTTGATCAGCTCAGTTTCGCCGGTGATTCCCAGTTCCTTGCCCTTTGAGAGCCAGAGTTGCTGGTCAATGAGGCTGCGCAGCAGATCCTTGTGGCCTTCGGAGATCTCCTGCATGGTGGCGCCGTGCTGCCGGGCTTCATCGTCCAATTCTTTCAAGGCGCGGTCATAGTCGGAGCGCGTAATAATCTGGTCGTTCACGCGGGCAACAATTTCCTCAACGACGGTGCCGCCGTATGGGCTTTGGGGCGCGACGGGACGCGTTTGCGCGAGAGTGGTGCTTGCGAACAGCGCCGTGCCGAACGCGAAGGCTGCGGAAATGCGAAGAATTCTCTGAGTCATAGGTTAAGACACGGCAGGCAGCGGTCGATTGTCTCCTGATCCATAGACGTCATTGTAAATGCCCGGAGAGCAGAGGCGCGACGCGAGGAGCGAATCGGGAGGCGATTTTGGACTCGATTCCAGCCAGTCCGTGTGAGCGGGCGGCGCGCCACGGCTACCGGAATGGCGCGGCAGGCGTCAAAGTGACGAGTGGTATACTTTGGTTGAAGACGGCTGTTTCCGGGCCTGCTCACGGTTTTCCAATCCCATAGCCTTGCCGGAATCGGGCAAGGCTAATTTTCTCGAGTGGCCCTTGCAGCCGGAAGCGGTTGACTGGGTTCAGCGTGAAGGGAACACCAGTTTGGAGCGCCTGGGAGATTTGCCGTCTGGAGGTTTTTGAGCCTATGACTCCTGGCGCCCGCCGCGCTCTTTTCAGTTTGACTCTCTTTCTGGCCATTTGTGGAGTGGCCGGCAGCGTTCTTCAGCGCAAGGTGGGGGCACAGTCTTCGGCCGACGAAAGCCAGCTGCGCGACAGCCTTAAGTCATTTACCAATGTGTATGCCATCGTAGAGCAGAATTACGCCGAGCCTATTGACGGCGACAAGGCTGACACGGCCATTTACGACGGCGCGATCCCGGGAATGCTACGGGTGCTCGATCCGCACTCGAATTTTTACGATCCGAAAGCCTATGCCCGGATGCGCGAGGACCAGCACGGCCGGTACTACGGCGTGGGCATGCTGATCCAGCAGCAGAACAACAAGGTTTACGTGGTGACGCCTTACGAGGGCACGCCTTCGTTCCGGGCCGGCATTCACCCTGGCGACATCATCTCGGCCATCGACGGAAAATCGGCCGACGGCATGACGTCAGACCTGGTGGCCAAGGCGCTCAAGGGACCCAAGGGCACGCACGTGCAGGTGACGACGATCCGCGAGGGGCAAGCCAAGCCGCTGGTCTTCGACCTGGTGCGCGACGAAATTCCCCATCCATCAGTGGATTTGCAATACGAAATTCGCCCCGGCATTGGTTATATTCACCTGACGCAGTTTCAGGAGACCACGGCGCAGGAAGTGAATGACGCCATTGACAACTTCAGCAACTTGAAGGGGCTGGTGCTGGATTTGCGGGGCAATCCAGGCGGGCTGCTGAGCCAGGCGGTGGATGTGTGCGATCACCTGCTGGCCAAGGGACAGAGCATCGTTTCGCAACGGGGACGCGCTTATCCTGACCAGGAGTACACAGCCACGCACGGCAACGATGGCAAGACCTTCCCGATCGTGGTGCTGGTCAACCGCAACACGGCTTCCGCGGCGGAGATTGTGAGCGGCGCGTTGCAGGACCACGATCGCGCGCTGATTGTGGGCGAAACCACCTTTGGCAAGGGGCTGGTGCAAACGGTTTATAACACGCCCGACAACACCGGGCTGGCGCTGACCACCTATCACTATTACACGCCGTCGGGCCGGCTGATCCAGCGGAACTACACTGGGGTTTCGCTGTACGACTACTATTACAACCACGCCGGGGCCGAACCCAACAACTCAACCAACCAGGAAGTGAAGTTGACCGACGCGGGCCGCACAGTCTATGGCGGCGGCGGCATTACGCCGGATGAGAAGATCGATACGCCCAAGAGCAACCACTTCCAGGACACGTTGCTTTACAAGGATGTTTTCTTCCACTTCGCTCCGGTTTACGTGGCCAGCCACACGGTGGACAAGAACTTCCAGGTAGACGACGCGGTGCTGGCGGAGTTTAAGAAGTACCTGACCAGTGAGAGCATCGATTGGTCGGATGCCGACCTGAACGGTGTGATGGACTGGGTGAAAGCGAACATCAAAGACAAGATCGTAACCATCGAATTCGGGCAGTTGCAGGGCCTGCACACGCTGGCCGACTGGGACCCGATGATCCAGAAGGCGCTGACCTATCTGCCCGAGGCGCAGGCGCTGGAAGACAATGCGCACAAGGTGCTGACGGAGAAGGCAGAGGCGCGGGCGCCGAGAGAGTAGGCGGGCAGGTTTGATTCGGCAAAAAGGCCATCCCCAAGGGATGGCCTTTTTGTTGGATTTTACGGCCGAACCCCGATCGCGATTATCGCTGCAGCAGATCGATGGGCTTTGTGAAGTCGGTTACGCGGATGTGAGCGGCCAGGGAGGGATGTTGCCGTTGAATGGCCAAAAACATCTCCCATGCCACGCGGCGGTAGCTGAAGTGGCCGGCGGGGCCGGACCGCAGCTCGGAGATGTACTGAGCCTCGGCAAAATCCATTTTGAATAAGGACCGGATTCTCGTCGCCAGAGGAAGCAGGTAAAGGGCGGATTGGGCCGCTTCAGGAGCCTGGCTGGCGGCGATTTTGGCGCTGGCCGCGTGGGCGGCGTCGATGGCGGATGTGTAGTCGGCGAGGATGCCGGCCTCGGCCAGCAAGTTCACGTCGGCCGCCAGGTCGCCGTTGGTGGGAGTCTCGTATCCGTGCAGAGAGGTGAAGGGCTGAATGATCTGCACGCAGTTGCGATGGCGGTGCATGTCGCGGAAGCCGCCGATGTCCATGAGGATGTCAAAGCGCAGGGCGGCCCCGGCGTGGAAGGCGCGAAGGGCTTCATCATGCTTGCCGCGGTGGCGGAGGCCGATCTCGATGATCTCCGTGACACGGGCCTCGGGGAGCGCGGCCACCAGATCGCGGATTTGGCGGTAGGGGTGGTGGCTGACGGAATAGAGCAGCGTGGCGGCGAGTTCGACTTCGAGGGTTTCTGTGCGCTCGACCAGGTCAACGAGGGGAGCAGCGGCGATGGGGTGAACGCGCAGGAACTCGCCGGCGGCCTGGGTCAGTTCTGCGCGGGTTTGGATTTCGTATTCGTTGGGCTGCGCGTATTTCACCAAGGTGGGAGCGGTGCGTACTTCGCGGGTGAAAAGTTGAGCGGCTTCGGCGGCGAGGCTTTCCTCAGGGGCTAAAGCCCCTTCTTTTATTGGCCCATTTTCGGCACGACTAAAGTCGTGCCCTTTCAAAGCCTCGGCGGCTTTTGGAGTCGTGCCCTGATACAAAGCTTCCGCTGCTTTTAGAGTCGTGCCCTGATACAGGGCCTCCGCGGCTTTTGGAGTCGTAGCCAGATACGAAGCTTCCGCTGCCTTGAGTTTTTCGACGAAGGCAGCGGCGGTTTGGGAGTTGACGATCCAGGCGGGGCCGGTGGCGGCTTCACGGAGCTTGAGGCCCAGGTCGCGCACTTCGGCCGCGGGGTGGGAAAGCAGGCGTGAGACCTGGGTTTCGAGTGTGCGGGCGTTGACGATTTGGCCGAGCGAGGTGTTGGTGGCCAGGGGCAGCAGGTAGCGCGCCACGTCAAAGGCGCGGGCTTTAAGGGTGCGCTCGTAGGCTTCGGGCTTGAGGGTTTCAGGGCAGCTGACGCGCCGGCGAAGTGCTTCAAGCACGGCGGCGGTAGTGCGCTGGTAGGTGGCAAACAGGTTTTCGATGGTCTTGACGTAGATTTGCGCCGGCTCAGGTTGTTCGCCGAAATCGGGGAAGAACCAGCCGGATTTGAGAAAATTCTGATAGCGGGTAGACCGCTCCTGGCCGTCCCAGCGCTGCTCGTCGACCAATACGATGGCGGCCAGCAGGCTGAGACGTTCGACAGCAAAGGCGATATGGGCCAGGTCGGCAATGGAGCGGTGGCCGTATTGGAAATAAAAGGTGTTGAGAAATTGCTCGGCGCGCTGAGCGCTGATTTCAGCCAGGGATTCCCGCATGGAGAGCGCGGAGCGGGAGTATTTAGCCATGGCGTAAGCCAGGACCTCGGGATCGGCGCCATGAACGGCGAAGACGTCGGTTTGGTTGCGGGCGCCGGGAGGAGACAAAGATTCACTGGACATGGGAGTGGACTCGCGAACAGAATACGGCATAAGGGGTAGTTTGGGGATTGCACAACCGGCTACCCTTTGGGTGCGCGGCAAGCGAGATTGGAAAGACGGGCCATGGACGAGTGGGTTACCGAGGAGAAGGCGATGCAGAAATTTTTGATCAGGACGTCGCACAGGCCGCGGCCGTTGCCCTCAGGCCGCTGGGCGATGACCCAGCGATGGAACGATCTTTTGTTTGCCCACTGGCCGATTGCGCCGGCGGCCATTGCGGCGGTTTTGCCTGAGGGGCTCGAGGTGGACACGTTTCAGGGGTCGGCGTGGCTGGGTGTGGCGCCCTTCTGGCTTGACCGGATCAAGGTCCGCGGCGTTCCGCCCATTCCGGGGGCGCGCAGCTTTCCCGATTTGAATTTGCGCACGTATGTCCGCGACCGGCAAACGGGCACGCCGGGCGTTTATTTCTTCAGCCTGGATTCAAGCAACGTGCTGGCGGTGGCGGCGGCGCGCGTGTTCTTTCACTTGCCCTACCACTGGGCCGAGATGCGGCTGGAGCATCGATCGGAGCGCGAGTTTTCGTTTTATAGCCGAAGGCACTTTTCAAGCAATCAAGTCATCTTCAAGGCGCGCTACCGGGGACTGGGGCCCACGCGGAAGTTGATGGAAGGCCGCACCGGGACCCTTGAATACTTCCTCATGGAACGAAACTGCCTGTTTACGCGCAACGGAACAGGAGGGGTGGTGCGGGCAAACCTGCACCACGTTCCCTCGCCGCTGGAAGAAGCCGAGGCGGAGATTGAGCGCAACGATCTTCCGGCGTCGATTGGGATTGAGCTGCCCGATCAGGAGCCGGTTCTCCACTACTCGCGGCGGCTGGCGGTGTATGTGTGGCCGGCGGAGTTGGTGCGGCCGGCACTGGCTGGGCGGCCGGTGACCGCGGTGGCTACGCCGTCGGTGTGAGAAGGCAGGGACTAGGGACTAGGGGCTAGGGTAGCCGCTGCCCTGCGATGATTCGTGAGTCAAATGCGGCAGGTTGGCTCCCGCTTGGCGGGATTGGCGAGTGAGCAGGCTGGCAGGCGGCGATGGTCGCGGGGTTCATTCTTCTGCGGATGGGGAATGACGCCGGACGGCTATAATTCGGCCTGGAAGGGCGCGAAGTTGAGCGCGGGCTAACAAGACAAATGGCAAATTTGCAGGGAAGAATTGCGCTGGTGACGGGCGCCAGCCAGGGCATTGGCCGGGCCTGCGCGCTGGAACTGGCGCGGGCCGGGGCAACCGTGGCGCTGGCGGCGCGGAATGAGACGAAGCTGGCTGAAGCAGTGGCGGAGATTGAGGCTGCCGGCGGCCAGGCAGCGGCGTTTGCGCTCGACGTGGCCAGCGAGGAGTCAATCAAGGCCGGGGCTGCGGCGGTGATTGAGCGGTTTGGCAAAGTGGAGATCCTGGTGAACTGCGCCGGGATTACGCGCGACGACCTGGTGCCGCGCATGAAGCGCGCCGACTGGGACGATGTGCTGGCCACCAACTTGACCGGCGCTTTTCTGCTGACGCAGGCGCTGCTGCGGCCCATGCTGAAGAACCGCTGGGGGCGGATTATCAATATATCGAGCGTGGTGGGCCGCACGGGGCAGGCCGGCCAGGTGAACTACGCGGCCAGCAAGGCGGGGCTTATCGGGTTCACTCGATCGCTGGCGCGCGAAGTGGCGTCGCGAGGGATCACGGTAAATGCCGTGGCGCCCGGCTACATTGAGACGCCGATGACGGCGGTGCTGGACGAGAAGCAGCGCACGGCCATGATGGCGCAGATTCCGTTGGGCCGGGCGGGAACGGATGTGGAGATTGCGCAGTCGGTGGCCTTTCTGGCCTCGGATGCGGCGGCCTACATTACCGGCCACGTGCTCGATGTGAATGGCGGAATGTTCATGGGCGGCTAGAGCGGCATTGAGACTGTCGCGGCAACGAGCACCCGCTCAAGTCAAGCAGGCTGCCCGCCGATGAGGGTTGCAGGGCGGTACCCATGGCGACGCAGGCGATGCCGGGCAGGAGTCTCGCGGTTGCGCAGGCCGACTTGGCTTGCGGGCTGCGCTACGTGGCTCGCCAGCCGATTATGGACCTGCGAAGCAGGGTGCATGGATACGAGCTGCTTTTCCGCGCCGGGCCGGAAGCAGTCTTCCGCGGAGACGGAGATCTGGCCACACGCACCATGCTCGACAACACCGTGGTCTACGGGCTGGAGCGATTGACCGGCGGGCTGCCCGCCTTTGTGAACTGCACCAGTGAGTCGCTTACCGAGGACCTAGTGCACATTTTGCCGCCCAGCATGACGGTTCTGGAAATACTTGAGAACCTGGAGCCCACCCCGCGATTGATCAAGGCCTGTCGAAAGCTGAAGGCTTACGGCTTTCGGCTGGCGCTGGACGATTTTACCTGGAAACCGAAATTTGAGCCGCTGGTGGAACTGGCCGACTACATCAAGGTCGACTTTGCGCTTACCGGCGAAGAAGAACGGCAGCGACTGCTCAAACGGCTCAGTGGGGTGACGGTGGCGCTGGTTGCGGAGAAGATTGAGACGCAGCAGCAGTTCTGGCAGGCCTGCCAGGAAGGATTCACGCTGTTTCAGGGCTACTATTTTTGCCGGCCGATTCTGCTGGCGAATCGCAAGGTGCCTGCCAACCGGCTTTCGCACATCGAGATTCTGCAACTGCTGCGGGACGACTCGATTGAGCTGCGCAAGTTGACGGGGCTGGTGAAACGCGATGCTTCGCTCACCTACCGGCTGCTGCGGCTGGTCAACTCGCCCATGTGCGCCGTGCGGCAGGAGGTGAGCTCCATTCAATCAGCGCTGCTGGCGGTGGGCGAAGAGACGTTCCGGCGCATTGCCACGCTGGCCATTACCAGCGAGCTTTGTTCCGATCAGCCGTCGGAAGTGTTGCGGATGGCGTTTGTCCGCGGAAGATTCTGCGAACTGGCCGCCGTTTTGTGCGCGCTGGACCCCACCGAGCAATATTTGCTGGGAATGCTGAGCTTGTTGCCGGCCATGCTGCTGGTTCCCATGGAGGAGCTGACGCCGGCACTGCCGCTGCGCGATGAGATTCGCCGGGCGCTGGAAGCAGAAGCCAACCAGGAACGCAACCTGTTGCAATGGCTGGAGTGCCACGAGCGGGGGGATTGGGCGGCGTGCGATGTGATTGCTCACGCCAATGGACTCAATGAGGAGGAAGTCGCCGTTTGTTACGCTGAGGCGGTTGCGTGGGCCGAGGAGGCGCTTCGATCCGCATCTGGAGCATAGGCGCCGCTTTCCGGCCGGTGAGATTTTCCGCTCAGATTCCCAGCCGCGACTTCAGGCTCCTGACACGGTCGCGCGCCACGGGAAGCTGGGTGTGCTGGGGATCTTTGAGGGTGAGCACAACTTTGCCCGCGAACCACGAGTGCGCCTCCTGAACCCAATCCAGGTTCACCAGGGCCGAGCGGTGGATGCGCAGGAATCTTGAGGGGTCGAGCCGGCGCTCGAGTTCAGCGATGGTCTGATCGACGCTGTGCCGCTTGCCGTTTGCGACTGCGTAGGTGAGCTTGTCCTGGGCCACGAAATGCGTCACGGCTTCGAGGTCCAGGAAGGAGATGCGCTCTCCGGTGCGGGACGCGATGCGGCGCGGATATTCGGCGCGCTGGCCGCGCAACGATGCGGCAAGCTCCTGCAACAGAACGGGCAGTTCGGGATCGCGCTGCCACTCCGATTTTTCGACGGGACGGAGCCGATCGAGCTTTTTGAGCGCACGCGCAAGCTGAGCCGGTTCGATGGGCTTCACGAGATAGTCGATGGAGTTGACCTCGAAGGCCCGGAGCGCATATTCGTCGTAAGCGGTGGTGAAGATGACGAAGGGCGGCTCGGGTAACTGGGCAAGCAGCTCAAAGCCGTTCATGGCCGGCATTTGAATATCGAGAAAGAGCACGTCAACCGATTCTCTCTTGAGGTCTTCGAGGGCTCGAGCAGGATCGGTGGCGCTGCCGGCGATGCGGATGCGGTCAAAACCGGCCAGCAGGCGCGAAAGGCGCTCGATTGCCAGCGGTTCGTCATCGACGAGATAGGCGCGGAGCGGAGCGGAATCCATAGACAATTCCATTATGCGCGGCAATCACGCGGGAAAAGATAGCCTGACAACGGTCTTTTCATTTTCGCGGGTTACTTCAAGCTGCCCGGCGTCGCCATAGAGTAAGTCAATGCGCGCCATCAGATTGCCCAGGCCATGCTCGGGAGCGATGGCGTCGAGCGAGAAGCCGGGGCCATCGTCGATGACTTCCAGGCAGGTTCGGCCGGCGTCTTTTCTGCCGGTGATCTGAATTGCGGCTCCCTGGGCACGCTGAGAGACGACGTGCTTGACCGCATTTTCGACGAGAGATTGCAGCGCGAGCGGAGGGACTTTGAAGTCGTCGAGAGTTTCAGGGACGGCAATCTCATAGCGGATGCGCGAGCCGAAGCGGGTTTTCTCAATTTCGAGATAGTCGCGGACGATTTTGAGTTCGATCCTGAGCGGGACCAGCCCCGTTTGATTGGCATTGAGCGAGAAGCGCAGCAATGAGGCGAGCTTGCCGACGGTATCTTCCGCGCGCTGCGGGTCGGTGGGAATGAGTGCGGCGATTGAGTTGAGCGTGTTGAAGAGAAAGTGCGGATGGATGCGCGATTCGAGCGAAGAGAGCTGGGCCTCGGCAAGAAGTTTGTAGGCCCGCTCCTGTTCTACCTGGCGCGTGCGCAATTCGAGCACGGTAGCCTGGAGCTTGTAGCGCAGGGTCTCATACGTTGTAATGCTCAGGCCAAACATGAGTGAGATGACGATGCTGAAGGGAAAGGTCCACCGGAACTCGGCCCAATAGGCGTTGTGAGGAACCATGCCGGCGAGCAACAAAACAAGGTCGCCAATAAATGTGCCGGCGGTAGCCGCACACATGAGCGCCAGCGCATAGATGAAAACAATCGTGCGGGGATATTTTTCGCTGAGGTGATGGCCAATCCAGTTGAGAAGAAGAACAGATGGAATAACGATCAGCGTTGAATAAACAAAGATCCCGATGATTTGGCTGCCAACCCTGGAAAGCCGGATTTGGCCGGTAGAAGAAAAGATCAGGAAGATCATCAGCGTGGCGCCGAAGACCGTCCAGATCGTCCTGACGATAGACGAACCGAAGCTGTGCGGCATTGCTTCGGGAGCCGCGGAAAGATTGGGTGCCGGCGGGTTGGACGGGATGGTCATAACTGAAATCTGACTCCAACAGAGGTGGCTGCGGCGTAGGGCGTCTGGCCATACTCCGATGATTTGCTGCCCGCCGGAACTTCAAGGTGCATATACGTCGAGAACCGGCTGCCGAATCTTCGCGTGGCGTCAAAGATAGCGGTGTAACTCGAGTCATTGAGGTTCGCCACCGCGGCGGCGCTCAGGTCCCATTGCTTCCAGCCGGGGAGCTCGCGGAGGCGATTCTTGTAAGCGGTGAGAAATGCATAATGCTGGCGGCCAATGAGTGGAGTCGTCGTCACGTCCTGATAGTAAGGGATATTGGGCGGCGTGAAGAACTCGCCGATGAAAGTAATGCCGGAGTGGGTGGTGTATTTCCCGCCCAGAAGGATGGCCTCATGTTCGCGCCAGGCCGCTTCTCCGTGGATCTCCCACGCTTCGCCCAGGACGCGGGTAAAAGTGAGACCGCCGAAAGCGTCGCCGCCGCGGTCGTCGCCTGCAATGAGCCCGGTATCGAATCCATGCACCAAGACGTTATACCGGAAGGCGGTGGTGGCGTGCAGCGTGGGCTGGTTGTGCACCAGCGCGGCGCTGGACCAGGCAAGGGTGAGCGCGTGCGGCCCATGCACCCAGTCAGCCTTGACCATATCGCGGCCTTCAAGGACGTTCAGGCGGTCAGTGGGATTGGTGGGAATGCGCGGCGGATCGAGAACGCCGGCGGCTGTAAAGGCGTAGCCCACGCCCCAGCGCACAATGCGGCGGCCCACCATGAAATCGAAATCGCCTGCGGAGAGTCCGGCGTACGTTTCTTTCACGCGTAGCTGCGGATGCGTGCCGGTGTAGCCCTCAAACGCTGCGTCCAGCGCGGCCGAAGCGCTAATGTCGGCCGGAGGGACGTCAAATTGCGCCGCAGTGAGGCCGCGAAAGGTCTCGGCAAGACCCACAACGCTCGAAGCGATGCTCCAGCGGGAGCGGTAGCGAAGTGTGAAAGAAGGCTCAAGCAAAATCTGGTTTTGCAACAGCGTGACGGAGGGGTCGTTGAGTGACGGGCCAGGTGAAGACGGCAGCGGCGGAACAAGGCTGCTGTAGAAGGTCGCGTCGTTGATGGCGGTAAACGCGTAACGGAAATCGCGGCGGCTCTCCTGAGGAGGCGCATCCTGCGCGGGAGCGTCCTGGGCGGTTGATTGCCACGACGCGGCAGTGAGGATGATCGGGATGAGGAGCCGGTAATTCATATCGTCTTTGGGCGGAAGCTAGAACCGGTCTGTTCTTCCTTGATAAAAGAGCTTGTCGGGTAGCTCACGCGGAGCGATTTCGGAGTAATCAAGCACGCTGTGCGAGTTATGGCGAATTTCGTCGTAAAGAGTCATGCGGCGCAGCTGATATTTCCCGCCTACGGTCATATAATCGTCAAAGGTCGCGGACTTGATGTGTTTGCCTGAGGTGAGATAAAACTCCGCGCGGACCGGACGGCCGTCCTCGGCGCGCACCCAAAAAAGAATGCGTTGATACGTCGCGCCCTTGCGCCTGGCAGTGAGATCGAGGACGTAACACTCAACGGCGCCAACCTTCTCAGTGCGCAGATAAACCGGCGTGTAATCGGCGGCATAGTTGGTGCGGGCTACGTCGCCGTTGGAGGCGTCGCCGGAGAGCCGTTCCAGGGGCGTGATGCGGATGGGCCGGCTGGTATCGGGCAGATAGACCCACATATCGTCGCCCAGCATCAGCAGGTGCTGGCCTTTTTCGCGGGGGCTGAGAAACTCCACATAGGTTTTTTCGGTTCCCTTCTGCGAAACCTCGTAGAGTTTCTCTTCGTCGGCCTTGTCTGACTCAAAGTTCGTGATCTTTACGTGAAGCACATACGACGGCCAGCCGTTGCGAAAGGCGTCTGCACGCTTGAGGATGGCCTCTGCGTCGGGATTGCTTGTGAGAGTTGCGGCATGGCCAGCCAGCACGCAGGCCAGAATCAAGCACACGAAAAAGACGACCAGGAAAGTGCGCAATATGCAATTGATGTTAGACATGAGAAAGTGCCTCCGCAATTTGCAGCCGCGATGCGCGGACTGCCGGAACGATGGCCGCGAGCGCCAGCGAAACGATAACCAGAATTGAGCAGCCGGCCATCAGGCTGGGGACATGAAGAACGCGAAAAGCCATGGGATATGTGGTTCCCGGAGGCGGCGGCAAATGAATGCCGGAGTGGTTCAGAATGACGCCAAGAAGATTGCCGCCTGCTACGCCCGCGATCGCGCCCAGCACGCCCAGCAGCGTGGCTTCGACCACGAACAGGGCCATGATCCACGAGCGAGGCGTGCCCATGGCCAGCATGGTGCCGATTTCGCGAGTGCGCTCAAACATGGTCATGAGCAGCGTGTTGATGCTCGACATGAGCACCATGAAGAAGACAATGATTCCCAGGAAAACAAAGATGGTGCTGAAGAGAGAGCGGACCTGCTTGTAATACGTGGCTAAGTCGATCCACTTTTTAAGCACTAACTGCTGCGACTGGCTGCCGAGACGCGGCGCCAGTGCGGCGGCTACTTCGTCGGTGTTCTCGGTTTTGTCGAGGCCGACGACGAGGTTGGTGACGCGATCGCTTTGCAGCAGGCGCTGCGCCGACGGCAGCGTGATGCGAAGATAACGGTCATCCATCTCCTTGAAGCCGGTGTTGACCACGCCGACGACCTGCACGTCAATGCCGTTGAGGGCGCCGTCGGACGTGACGGCCAGCAAGGTGAGGCCATCGCCGGGCTTGACGCTCATTGAGCGCGCCACGCCCGCGCCGATGAGGGCTTCGATTTCGCCGCCAGGCTTGGAATCCAGATTTCTGCCTTCGGTAAGATTGGGCGTAAAGCCGAGACTGCTCTCGGCTACAGGATCGACGGCGCTGCCCATGAAGACGCTGGATTTGACGCCGTTCGACAGCATCCCGTTGAACTCGATGCGTGGCGCGATGCCGCGAACGTGGCCGCCGGTGGAGACGGTTGCGGCCACCTGGCGCCAGTTGTCGATGCCGGTGTCGAGAACGTGCTTTTCTTCTCGATTAAAGTGCTCGGCGGTGAAGATCTGGATGTGGCCGAGTCCGTCGTTGATGGTGCTTTCGCGCAGGCCCCAGAACATGCGGGCAAAAAAACCGCCGACGAGCAGCAGCCCGGCAACGCCTCCGCCGACCATGATGAGGGTCATGACGGTGCGGCGGCGATTGCGGAAGACGTTTCTAAAGGCTAAGAGCAGGAACTTGCCCACGGCTGACTCCTTCAAAAGGGATTGAGGCGGTTGCGGTTTTGGCGACAAGACTGCCTGAGACAACCTGCCCGTCGCACAGGCGGACGATGCGGTCAGTGTGCTCAAGCAGCCGCTGGTCGTGCGTGGAAAAAATGAAGGTGAGACCCAGGCGCCGGTTGAGGCCGTGCATCAGGTCGATGAGCTGCGTGGCGTTGCGGGTGTCGAGGTTGGCGGTGGGCTCATCGGCCAGCACCAGGGCGGGCCGATGGACGATGGCGCGGGCCACCGCGACGCGCTGGCGTTCACCGCCTGAGAGCAGGTCGGGACGGTGATTGGCGCGGGCGGTAAGGCCAACGCTCTCAAGCGCCTCAGCAACGCGCCGCCGGCGCTCGCCGGCGCTGAAGCCCTGAACGAGCAAGGGAAATTCGACGTTTTCCGCAGCGGTGAAGACGGGGATGAGGTTGAAGGTTTGAAAAACGAAACCACTTTTTTCGCGGCGCAGCGCGGTGAGGCGGTTTGGACTCAGGGTGGACGTGTCTACGCCTTCGATGAGGATGCGGCCTGTGGTTGGGCGATCGATGCAGCCGATCAGGTTGAGGAGTGTAGACTTGCCGCTCCCGCTGGGCCCCGCGATGGCCAGGAATTCGCCGCTTTCGACACGGAGGTTTACGCAATCGAGCGCGCAGACGGAGCTGTGGTCCAGGGGAAATCTTCGGCTGGCCGCTTCGACATTGACGATTTCGTCCATTCGCCGTTTCCTTTCCGGAGCGATGTATTGCTCTGTTTGGAAGGTAGCCCGCAATGAGGCAAACGGGCGCGGAGTTCCGGACGAGAGGCCGGGATTGCCGATGAAAGGCGGAAATGGAGCGACGAACCGGGGCGGGTAAAATCGCCGCCGGATGGCGCTATTTGAGCTGGGCTATTTGGGCTGGGGCGGAGGTGCACTGCCGCGCGGGACGGTTGCCTTGCCCTCTGGTGGCGGGCTCATCGCGTTGACGGTGGCTGCCAGAAAGGCTCCATCCTTGACGGCGCCCTCGACGCGCACCATGTCGCCCACCTGGATGTCTGCCAGGGTGATGGGCTCGCGGTGTTTGCGGAAAGTGGTGTTCTCGTCGGCCACGAACGCGTGGGAGGCGTTGTCGACGGAGCTCATCAGCGTGACCTTGACGCCGTCGATGGCCGTGACTTTGCCCATGAACCAGGTCTTGCCGTAGTTGGCTTGCATTTCGCGCATTTGCCTGGCGCGCTCGGGATCGATCTGCATGACGAAGATGGCGCCCACAGATTTGGTTGTCGTATCCATTTCGCCCGCGGCGGCAATGGCGTCGCCTACCTTGATGTCAGTGGATTTAATGGGCTGCGGAGGATTGCCGCCACCACTCTCTCCGCCACCACGCTGGCCACCGCCCGAACCGCGCCCGGCCGCCTGCTTCACGATGCGGGTGTTCACGCTGAAGTGAACCGTGTAGGTTTCGCCCGCGTCGGTTTTGATGGCGTAGTGATCGGCGGCTACCTGAGTGACAGTTCCTGTTATGCCGCGTCCGCCGCCAAACATGCCTCCTCCGCCCCAGCCTCCGCGGCCACCGCGCTGACCCTGCGAATCTGAGGCGCCCGATCCGGAGCTTTGGCCGGCGGGTGGCGCATTCTGGCCCATTGCGGCCACGCTCAGCGCCAACCCAAGGGCAAATGCGGACAAGAAACGAGCTTTCACTGGAAACTCCTGGGGATGAAAAATCAGCCCTCTAATTTTAGACGGTTTGTTCGACCGAAGAGACGACGTGAGCGGCGTCTACTGCGCGGTCTGCGCGGCCAGAAGCTGCTGAAAGGCTGGAATCGTGCGCAGGCCGGCAAACTGACCTTCGGTGGCGATTTTTTTTGAATTGGTGAAGCCCTCGTTTAGGGCCTGACGCAGGTAATCGATGGCCTGGTCGTTCATGCCCAGGCGCGCGCAACCGATGGCCATGTAGTAATTCATGGCGCCACGTTCCTGCACCGAGGTTGGATTCTCGACCCTGGGGCTGCCATGAGCCTCGAATATGTGCGGATCGATGGCCAGCGCGGCCTGATAGTCCGCTGAGCCTTTCTTGTACTTGCGCTGCGCCAGCAGGTCGGTGCCGAGATTCTTGTAGATCAGGGCCGAGTGGGGATCGAGTTTGAGCGCCTTGCGGTACATGCGTTCCGCGGCGCTGTATTGCAGCTGCGAGTCGTAGATGGTGGCCAGATTGTTGATGACCTGTGCGTTGCGGGGTCTTATCTTCAGCGACTCTTTGTAACAGCGGGTGGCGTCGGTGGGGTCGAGCATCAGCTGGTAGGCAATGCCCATTTTGTTCCACACCGCAGCGGAGTCCCGGGGAGCATTCTTGTAGGCCTCGATGGCGGCCTGGTAGCGCTGGTGGGCCATCAGCGAGTCGCCCAGTTCTTCGGGGCTGGTCTGGGACTGCAGCGTTGCAGCAGGAGTTTGGGATTGCGCCCCGTTGACCGGAGCCTGAGCAGCAGCCTGCCCGAAAATGGCGGGGCACGCGAGCGCCAAGGACGCGAGAACCGCGAGCGCCGGTAACCTGCGGCCTATAGCGAGCCTGCGCATACTTCCCCCTTGGCAAAGGAATCCGGGACGATCTACCGGTTTCACCGTTTGACGAGATTAAAGCACCAAAGGGGAGCAATTGGCGAAGAAAAGAGTCGAAGCTGGATTCGGCCAGGGAATATCCCTGAGGACCTGCAATCCCGCTGACCCAAAATTAGCCTCTACTCTGCCGGCTATCCCCGTCGAATTCGAGACTGGATTCCACGTCACTTCGGCGCCGGAATGCGCACCAGCAGGATGTCGTGGCTGGGCAATTCGAGGGGCTGGTTTTCGGTGAGCGTAATGGTCTTGCCGGTCCAAAGATCTTTGCCGGTTTGCTTGCCGTGCAGGCCGAGCCGGGCCAGGCTGAGGTGGAACGGGTGCGTGGAGTAGCGGTTGTCACCCACGTTGATGACGGCAATTGCCTGCGCTCCGCCAGCCAACGACCGGGTCCACACCTCGACCTCGCCGTCGACGTAAGCGCGAGTGCCCTGCTTGCCGAGCCGGTCCTGATCGATGGCGATGACGTCGCGGTTGGTGAGGATGGCTGCAATCTCAGGCTTCATGTTGGGCAGGTCGTTGCCGGCCAGCAGGGGCGCGGCCAGCATGGCCCACATGGAAAAGTGCAAGCGGTTCTCGGCCAGGGTGAGTTTGCCGTTGCCCACCTCAAGCATGTCGGGGTCGTTCCAGTGGCCGGGGCCGGCATATTTTGCAAGTCCCGCCTGCTGGCTGAGGATGGTATACATGCGATCCCAGTGGGGCGAGATATCGCCGGTGGTGCGCCACAGGTTACCGCCCACTGAGGGGGCCCACTCCCACGAAGCATCCCAGCCGTATTGGCAAAGCGAAAACACGATGGGACGGCCGGTGGCCTTGAGCGCCTTGTTCATCTTGTCGTAGGCCGCGATCATCAGGCGCATCTGCTCGGCCTTGTCGTTAGGCGCCTGCTTTTCCATTACGTCGGGAATGAAGCTGCACAAATCGTACTTGAGATAGTCGATGCCCCAGGAGGCGTAAAGCTGGGCGTCCTGCTCTTCGTGGCCCAGCGAGCCGGCATAGCCGCCGCAGGTCTTGGGGCCGGGGCCGGAATAGATGCCGATTTTGAGGCCCTTGGAGTGGACATAATCTGCCAGCGCTTTCATGTCAGGGAACTTGGCGTTGGTGTGCAAAACGCCGTCGGAGTCGCGGTCGCCCTCCCAGGTGTCGTCGATGTTCACGTAGACGTAGCCGGCGTCTTTCATGCCGGTCGACACCAGTTGGTCGGCGGCGGCGCGGATGTCTTTGTCGTTGACCTTGGCGGCAAAAAAGTTCCAGCTATTCCAGCCCATGGGCGGAGTGAGAGCTACATTCGATGAGGCTGCAGGCGCCTTCCGCGCCGTGTGCTTCGCGGGCGGGGTTTGAGATGCGGCAGTAAAAGCAGACAGGGCGAGAGCGGCAAGAGAGAGCGAAGCGAAAATGCGCATGGGTTTTCCTTTGGCAAATGATTTCAGTCCGGATTCTATGCCGGAGGAGCGAATTCGGCAATTGCGGGATTGGCTGACCGATATCTTCGGCGTGAATTCAAAGGGAGTGTCCTCAAGAATCGTAGCGATCCCTTATCCTTCAATGGTCCGACATTTCCGGAGATTTCCCTGGGAGAACACGTGAAGACCTGGCAGAAGATTCTCATTCCTACGCTGATTTCGCTGGCTATTGGCGGCATTTATTTGTTTTCAGTATGGATGCATCGCCGGAATCCGGGAGTGATTCCGCAGAACAAGGCGAGCCAGAGCGTGAGCCTGGACGATTTGGCAGAGGTGCGCGCGTACTTCCCGCGGCACTTTGACGACACGCTACGGCTGGAGGGCACGACGGTGTGGATGAAGAACGGATACACGATGCCCTACTATGCGTTTGCGGGTGGGCAGGTGGAGTTTGACAAGCGAGTGGGGGTGATTCCGGCGGCCCAGCGACTGGATGTGAAAAAGATTGTGAAGGCCGCTGTGCCGGCGAATGTAGACGATGGGATAGAACATGGGAGCAGACAGGCACTGGCGGTGTTTGCGCTGCCGGGGCAGGCGGGGTTGTTTGCCACGCCGTTAGGGTTCATGGAGGGCGGCGAAGAGGGGTATTACTGCGACCGGCTGTTCTATTACGACGACCCGCATGGCATTTACGACCATTGGCCCAAGGATGTGTGGGCGGCCATCGACGCGCACCAGGTGAAGGCGGGCATGAGCGAGCTGCAGACACGGATGGCGATTGGGCAAAAGATGGAGCCGGACGGCGATACGGAAGGCGATCGAACCGTCGTTTACGACCAGGATGGGAAGCATTGGACGGTGACGTTTGTGAAGGATCGGGCGACGGCGGTGAAGAGCGAGTAGGGGTTGGTCAGGGGTTAGGGGGTTCCGACGGGCGGGTTAAGGTTCGTGGTTTCCCATCCATTCCGCAGGAAAAAGCGGAATGGATGGGGCACGGAGCATCGTGT
>JBEKEQ010000053.1:0-24608 GCA_050013735.1 Occallatibacter sp.
GTGCAGGGTGTGGCCATTACACCGGTGTCGCTGACGGGTTCCGGCGGCGCGGGTGGAAGCTACACCTACTCGGCAACCGGCCTGCCTCCGGGGTTGACCATGTCGTCGAGCGGTGTCATCTCTGGTACGCCGACGGCGAGCGGGACGTATAACTACACGGTGACGATTACCGACACGGGCGGCATGCAAGGCTCGGGACGGTGCTCTCACCAGGGAACGCTGAATTGCACGATCACCGTTACGCCGGGCGTAAGCGCAAGCTGCCTGACGATCGATGCAGTGCAGGGCGATGCGATTGTGGCGGCCACGCTGGTTGGCAGCGGGGGTTCGGGCGGGCCTTACACCTTCACGGCTACCGGGCTGCCCGCGGGTCTGACGCTTTCGTCTTCGGGCACCATTTCCGGTACGCCAACCGTGAGCGG
This sequence comes from Occallatibacter sp., assembly GCA_050013735.1. Taxonomy (GTDB): domain Bacteria; phylum Acidobacteriota; class Terriglobia; order Terriglobales; family Acidobacteriaceae; genus Telmatobacter. Next base: position 423 of record JBEKEQ010000053.1, read on the forward strand.
GACCTTTAACTACACGGTGACAATTACCGACAGCAAGGGAGACAAGGGCACGCTGAACTGCTCGATCACTGTGCTGCCTCCGGTGACCACAAGCTGCGTGACCTTCACGGCAGTGCAGGGTGTGGCCATTACACCGGTGTCGCTGACGGGTTCCGGCGGCGCGGGTGGAAGCTACACCTACTCGGCAACCGGCCTGCCTCCTGGGCTGACCATGTCGTCGAGCGGTGTGATCTCCGGTACGCCGACGGCGAGCGGAACTTATAACTACACGGTAACGATCACCGACACGGGCGGCATGCAGGGCGGCGGACGTTGTTCTCACCAGGGAACGCTGAATTGCACGATTACCGTTACGCCGGGAGTGAGCGCAACCTGCCTGACGATCGACGCAGTTCAGGGCGATGCGATTGTGGCGGCGACGCTGACTGCCAGCGGCGGTTCGGGCACGGGCTACACCTTCACGGCAACGGGCCTGCCGGCCGGCTTGACGATTTCGTCCACGGGCACCATTTCCGGAACACCGACGGTGAGCGGAACCTTTAACTACACGGTAACGATTACCGATAGCAAGGGAGACAAGGGCACGCTGAACTGCTCGATCACAGTGTTGCCTCCGGTGACCACGAGCTGCGTGACGTTCACGGCGGTGCAGGGCGTGGCGATTACGCCAGTGTCGCTGACTGGCTCCGGCGGCGCAGGTGGATCTTACACGTACTCGGCGAGCGGTCTGCCTCCTGGGTTGACCATGTCGTCGAGCGGCGTGATCTCCGGTACGCCAACGGCGAGCGGAACGTACAACTACACGGTGACAATTACCGACACGGGCGGCATGCAAGGCGGTGGACGTTGCTCTCACCAGGGAACGCTGAATTGCACGATCACCGTTACGCCGGGCGTAAGCGCAAGCTGCCTGACGATCGATGCGGTACAGGGCGATGCGATTGTGGCGGCAACGCTGACAGCCAGCGGCGGTTCAGGCACGGGCTACACCTTCACGGCAACGGGCCTGCCGGCCGGCTTGACGATTTCGTCCACGGGCACCATCTCCGGTACGCCGACGGTGAGCGGAACGTTTAGCTACACGGTGACGATTACCGACAGCAAGGGAGAAAAAGGCACGCTGAACTGCTCGATCACGGTTCTGCCTCCGGTGACCACGGGTTGCGTGACGTTCACTGCGGTTCAGGGTGTGGCGATCACGCCGGTAACGCTGACCGGTTCCGGCGGCGCGGGTGGATCCTACACCTACTCGGCGACTGGGCTGCCTCCTGGGTTGACCATGTCGTCTAGCGGTGTGATCTCCGGTACGCCGACCTCGAGCGGAACGTACAACTACACGGTGACGATTACCGACACGGGCGGCATGCAAGGTTCGGGACGGTGCTCTCACAAGGGAACGCTGAACTGCACGATTACCGTGACGCCGGGAGTGGTCGCGAGTTGCGTGTCCATCAACGCGACGCAAGGCTATGCAATTACGGCCACAACGCTGACGGCCAGCGGCGGTTCGGGTTCGGGCTACACCTTTACGGCCACGGGCTTGCCGGCGGGTCTGAGCATCTCATCGAGCGGCACCATCTCTGGTACGCCGACGGCGAACGGGACATTCAACTACACGGTGACGATCACAGACAGCAAGGGAAACAAGGGAACGTTGAACTGCTCCATCACCGTGGCGCCACCGACGACTTGCCAAAGCTGTGTGACCATCAATGCTCAACAGGGTGTGGCCATTACGCCGGTTACGCTGGCGGGCAGCGGTGGTTCGGGTTCGGGTTATACTTTCACGGCGACGGGACTGCCTCCGGGGCTGAGCATTTCATCTTCGGGCACCATTTCGGGTACGCCGACGTCTACCGGCACCTATAACTACACGGTGACGGTGAAGGACAGCGCCGGGCACACCGGGACACTGAATTGCTCGGTGACCGTGGTGCCTCCGGTGGGCGGCTCAGCCAGGTGCGCAGACGGGCAGAAGGGACACTCGATCAACCCGATCACGGTAAGCGGCAGCGGGGGATCGGGTGGGTCATACACCTTCAAGTGCGCAAGTCTGCCTCCGGGCCTGAGCATCTCGACAGGCGGCGTCATCTCGGGCACGCCGACGTCGAGCGGGAACTATAACTACACGATTACAGTGACCGATTGCAACGGGCACAGCGGCACTGTGAACGGCATGTCGAATATCTCGAACTAAGAAAGGATGGCGGCGAGGTTTGAGTGCAGTTAGTGACCTCGCCGCCAACCAACCCAAGACCATCGTCCTTCCAGATACGCTCGATTTTTCGTTCGCCTTCATACGGGCGAGGAAATCGGGCGCGGGTTTTTTGGGGTGATACTTAAGGCGATATTGATTTAAATTTTGCAAAGCGGCACGTTCCCTGATTTCTTAGCCTGAGACCCGTAACGGCGTGGGTTCCCCTGTGCGACCTGCAGGAAAAAGCTACCAAGCCCCGAGCTATAGTTGAGGTTGGCGACTCTCACGACCTTGCTCAGGCGTGAACCGACAAAGCAGCACGACAAGCCGTCCCCTGATTTGGGAAGACGAAGCGCCCGCGGTTTCCCGCTTGAGGCGCATCGAGCAGGCTGCGCCCCGACCCAGGGGCGTTCCCCGCGGCGGCCCCGGCACGCCCCTTGAAATGACAGATCCGGATGACGACGATTTCTCGCGCCCTGACGGAGAACGTTCCGGCGGGAGGACGAATCCGTGGTGGAGGCCTACCAGCACGATGGGCCGCGTCTTTCTGGGTTTGGGCGCCGTGATGATTCTGGGTGGAATGGGCACCAGTATCTACCTTCTCAAAACCTACCTTGAGCGCGACTCCCGATTCCGGATTGCCGGGACGGGCAACATTGACGCCATCGGGCTGACCGAAGTGAGCCGCGCGGAGATGCTGCCGGTATTCGGCGAAGACATCGGCCGGAATGTGTTCTTTGTCAACCTGAGTGAACGCCGCAGGCATCTGGAGGAGATTCCCTGGGTAGAGAATGCGACCGTGATGAGGCTGCTTCCAGACCGGATTCAGGTGAGGGTGGTGGAGCGGCAGCCGGTGGCCTTTGTGCGCCAGGGCCAGCAAATCGGGTTGGTGGACGCGAACGGGGTTCTGCTCCTCATGCCGGCAGCTGCAATGGCCGAGCACCATTATTCGTTCCCGGTGGTGACCGGCATCGACCCCGGCGACCCTTTGCCGAGCCGCAAAGCTCGCATGGCAATGTACGGACGCCTGCTGGCGGAACTGGATGCCGACAGCCACAATTTTTCCGGGCAGGTTTCCGAGATCGACCTGACCGATGCCGAGGATGCGCGGGTGATGATGCCCGAACAAGGCACTGACATCCTGGCGCACTTTGGGAACGATCGGTTTCTTGAACGCTTCCAGCGCTACAAGACGCATATCGCGGAGTGGCGGCAGCAGTATCCCAAGCTCTCGGCGGTGGATTTGCGCTATGACCAGCAGGTGGTGCTGGAGATGAGCCCCGGAACAAACACCGTGGAGGCAGCGGTGGGTGATCAGGCTGCGGCGGGCACGAGCGGCGGCAAGACGGCAGCCGAGGGGGCGGTAACGGAGAATCCGGCCAAGCCGAAAGCGGGCCAAACCGCTAGTGCGGCGCCCGGCGAGACGGCGCCTGCCAAACAGTCGACGGGAGCGAAGAGGTTGAATGCGATTGGACGCCCTGTCCGCGCGGGCGGTGCCACTGCAAAGCAGAAGACTGCCGCAGCCAGGGCAAAGGCGGCGAAGGACAAGAAACGCGCGCAAGTTCAACGCGCCACACTGAACGGGAGCAAACGGGCTCCCACAACCCACCCAGCCGCGGCATCGGGGCAGGGCCAGTGAGCCGAAGACGATGAGCCAGAGGCAAGACAACCTGATCGTGGCGCTGGACATTGGCAGCGCGTGGACCCGCGTGCTGGCAGCGGATCTGAACGAGAACGCGCTGCGCTATCGCGGGCACGGAATGGTGGAGTCGGCGGGGATGCGCAAAGGACTAATCTCTGACCTTGCGCCGGCGGCCAGGGCGGTGAAGGCGGCCAACGAACGGACCGAACGGGTGGCGCACGCCAACATTGCCGAGTGCGTGGTGGGAGTAGGCGGACCAAATATCCGCGGGCTGAATACCAACGGCGGATTTGAGCTGGGTAATCGCAAGCGTGAGATTACCCGCGACGATGTGCGCATCACCGTGGAGCGGGCGCGGGCGGTCGAGCGCCCTCCGGATCGCGAAATTCTGCACCTGCTTCCGCGGCAGTTCATTCTCGACGAGCAGCCGGGAATTTTCGATCCGGTGGGGATGGTGGGGTCGCGGCTGGAGGTGGATCTGCACATCGCCACATGCTCCGGAAGCGCCCTGCAGAGCACGGTTACCTGCGCCAACCGGGCAGGGCTTGAAGTGTCCGAGGCGGTGCTGGAGTCGATTGCCGCGGCCGAAGCCACGCTTTCAGCGGATGAGCGGGAACTGGGCGTGTGCCTGCTCGACATTGGCGCGCACTCCAGCGACATGGTGGTATTTTTCGAGGGCGCGGTGGCTCATACTTCGTCCGTCCCGATTGGCGGAGCGCACTTTACCAACGATCTGGCGGTGGGGCTGCAAGTGCCTGTGGGGCAGGCCGAGGAGCTGAAGCGGCAGTACGGTCACGCGGTGGTGACGGCCGTGCCGCAGGATGCGTCCATTGAATATGCGGGTCCCCAGCCGAACGGGCCTGCGACACTGCGGTTGCGCACCATTGCGGAGATCCTGGAGCCTCGGGCGCGGGAGCTGCTTCATTTTGTGAGGGAATCGCTTCGCCAGGGCGGCGTGATGGAGGCGCTGGGCGCAGGTTGCGTGCTGACCGGGGGCGGCGCCATGTTGCCCGGCATGCTGGACGTAACCGAGAGCCAGTTGCGGGTGCCGGCGCGGACAGGATTGCCGGTGCGGATATCGCACATGCCCGGGGAACTGGTTCATCCCGGCTTCTCGACGGCGATCGGCATGCTTTTGTATGCACATCGAACCCGTGCGACGCGCGCGGCCGAGAACAATACCCTGCGCGGTAAACTGCGCGCCATGTTTGCAGCCACCTATTGACCGCTATGGAAAGGAGGAGCCATTGAGCGGAATCGACGTTGCTGAGGCCAACGCCCAGATACCCAGACAGGCGCGATTTGATGACGATATCGTAACCGCATTGGGTTTCACCCTTTTCTTCTTCGTGCTATGGCTTATCCCGGCTGCCTGGGGAACGTACGGTTACATCAAGGGCGCGCAATTGCGCGATATTTTGCGCCGGGAAGGTCATGATGCAAATGGCGAAGTTACCGAAAGCCATGCGGGTCGTGGTGGCGTGTATGTGATCTATAGGTTTTCCGTCGACGGTGTTTTTTACTCTGGACGCGCCGAAATGATATCGGATCGTTACAAGGTTAAGCACCCTGGCGAAGAGATTCCTATTCGATACTTACTAGGAGATCCGAGTGTTAATCAGCCGGTTGATTGGGAGTGGTTTTCAGTGAGCTATCTGATTTTCCTTCTTCTTGGGTTGGGACTCCTGATTATCGCTGGAGCTTCAGTTATTGCGGGATCGAGAAAGAAAAGTCTGACGCGCATGGGGATTGTTGTTGAAGGGAGAGTTACTGGTTGTGCTCCCGATCGTAAGGTATTCACGGTTTATTACGAATTTACAACCGAAGATAAAACTGGGATGGAAGGCAGCACCACGATGCCGGAAGAATGCGCGGCTGGAGACTCGATACCGGTTATGTATTTGCGAAGCAACCCTAAGAGGAATGATTTTTATCCTCTGTGAGGATTTTCAGACGATTTCATGAGTTGCGAATCAGGAGGTACAAAGCGATATGGAACAGCAAAGAAATGAAGCCGGAGAGATGCGCATTCAATACCACGAAGAACCGGTGCGCGGAGCGCGCATAAAAGTGATCGGGGTGGGCGGCGGCGGCGGCAACGCCGTGAACCGCATGATCCAGGCCCACATGGAGGGCGTTGAATTTATTGCCGCCAACACCGACGTGCAGGCGCTGAAGCTTTCGCAGGCTCCGGTGAAGCTGCAGCTTGGGATGCGGCTGACGCTGGGCCTGGGCGCGGGCGCTAACCCCGATGTGGGCCGCCGCGCAGCTCTGGAGGATTCGGAAAAGATTATCGAGGCGCTGGAAGGCGCGGACATGGTGTTTGTGACCGCAGGTCTGGGCGGCGGTACGGGCACGGGCGCCGCACCGGTGATTGCTTCGCTGGCCAGCGAGATGGGCATTTTGACGGTGGCCGTGGTCACGCGCCCGTTTGGTTTTGAAGGCAAGCGCCGCCTGCAACAGGCAGAGCGCGGCCTGACGGAATTGCTGGAAAGCGTTGACACCATGATCGTGATCCCCAACGAAAAGCTGCTGGCGGTGGCCAAGGACGCGGGGTTCTTTGAGAGCTTCCGCATTGCCGACGACGTGCTGCGGCAGGGCGTGCAGGGCATCAGCGACATCATCACCATTCCCGGCATCATTAACCGCGACTTTGCCGACGTGAAGACCACCATGGCCGGCATGGGTCACGCGGTGATGGGCACGGCCGTGAGGTCGGGCGAGAATCGGGCCATTGAGGCGGCGCAGGCGGCCATGGCTTCGCCGCTGCTTGAGGCGGGAGCCATTGACGGCGCGCGCGGCATCCTGATCAACATTACCGGCTCCAGTTCGCTAAAGCTTTCTGAGGTCAACCAGGCTTCATCGCTCATCCAGTCGGCGGCGCACGAGGACGCCAACATTATTTTCGGCGCGGTGCAGGACGAGAAGATGGGAGACGAGGTGAAGATTACCGTCATCGCCACGGGCTTCCGCGACCAGATGCCGGAACGGCGGGCGCGGATGCTGAGCGTGGAGGAGGCGCCGGTGGTTTCGGTGCCGGTGATAGCGCCTGATAACTGGTACTCGGAAACCGCTGCATCGCCTGCGCCCGCTCCGGCTCGCTTCATGAGCCAGGACGATGAGGATGAGCCCGAGCCGGCGGTTGCGGAGGATGCGGACGCCGCGTTCTTTTTCTCCTCCTCGACACCGGCCGTGGCCACCACCGTGAGCGTGGCTCCTTCGCACGCGAAATCCGCGGCAGAGCCTGCGGCAGAAGTTGAATTGGAAGAAGAACTGGCGGCTTCGCAGGCAATTCCGCAGGGCGCCCAGATGTTTGAAGAAGTGGAATACGCACCGCTGCCCAGGGACTTTGCATCGGAGTTCGGCAACGGCGTGCGTGGTCCGGCGGCGGGCGAGGAGTACGGCGCCCAACCGGCAACCACGCTATTTACTGAGCCTGCGGAAGAGTCGCAGCCGGATCTGGACACCCCTACATTCCTGCGGAGGTTGCAGTTCTAGGTTACGTGGGCCGTTTGGGCCATTGGCAGGTGAGCGCCAGGGTTGTATAGTCCAAAGTAGCTCACCACAAACGCGGGTAATGCACGGCAGCCAAGTGGTTTTCGACAATATTGTGTTTGTAATCAATAGATCGGCCTGCAGGGTGATTAAAATCACATCTGGCTGGCCAGATTTTTGGCATATTAAGTTCCACTCGCAGAGCAAGGCAAGCCGCGAGATGGCCGATAAGCAAGAAGTGCTCCGCCCAGAGGGCAGATGCATGGCACGAGATTCCCGGTTGAGAGGAAAAAAGCTTGACGAAGCTTTCTCGCAGTCTTGCATTAGGGTCCGCCCTGATGATTTGCGCCTTGGGCGCGGGGGCGCTTGACGCTCCGCACACCATCCACCGCCAAAAAGCAACGCCGCACCTGACGGAGCCGCATCGCGGCGCCAGCCACCACGCCGCCAAGACGGCGGCCAGGCCGGCGCCACATTCCGCGGCAGCGGCCCCCAGGACGCGTGCGGTGCCGGCGCGCGAGCAGGCCAAGCTGACGCCAAGAGGCAAAAAACGGGCCAGCCTGCGCAACGCGGCCCTTGTCGGCCGGACCCATCATTATTACGAGCGGTTCACGGCCAGTTCATTTGCCAAGGGCGATATTTTTGCCGCGGATGTGACCGGCGGCGAGGATCCGGTGGTTCGCCAGGCGGCGATTGATGCGCTGGCGGGAATGAACGGGACGGCAGTGGTTATCGACCCGGCCAATGGGCGCATCCTGGCCATGGTCAACCAAAAGCTGGCGCTTTCACCGGGCGCCGAGCCCTGCTCGACCATCAAGCTTACCGTGGCCCTGGCAGCGCTTTCAGAGCGACTGGTTACGCGCGACACGCCGGTGCAGCTTGCCGGCTTCCGCATGAACATGACCGACGCGCTGGCCAAGAGCAACAACCTTTATTTTGAAGAGTTGGGCCGCGAGTTGGGCTTTGAGCGGGTGCGTTATTACGCTACGCAGTTCGGGCTGGGCGAGCTGGCCGGGTACAACATCGACGGCGAACAACTGGGCATCTATCCTGACCAGGAGCTGCCGGCGTCAGAGGGCGGCGTGTCCCGCATGTGCAGCTTTGGGCAGGGCGTCTCGCTGACCCCGCTGCAACTGGGAGCGTTTGTTGCCGCAATCGCCAACGGCGGAACGCTCTACTACCTGCAACACCCCACGTCGCAGGAAGATGTGGTGGGTTTTGAGCCCAAGGTAAAGCGGTCGCTGGATATTGCCAAGTATCTGCCCGACCTGGAAGACGGCATGGCGGGCGCGGTGGAATACGGAACAGCGCGCAGGCTGCGGGCAAACTTCCAGGAGCTGCCGGTGTTTGGCAAGACCGGGACCTGCTCAGACAAGGGAACCCGGTTTGGGTGGTTCGCGTCGTACTCCGATTCGCCGCAGGGGAGCCTGGTGACGGTGTTCTTCCTGGAGGGCGGCCGGCCTACGTTCGGGCCGCGCGCGGCAGAACTGACCGGAGCGTTCTACAAGAACCTGTGGGACCGCAACTGGTTTGCAGCCAGAGGCCGGCAAATGGCGACGGCGGCTCCGGCGGTTGCTGGTGCTCCGGGCGGGCAGATTCAGCCGTAGTCTTGCGCGCCTGCGGCCGGCCGACTGCTACTCCGCTACTCCGTCGTTGATCTGGGCGCAATCCATGCGCAACGTCCCATTGTCGTTGAAGACCAAACCATAAAAGCGGAAGATGCCGCCCACTGAAATCGGGCTGGAGTTGAGCAATTGCGTGTTGCTGTCTACATAGACGACCACATTATTTGGGTTATTAAGCAGCGTGGCTTGTCCCGGCTGCACGGCAAGATCAGCGAACAGGTCATAATTGGCTAGCGTAACCGTGTAGGTCGTGAAACCGCCGCTGCTTGAGGTCGCGCTAACGGTCCCGTTGATGGCTTGCGGTAGCAGCGTCACGGTTTTCGCCTGCGTGTATGGAAAACCACCGGGTACGCTCAGTGCGTGAGTGGTGAGGAAGCCATTTTGTCCCGCAACCATGTTCGTGGCCGAAAAACTCGCGACGAACGGAAGACTTTGCAGGTTTGTGATTTGGCCGGAAACTTGGAAAACCGTGCCGTTGAAATCGTAATCTGCGGCGTTCAAACCGCTCAGGGGACCTTGCCCCTGCGCTCCAAAGGCCACAAGCATAGGCTCATACTCGTTTGAATACAGCACTGGACCCTGTGACACGGTCAGATCGGCCGTGCTCGTGTCATAAACCGCAATCCGCGTCGCCAACGGCGAGCCGTCGGACTGGATCGTCGCATCCATATCCACGGGCGTCCCAGCGCTAAGCTGCGCCGAACCGGCGATTCCTTGATAAACGGTGCTTTTGCCCGTCGTTACCTGCCAGATCGGGCCGCTCACCGGGGCCTCGTCGAAGTAGGTTGCAACCGCATTGATTGAAAGGCCGCTTCCACCGGCATCAACGGAGCCGATCATCCCAATAAGGCCCGTCACCTTGCCGTTCGCACCCTCTGTGGGTTGGGCCGAAGAATTTGCGGGAGAGAGGCTGAAGGTAGGCGTAATGGAATACGTGCTGCCGGCGCAGGATGTGAAGCTTGCCGACTCCGAAACCAGCAAGTCGAGGGACAGGCTCATCGACGTTCCCGAGATGGTGATCGGCGCGGGCAGATTCACGCTCACCTCGGAGGGCAGCGTCTCATCATAAGCCAATTGATTTGGCACAATATCGCCCGTCGCGGGATTGAGGCTTACACATGTAAACGAGGAACCTCCGATAGACGCCACAGCCGACGTGTAGGCGCCCTGCGGAACGCTTACGGTCGCTAACGGTTCTATTTGACCGTTCAAATGGGTGAACTCGACGGCCATGGGCGCCGGGAGCAGGGCTATCGCCTTCCCCTCCTGACTTGTCAAGGTGATGCCGTTAACGCCCAGGATGAACTTGGACAGCTGATTGTTCGCCGTGCTCGTGGCCAGCAAGGTGACCGATGTGTTTCCGCTCAGACCTTGGCCGGAGCCAATCGGCACATTGCCGCCGCCGCAGCCCGACATGAAGGACACAATGAGGGCGACCCCAAGCCCCAACAACGATGGGGAAAGGACCGGCGCAATTCTCATATAACGCTCCTTCGAGCAGATCCGATTTTTCCGAGGCGGGTGATGTCGCTGAAGCGAGCCTGGAGGGCGGTGCGGCTCGGTGTTGGGCTGGTGTTCCCAGCGAATAACTCAATATGAGCTAATTAGTCACTGCGGCAAGCGTGGACCCCGGCACCCGGCAAGTCAAGTGAATATTCCCATTCTGCAAAAAGGCGTATCGGCCGTCACAATTGGATTTTGCGATTCTGCGAGGCTGCCGGGCCAGGAATCAAGGGATTGCGACGAACTTCCGCGAAAATCATCCAATAGCAAGTAGGCTTGGCTGCGCAAAGAGACTGGACCTTCCCCGATGGAATTGCCGACACATATCCTGTTGACGTACGGCTACCTGTTGCTTTTTAGCTGGGTGCTGGTGGAGCAACTGGGCGTGCCGCTGCCGGCTACGCCCGTGCTGCTGGCTGCCGGAGCGCTTTCTGCTGAGCACGAGCTCAACTTTGGCTTCGCGTTGCTGGCCGGGATGGCCGGGTCGCTGATGGCCGACAGCACGTGGTTCCAGGTGGGGCGGCGCTATGGGCACCATGTGTTGCGGCTGCTGTGCAAGCTTTCAATGGAGCCCACCATCTGCGTGCGGCGGACGCAGGACTCGTTTGGCAAGCGGCGGGTGGTTACGCTGATGTTTGCCAAGTTCATTCCCGGCCTGGCGATGCTGGCCGCTCCGGTGGCGGGGCAAAACGGCATGGGATATGGGCCGTTTTTGCTGTTTGATGCGATCGGAGCGACGATTTGGGTGGGCGCGCTGCTGACGGCCGGGCGCTTTTTTGGCGACTTGCTGCGGCGCAATCCGAACCTGCTGAACTGGGCGGGGCGGTTCTCTGGGGCGCTGCTGATATTGGGCATTCTGGGGTTCTTCCTGGGGCGCGTGTACCGGCGGCGGGCGGTGCTGAAGAAGCTGGTGGCCGCGCGGCTGGAGCCGGAAGAGCTGAAAAAGCAGCTCGATGCCGGCGAGGCGGTTTATATCGTGGATTTGCGGCATCCGCTGGAGCTGATTCCGGAGCCGTTTACGCTGCCGGGAGCGATCCATTTCTCTCCGGATGCGCTGGCGGCGCGGGGAAGCGAGATTCCGCGCGACCGGGATGTGGTGCTGTTCTGCACCTGTCCCAGCGAGGCCACGGCGGCCAAAACGGCCATGACGCTGCACCGGCTGGGGATTGAGCGGGTGCGTCCGCTGCGCGGAGGCTACGACGAGTGGAAGCGGCTGGGGTTTCCGCTGGATGCGATTAAGAATGCGGTTTCTGCGCTTGAGGTTAAGGCAACCTTATAAGCTAGAAGGTTAAACGCGGCTATGACCGCGGGGGAGCAGACCTTTGGCCTACGACGATTTGCGCGACTGGATCAGGACGCTGGAAAAGCACGGAGAACTAAAGCGCATCCGCGAAGAAGTGTCGGCCGAGCTGGAGATTACGGAAATTACCGACCGGGTGTCGAAGGCCGGCGGGCCGGCGCTGCTGTTTGAGAACGTGAAGGGGCGCCCCGGGCATAAGGTTTTGATCAACCAGTTTGGCAGCGAGCGGCGCATGGCTCTGGCGCTGGGTGCGGAGCGGCTGGATGAGATTGCGGAGCGCATCCAGGGGCTGATGAACGTCAAGGCGCCCGAGGGGCTGCTGGACAAGCTGAAGATGCTGCCGCAACTGGGCGCTCTGGCCAGCGCGTTTCCCAAACTAGTGAGCGCGAAAGAGGCGCGGTGCAAAGAGGTGGTGCTGTGCGACGGCTTCGACCTGAATGCGTTTCCCATTTTGAAGTGCTGGCCGCACGACGGAGGCGCGTTTATCACGCTGCCTTGCGTGCATACGCGCGACCCGCGGACGGGCAAGCGGAATATCGGCATGTACCGGATGCAGGTGTATGACGGGCAGACTACGGGCATGCACTGGCAGCGGCAAAAGGTAGCGGCGGAGCACTATAGGGAAGCGCTGCGGGCGGCAGCGAGCGGGGCTGCGGAAGCCGACCCGAGGACGGCGCGCGTGGCGGCCATGGCGGAGTCGGCCGGCGGCGCGATGGCGATTCCCGAGGGACCGATTGGGGGAATGCCGCAGGTGGCGATGGGCAATTTGAAGGGGTCGCGGCTGGAGGTTGCGGTAGCTATCGGCACCGATCCGGCGACGACCTTCGCGGCCATTGTGCCGGCGCCACCGGAGGTGGAGGAATTTCTCGTCGCCGGGTTCCTGCGCGGCAAGCCGGTGGAGATTGTGAAGTGCCAGACGGTGGATCTGGAGGTTCCGGCGCACGCGGAGATTGTGCTTGAGGGCTACGTGGAGCTGGGCGAACTGCGCGACGAGGGCCCCTTCGGCGACCACACGGGTTTCTATACGCTGACGGATTTGTATCCGGTCTTCCATTTGACCTGCATTACGCACCGCAAGGATGCGATTTACGCAGCGACCATTGTGGGCAAGCCGCCCATGGAAGACGCGTGGATGGGCAAGGCTGTGGAGCGGATATTTCTGCCGGCCATGAAGATGACGATTCCAGAGATTGTGGACATTCATCTGCCCGTGGAGGCGGTTTTTCACAACCTGATGCTGGTGTCGATCCGGAAGAGCTATCCCGGCCACGCGCGCAAGGTGATGAACGCTATCTGGTCACTGGGGCAGGCCATGTTTACCAAGATCATTGTCGTGGTGGACGAGGATTGCGACGTGCAGAACGTGGGCGAGGTGGTGCTGCGCGTGGCCAACAACATTGACCCGGAGCGCGATGTTCAGTTCACGCTGGGGCCGGTGGATACGCTGGATCACTCGTCGCGGCTGCCGAATTATGGATCGAAGATGGGGATTGACGCGACGCGGAAATGGAAGGCGGAGGGTTTCGAGCGGCCCTGGCCGGCGATGATCGAGATGGATCGCGGGACGAAAGCCAGGGTGGATGCGATGTGGAAAGGGCTGGGGCTGTGAGGCCGAGGGGCTCGCATATCTGACCAATAAAGCTGGAGGGACCCTGAGATCCGGACCAAGGCCGCTGATCCGGTGATACAATGTATCTACAGGGGGAGATATGCAGGCTCAGGTGTTGAAATGGGGAAACAGCTTGGCTGTGAGGATTCCGAAGCCCATTGCGGACGATGCTCTCTTGCAGTTAGGCGACCCGCTGGAGATTGCGGTATCTGCCGATGGGGTTGTACAGATACACCGGGCTGCAGCCATCCCAACCCTGGCTCAATTGGTAGCCCAAATCACCCCAGACAATCGCTATGCTGAGATTTCGCCGGGGCCTGAAACCGAAAGAGAAGCCGTGGAATGGTGAAACAGTACGTTCCAGATACTGGCGACATTATCTTTCTTGACTTCGATCCCCAGGTTGGCCGGGAACAGGCCAAACGCAGGCCCGCCCTGGTTTTGACCGACCTGCGCTATAACAGGGCCAGCGGCCTGGCCGTAGTTTGCCCCTTGACCAGCAAGGTGAAACCCTACCCCTTTACTTTGCCAATCACCGTTGGAGAAGTGGAAGGGGCCGTGCTTGTGGACCAATTGAAGAGCATGGATTGGATGGGCCGCGGGGCGGAGTTTCACTCCAAGGCTCCGGCAAACATGATCGCCAAGGTGCGCCAATACATCGCGGTTCTGCTGCAAATTCCTACCCGGTAATAGGCGGGCGGTTGACCCACATTTCGTATTTCAGATGTGTGATACCACGAGCCCCAACCAGCGTTTTTCCGGTCTCTGATCTCTGCCCCCTGATCTTTGCCCTCAGGCTGCGGTAGCTACTTTCTTCGGCCTGCCGCCCAAACGGCCGTTCGCTCGTGACGCCCGCGCCTTCGCGGGGCTCTTAGCTTTGCCGCCCAACTCGCCCAGGCGCGCGGCCATCCATCGTTTCGATCCGAAGAACCCTTCCAAAAGCGCCGGAATGTACAAGTCGGCGTCTAGCGCGGGGAAGTGAAGGCCGAAACCTGGCGGGTCAATCTCGATTTTCTTCAACTGCTGCCATGTGGCTGTCTCCAGACCTTGAGCATCGCGTGGCGAGAAGGAAATCTCCAACCCCGTGCTCAGGCGCACCACAACGCGCCCGATGCGGCGATCGTAGCGGGCGCTGACGGCGTGGGGAATTGCAGCCAACATCTCCTGTCCTCTGCGATTGGCTTCCAGGAACTCTTTAGGCTCGTCCATGTATCTCCTCCCATGACCCGCAAAGATTGGCGACGCGATCGAGCAACTTTGCTTGCATGTCGCGTAACTGGCGATCAGAAAAACCGAAATTCGCCCGCAAACTTAGCGGGCCAGCCGAACAATTCAAATTGAAGATTGCGCTGTTTCCCTGCCCGATGACATGAACGTGTGCCGGTCGATGATCGTTGGGGTAGATTACGACGCGCAAGCTCCCCAATCGCAGGACGGTCGGCATGAGAACAGCGTACCATAAACCTGAGCGGTTAGGATAAATTCCGGGGCGAAATAGTTCACGATGGGCCAGGTCCGGCTTTTCGGGGCGGGAAGACGTGCAGCTTACCGCAGCGCCGCTCTGGTATATCTAGAGTCATGCGAGCCGTTTCCTCCTGGCTTCTTTCTGTTCTGATCGCAACAGCGCTGGGTGCCGCAGTGCCCGTGCCGGCCCAGCAGGCCCCCGACAATTTTCGCTGGGTCGACTTTCACTCGCCGAAGGACCAGGATGTGGCGGCGTGGGTTGCGCGGTCACTGGCGGTTGAGAATTGGACGGCGATTCGGGAGATCGCAGTCGAATACGATGCGGCGTTGGTGATGACCACGAAGCGGGCTACGGCGCAGTCGCCGGCTGATGAAGACACCTTCACCGTGTGGAGCGTGTCGCTGGTCAATCACAGCGAAACGCGGCTACTGACGGGGGTGAACCTGCGCTGGCTGGACTGGATGCGCTTTAGCGATGGCGCGCCCGAAGAGCTTGCGGTGCTCTATGACAGTTGCCACGAATGCGCGGCGAATACCTATTTCACGGCTTTCCGCTATGACGTGGCGCAACACGGCTGGGCAGTGCGGTGGATACGCGGCGGGCAGGGGGTTCCACTGTGGAGCGCCGGAACGCAGGCAGGCGTGAACTGGACCCAGGTGTATGCGGGCCTGGCCGAGCCCAACGGGCGCCAATTGATCGTGACATGGAACCATTTTGACTATGGCATCAAGAAGCTTCCTGATGAGGTGATCTACCGCTACGATGTGGACCCTTTGACCGGCCATGAGCGGATTGAACAGCTGAGCGGCAAAGAGGCCGAGGCCATGAAGCTGCGGGTGTGCAGCGCGCAGGACGCGATGCCGGGGCTGGGACGTGGGCAGGATTCGCCGCTGTGCCAGGAGACAGAGAAGCCGCGCAACGGGCGCAAGCCGGTGACCTCGCCGCCGGGTAACAATCACGGCAAGTCTGTGCCGCCGGGCGGACACCATTGAGCTGACTGACAGTGGTTGGCCACTCCAACCACCACGCTTCAGATGGCATCCAAGCGTTCTGGAGAGTGATATGAGCCCTTCCCCCCGATTTTCGACGCGTTTTCCGCTGATGTTGGCCCTGGCGGTTCTGCTTTCAGCGGCCGGATGCAAGAATAGCCAGGACGCTTCCAGCAGTGTTACCAGCGCCAGCCAGCCTGGTGCGGACCAAAGCCAGGCACAGGACCAGTCCGACCCGGCCTCGGCCAATCTGGCTCCTGTTTCTAGCGATACGAGCAATGCTGCGCCAAGCGCGGGCGGTGAGCAGGCGGCCAGCCCGGCCTCGGATGACGACGATTCGAGCAACGGGGAGCAGCCGGTGGCCACCGCGCCGCAGCCCCCGCCGCCTTTGCCCGAGTACGACCAGCCTGCCGCTCCCGGTGACGGCTATCTGTGGACGCCCGGCTATTGGAACTATGCTTCGGCAGGCTACTACTGGGTACCGGGGGTATGGGTTCAGGCGCCCTACCAGGGCGCGCTGTGGACGCCGGGCTACTGGGGCTATGTGGGCGGCCATTACGGATTTTTCCGCGGCTATTGGGGACCCCACATTGGGTTCTATGGCGGCGTGAACTACGGGGCCGGCTACGTAGGCACAGGCTATCAGGGCGGCTACTGGAATTCCGGACACTTTTTCTATAACCGCACGGTCAACCATATTGATACCACCGTGGTGCACAACGTCTACAGCCACCCGGTCCCTTCAAACACGGTGCGGGTAAGCTTCCATGGCGGTCAGGGCGGCATTCGCATCCGGCCGCGGCCGGCGGAGCTGGCGGCGCTACGCGAGCCTCATGCACCGCCCATGCACGCGCAGGTGCAGAATGAACATGCGGCCAGCACGAACCATGCCCAGTTCGCAAACGTCAATCATGGGCGGCCTGCAAGCCTGGTAGTGGAAAAGCCGCTGGCGGCCGATCACAACGTAAGGCCGGTGGCTGCGCCCGAGCCACGCAGCATGGTTGCGCGTGACCAGCATGCCGCGCCGGAAGCTCATGCACGGCCCGCAGCCCATCCCGAGCAGCATCGGCCGGAGCATCCGGCGGCGAAGGCCAAACCCAGTCCGGAAGCGAAGGCCAAGCCAAGCCCGGAGAAAAAGAAGCCGGAGCAGGAACATCGTCCGGAGTAGGTTGCGCGCCCGGCCCCGGGCTCATCGTATACTGGGCACATGTCGATTGTGCGCAACGTGACCGCCATTGCCAAGGGGATGAGCATCACCTTCGGGGAGATCTTCGAGCCCTCGCAGGTGGAGAACTACCCTGACGGCAAGGGGCCGCTGCGGGGGGCTGTTTTTGAGCAGCGATTCCGCGGGGCGCACGTGCTGCAGCGGGACGAAAACGGCCTGGAGAAGTGCGTGGCGTGCTTTCTGTGCGCGGCGGCCTGCCCGGCCAACTGCATTTATATTGAAGCCGCCGAAAACACCGAAGAGACGCGCATCTCCTCGTCGGAGCGCTACGCCAAGGTCTACAACATCGACTACAACCGCTGCATCTTCTGCGGCTACTGTGTTGAGGCCTGCCCGACGGACGCCATCACGCATGGACACGGGTTTGAACTGGCCACCCTGAACGCCACCAACCTGGTGATGCGCAAGGAAGAGATGCTGGTGCCGGTGGAAGCGCTGACGGCGGGGAAGTAGGGTACACCGAGAGAGGGTAGCCCATGCAAGAGCGCTATCTCGGGGATGTGCATGATTACATCAAGTTCGCGCTGCTGCGTCATCTTCATAAGGCACTCAAGATCAGAATCGGGGTGAATTGGTATCTGACCGACCCGGAGAACAACGGAGACGGAAGGATACGAGGCTTTTTAGAGAGGCCACCTGAATGGGAGTGTTTGGATAAGGATTTATTTGACAAACTTCGGCCTTTTCGTGAGCCTACGTACAGAACGTTAGAGAACTTTGAGCAGGATGAGATTCTTCCTAAGAACACGCTTTATTACAAATGCAAAGTTAGCACCAAAGACGATCGCACAAAATGGCACGAACATGCAGTCTCCGCACTTTCGCAAGCTCAATTGATATTTCTCGATCAGGACAACGGCTTCGAGGTCATGAGGATGAACGGTAAAACTCACAAGTATGCAATTTATTCGGAAGCCGTCGAATATTATCAGCGAGGAAAGATCGTTGCTGGTATTCAGTTTGCGGGCAGGCGCAACCCCAAAGCTCTAGGTGAGAGGATTAAGTGCGAACTGGCGCGGCGTACCAGCTGTTCCGAGGAGGTTCCCGTTTTACAAGCCCACGTAACGCCAAACATACTTTTTGTCACCATCTGTCCAAACAAAAGGATTGAGGAAGTAAGCACTGCTTTGAAGTCATTTGCGGAGAAAAGTCCCTTTTTCAAATGGGACCGTGAGATGAAAAAGGATATCAAAAGAGTCGAGTTCATTCCTTAAGCCGCCGTCACCGCTCTGACCGCCGGCAGCACTTTCAGGCGTGCGCGCATCCCCAGGCGATCTGAATAGCGGAGCAGCTTTTCGATACTCACTTGATTGATTTTTCCCTGAGTCAAGTTGCTGACCGCCGGCTGATGCTCGTCGAGGATGCTTACCAGTTGCCGCTGGGTGTAGCTCCTTCGTTCGATCTCGGCGCGGATGGCGTCGAGCAGGTCGGCTTTGAACTTCAACGCCGTCGCTTCGGAACGCGTGATCCCGAGATCGTCGAGGACGTCTCCCTTTGTCACGTGAGTCACCGCACTAATTTTCCTGGCCATCGCCTTCCTCCTTTGCTGCTCTCAACTGCGCCGAAACAAGTTTCAACCTGGACATGGCAACATCAAGGTCGCGCCGGTTCGTCTTGCGGCTGTCCTTTTCAAAGGCGTGCAAGACATAGATCGAGTCTCCGATGCGCGTTAGGTAGATCACGCGGTACCATGTGCGTTCGTCGGCTGTCTTCAACTCCCAGACGCCTTTGCCGATGGATTCCATGCGGCGTGCATCGCAATCCGGCGGCAAACCCCTCTGCAGCCTGCGGAGGGAATATCCGAGCACACCTTTGATCCCCGCTGGAAAGGCGCTCAGAATTTCCTTTGCATCGCCCACCCAGTGGATCTGCGTGTGCTCTTTCACAGAGAGAATATATCATATTTCGTATAAGAAGCCGCGGTCGGCGCGGTCCGCGATCTCGTCGGCGGCCGGTTGCTTCCGGGATTCAGGCACTTTCGGCTGATCGCTACTCTTCTTCACGGGCACTTCCGAAGCATATATCCTAAAGACATTGGTTGCCTCCCCGATTTCCTCATGCGGCCAAAGGAAAACATGACAAAGACTCAACAACATCCGCTCGAAGCAATTCTTGAGAAGCGCATCGCCATCATCGATGGGGCGATGGGCACGACGATCCGTACTTACGGAATGACGGAGGCGGATATCCGCGCAGAGCGGTTCAAGGATTCAAAGAAGGACCTGAAGAACAACGGCGACCTGTTCAGCCTGACGCAGCCGAAGATGATCGGCGACATCCATCGGCGGTTTCTGGAAGCCGGGGCGGACATCATCGAGACCAACACCTTTGGCGCGACCAGCATTACGCAGAGCGAGTTTTTTGTGGGCGATCCGCGCGAGCACGGATGGCGCAAGGATCCGGCGTTCTACCAGAAGGTGATTGAGGATGAGTTTCTGAACGGTCTGGCGTGGGAGATCAACGAGCAGTCAGCGCGGCAGTGCAGGGAGTGGGCCGATCGCGTGGGGAATGCGACCGGGCGGCAACGGTTTGTGGCCGGAGCGATAGGGCCGCTGACCGTTGCTCTTTCGAACTCGCCTGACGCCGAGGATGCAGGCTTCAGGGTGGTGACCTTTGACCAGGTGAAGGCTGCCTACGCGCACGAGGTGCGCGCGCTGATTGCGGGCGGCGTGGATTTGCTGCTGGTGGAGACGATCTTTGACTCGCTGAACGCGAAAGCGGCGCTGGTGGCGATCCGCGAGGTGTTCGACGAGGACGGCCTTGCGGCGAAGAACAAGGAGCTGCCGGTGATGATTTCAGCGGCAGTGGGGCGCGGCGGTGAGACGATGATCTCCGCGCAGACGATTGAGGCTTTTTGGAACGCGGTGCGGCACGCCAAACCGCTGTCGGTGGGGCTGAACTGCTCGCTGGGCCCGGATTTGATGTATCCGTTTCTGAGTGAATTGTCAGAGAAGGCGGATGCTGCGATTTCGTGCTACCCGAATGCAGGATTGCCGAATCCGCTGTCGGAGACTGGATTCGACCTGGGGCCGGCGGATATGGCGCGATACCTGGGCGAGTTTGCGCGTGCAGGACTGATCAATATTGCGGGCGGCTGCTGCGGAAATACGCCAGAGCACATTGCGGCCATCGCGAAAGAGCTCGATGGGCTGGCTCCGCGCGCGCTGGCCCGGCTCGAGGATGCAGCGTGAGCGAGATTCGGCCATTCAGACCGCTGAGGCTTTCGGGTTCGCAGCCGTTCACCCAGCAACCCGGCGTCTACATCCTCATCGGGGAGCGGACCAATGTGGCCGGGTCGCCGAAGTTTGCGCGGCTGGTAAAGGAAGGCAAGTTTGAGGAAGCGGTGAGCGTGGCCCGGCAGCAGGTGGAGAACGGGGCCAATGTGCTGGACATCTGCATGGACGAGGGGATGATCGACGGCGCGGCGGCCATGACGCGCTTTCTGCTATTGCTGGCCAGCGAGCCGGAGGTAGCCAAAGTTCCCTTCATGGTGGACTCGTCGAAGTGGGAGGTGATTGAGGCGGGGTTGAAGTGCATGCAGGGCAAAGGCATTGTGAATTCGATCTCGCTTAAGGAGGGTGAAGAGAAGTTTCGCCGCAACGCGGCCAAGGTGCTGAAATACGGCGCGGCGGTGGTGGTGATGGCCTTCGACGAACAGGGCCAGGCGGCGAGCTACGCGGAAAAGATCCGCATCTGCGAGAGGGCTTATCGAATTCTCGTAGACGAGGTGGGGTTTCCGCCCGAGGACATCATCTTCGATCCGAACATCCTGACCGTTGCCACGGGCATGGAGGAGCACAACAACTACGCGGTCGATTACATCAACGCCACGCGCTGGATCAAGGCCAACCTTCCGCATGCGAAGGTGAGCGGCGGCGTCTCAAACATTTCATTCAGCTTCAGGGGGAACAACAAGGTTCGCGAGGCCATGCACTCCGCGTTTCTCTATCACGCCATTGCCGCGGGGATGGACATGGGCATTGTGAATGCGGGAATGCTGGAGGTGTATGAGGAGATTGAGCCGGAGCTGAAAGAGCTGGTGGAAGACGTGCTGCTGAACCGGCGGCCCGATGCGACCGAGCGGCTGGTGGAATTTGGCGAGGCGCTGAAGAGTGCGGGCGGCGCGCAGGTGAGCGAAAAGAAGGCCGAGGAGTGGCGCAACGGCACGGTGGAGGAGCGGCTCTCGCACGCGCTGG
Source organism: Occallatibacter sp. (assembly GCA_050013735.1). Classification (GTDB taxonomy): domain Bacteria; phylum Acidobacteriota; class Terriglobia; order Terriglobales; family Acidobacteriaceae; genus Telmatobacter. Next base: position 21,669 of record JBEKEQ010000053.1, read on the forward strand.
TGAAAGGGATTGACGCGTACATCGAGACGGACACAGAAGAGGCGAGGGTAAAGCTGGGACGGCCTCTGCTGGTGATTGAAGGCCCGCTGATGGACGGCATGAGCGTGGTGGGCGATCTGTTTGGCGCGGGAAAGATGTTTCTGCCGCAGGTGGTGAAGTCCGCGCGGGTGATGAAAAAGGCCGTGGCGCACCTGACGCCGTTCATGGAGGCCGAGAAGGCCGCGATGGTTGCGGCCGGCGAGACGGTGAAGGCACAGGGAAAAATTGTGCTGGCAACGGTGAAGGGCGACGTTCACGACATTGGCAAGAACATTGTGGGCGTGGTGCTGGCGTGCAACAACTACGAGGTCATCGACCTGGGAGTAATGGTTTCCTGCGAAAAAATCCTCGAGCGCGCCAAGGCGGAGAAGGCTGACCTGATCGGGCTGAGCGGGTTGATTACGCCGTCGCTCGACGAGATGGTGCATGTGGCGCGGGAGATGGAACGCCGGGGATTTACATTGCCTCTTCTGATCGGCGGGGCGACTACGAGCCGCGCGCATACGGCGGTAAAGATTGCGCCGCAGTATGGCGAGCCGGTGGTGCATGTGCTGGATGCGAGCCGCGCGGTGCCGGTGACGACCAGCCTGCTGAGCGACGAGGGCAAGGCGGCGTTTGTGGCGCAGCATCGCGCGGAGTACGAGGCGCTGCGCAAGGTGCACTCCGCGCCGCGCGCGAAGGTGATTTCGCTGGCGGATGCGCGGGCCAGGCGGACGCCGATTGATTGGCGGGCTGAAGATTTGCCTGCGCCCGAGTTCATCGGCGTGCGCGTGCTCGACGATTTTCCGCTGGAGACGCTGCGCGAATACATCGACTGGACGCCGTTTTTTCACGCCTGGGAGCTGAAGGGCGTTTATCCGCGCATTCTGGATGACGAGCGGCAGGGCGCGCAGGCGCTGCAGATCCTTACTGAGGCCAACGCGCTGCTCGACAGGATCATCGCTGAGAAGCTGTTGAAGGCGCGGGGAGTTTACGGCTTGTTCCCGGCCAGCGCGGTGGGCGACGATGTGGAGCTGTACGCGGACGGGGCGCGCGGAAATGTGCTGGAGCGGTTTCACTTTCTGCGCCAGCAGGCGGGCCGGGAAGGGAACGAGCCGTGCCGGTCGCTGGCCGACTTTATCGCGCCGAAGGAAACAGGGCTGGGGGATCATATCGGCGCGTTCGCGGTGACCAGCGGCATCGGGCTGAAGAAACTGACCGACTGTTTCAGGGCCGGGCACGACGACTACAACGCGATTATGGCGGAGGCGCTTGCCGACCGGCTGGCTGAGGCATTTGCCGAGTGCCTGCACAAGCGGGTGCGCGATGAGTGGGGCTACGGGCGCGAGGAATCGCTGAACATCGACGATTTGATTCATGAAAAGTACCGGGGCATCAGGCCGGCGGCGGGTTATCCGGCGTGCCCGGATCACACGGAAAAGGGAACGCTGTGGCGGCTGCTGGATGTGCAGGCGAAAACGGGCATGCTGCTGACCGAGTCGTTTGCCATGTGGCCGGGATCGAGCGTGAGCGGGCTCTACTTTGCGCACCCGGAGTCGCGGTATTTCTCGCTGGGCAAGATCGACCGCGACCAGGCGGCCGACTACGCGGAACGCAAGGGGATGAGCGTGGCCGAGGTGGAGCGCTGGCTGGGGCAGAACTTGAATTACGAGCCGGCGTAAGAGCGTACAAATCTAAATCCCAGGTCAATCGCTATGAAGATCAGCCATCACAGTGTGAGCACAGAATTGCCGGATGAATGGTGGATCGCCGCAGGGATGTCGAAGTTCGTCCGGTCGGCAGCGTCGTACCGGTGCGATCATGCAGCAGCCGGAAGGCGGCGCGTATGTCTGATCCCGATACCGGATATCGGGCCGGTTCGGCGGACATCTGGCGTTCCAGTCTTCAATGCCAGCACGTGGGCAGGAATTTCCGCTAGGGAACGCGTCGGACATATCCTGCGCGCCTTTGTCGTGGACGGCGCACTGCCGCCCATTGAACTGACGAAGCAAGCAGAGCGCTATCCCTACTGTCTGAACGACGGGGTACACCGGTTGTATTGCTCAATTGCGGCGGGGTTCACAGAGATTCCCGCTGTAAAGTTTATTGATTTGGAGGCGCTTGATGCCGGTCGGGATATTGAAGAACTCTGCTGAAACGAACGCCCTCGTGGGCAGAATCGAGACCTGAGGCACCCGGCTGAGGGGCAGGAGGGTGGGCTAGGTCCAACCGTCCCCAAACACGTGCGTAAGGTAGTCGGCCCAAATTTGGTTTCCTTACATCATTTGATCCGGCTACTATTGCGGGTGGAGGTGTGACGTGTCCCTTGGTCGCATTCTTTGGTGTGTCCTACTGCTTCCCAACATGGCGACTGCGCAGAGCCCTGAAGCAATGAGGTACGCCCCGCGCCCAATTCTCCTGATGGACCCACAGCCCAATGGCGTGGGGGTGATGCCGATGGCGTTCACGACCGACGGGCAACGGCACCTTGAGTTCATCCCCATTCCTCAAATCAAAGAATCCATGGATAAGGGCGGCCAGCCGATTCGCTTAGGCGACGTGCTTGCTGCTTTAGCTCAGGCCACGGAGACCATCAACCGGCTACAAGCAGAGAACAATCGCCTGCAAGCTGAAAATGAAAAGCTCTGGAAGGTGGCATTGAAGGATGCTCCCCAGCAGCAGCCGCCAACTGTCGTCGTCCAGCAGCCAGTTCCGCAACAGCCAAGCCCACTGGAGCGGTACATGCTGCTCCGTTCGTTTTTGCCGCAGGCTCAGCCTTATCGATTGCCGATGCCCGTCAATCCGAACGCCAACCGGTTACAGACCAACTGCACGACGCAAACCAACGGGACCACCAGCTACACGGATTGCCATTAAGCGGCAGGTGGCCCACAACCGGCATTTCCAAAACGAATCTTGCGT
>JBEKEQ010000054.1:0-24541 GCA_050013735.1 Occallatibacter sp.
CATCGGTGGCAGACCTCGCAGCTGGTCAAATCTTTCGGAGTGCGAATCTTGTAGTGATCCACAAGAAAGTGCCCCAGCTCATCCTGGCTCGTGAATTTCTTGTAAACCGGCGCGACCGGCAACGCAGCCGCGGCCACGTCGCCGGCCAGCCCGCGCGCGCCGCCGAGCGGCAGTTGGAGCGAAGCTACTTCAGCGCCGGTCTCGCTAGGGTCCTTGGTCACGCAACTCAAACTCTGCGCCGTTGGCACGCCAGTCTTCTCATCGCCAAGCGAGCACCACACCGGCCTGTCTTCCGCCGGCTTCTCCCAGGCCATGTTGTAGATCTCGCTGGTAGGGCGAAGATTTTTGGCGGGATTGCGATGGCAGTCAAGGCACCACTCCATTTGCAGCGTGTTCTGCGCGTACATCAGCGGCATCTGGTCCACGCGCCCGTGGCAGCTTGCGCAGCCGAGTCCCTTGTTTACGTGAATCTCGTGGCTGAAATAGACAAAATCGGGCAGATCGTGAACCTTGGTCCACACCAGAGACTGGCCGGTAGCCCAACTGGTGCGCACCGGCTCAAGCAGTTGCGCGTTGGTCCAGATTTGTGCGTGGCAGTTGATGCAGGTCTTGGTGGGCGGGATTCCGGCGTAACTCGACTTTTCCACAGTCACATGACAGTACTGACACTGGAGGCCCAATCCCTGCACATGATGTTTGTGGCTGAAAGGGACCGGCTGATCCGGGCGCTGGCCCTGCCGCGTTACCCACGGGGAACGCTGTAACTCATTCAGCGTAACTCCGAGGGCGATCACGATCAGCCCCGTCAACACTAGGCTCGCGCGAGCCAGTGCATTGGAGCTGCGGTCAAATATCTGCGCCATGAATGCGTTCCCTGTTTGGTTGTCGTTCTGAGGAAGTAACCGTTGTGTTGACGGTCACAGGGGTTGTGTACAAAAAACATTCTTGGGCAAGCATCACCCGAGCGGCGGAAGGACCCCGAAAAATCAATATAGCAGCCGAGGACCCCTTCGCGAGCTGATGAAGCCGCAAAATTTTATAAAAAGTTTGCTGCGAATCGATTTTGTAATCCGCTGAAAAGAAAACGGCTTGTGATAAGTCCCGGCGCGAGGAAAGCACCACCGTGTTCCTGGAGAAGCTTGTACCAGAAACTGGGATATTTGAATCAAAATACCACAGGAATTCCAATGATTGCCATAGCGAAAGCGCTGCGGGCCGTAATCTTTCTCGATGCCGTCGAGGAGTGGGGATTTGTGGGGGAGGGTTCTGGTGGCGGAGGGCAGGATCGAACTGCCGACCTTGGGGTTATGAATCCCACGCTCTAACCATCTGAGCTACTCCGCCAATGGAGCCTGAATGCGCAGGCCGCGAGAAGCCGCGGCGCCGGTGGGACCGAGATCCGCGCGGGTTCCATTGTTGATGATACGGGCGCGTGGATTTGAGGTCAAACTTCGAGTGAGGGGAATTCATCGCCGGGGAACGCAGCGGACGTAGGGTGTGGCTCCTTTGCTGTAAACTCGCCTGCATGAGTACGTTCCGCATTGCCGGGGTGATTCCGGCGCGGCTTGCGTCAACGCGGCTCAGCCGCAAGGTGCTGCGCACGATTGCCGGCCGGCCGATGGTGGAGTGGGTGTGGCGCGCCGCGACCGAGAGCGGCCTGATGGACCCTGTGGCGGTAGCTACCGACTCGGACGAGGTGGCCGAAGTGTGCGGCGCGCGCGGCATTCCCGTGGTGATGACTTCAACGGATTGCGCCAGCGGGTCAGATCGGGTGCGGGAAGCAGTCGGCCAGATCGACGCCGATATTTATGTGAATATCCAGGGCGACGAGCCCACGCTGACGCCGGACTTTTTCCCGCCGCTGCTCGAGCTGTTTGACCGGCCAGAGGTGGACGTAACCACGCTCGCTGTGCATTGTCCGCCGCACGAGATCGCCAATCCCAACGCGGTCAAGGTGGTTACGGCGCTGGACGGGCGGGCGCTTTATTTTTCACGAGCTACGATTCCCTTCGACCGCGACGGGGCCGGAGTTGCCGGTTATCGCAAGCACCTGGGAATCTATGCCTATCGCAAGGCCGCGCTGGAGCGTTTTGCCGAGTTGCCGCCTTCCTTGCTGGAGCGCGGGGAGCGGCTGGAGCAGCTTCGGCTGCTCGAAAACGGCATCGATATCTACGTGGCCGATGCGCCCCGCGACACGATCGGCGTGGATACGGAGGAAGATTTGCTCAGGGCCGAAGCGATGCTGAGAGGAGGCGGGTAGCTCTCGGCTCCTAGCTGTCAGTTGTCAGTTCACAGTTCTCAGTTGTCGGTAGTCAGTAGTCAGCTCTTAGCCATTTATTCTCGGTGATCGGCCGGGTGCGGTAGGCTAGAGTCGCGCTTGCCAGAGGTCTTGAATGGACGCATCAACGACTCTGTTCTGGATTGTTGCGTCCACATGGCCCTGATCTTCGGATCTTCGAAAAATTCCGAATTGCGAGCAAGAACCGGATAGCTTGCCGCGCCGCGAATGGGCGAAGATGGTTTCCATGAAGGGTACATCGAATCTCGCACCTGTGAATGCTGCTGATTCCGGCCAGCGGAAGGCGATTGACTCTGAAGACACGTGGCAGCGGGTTGTCCGCCGTGACTCGTCCGCAGCGTTTTTCTACGCCGTAGAAAGTACGGGCGTCTTCTGCAGGCCCGCTTGCACGAGCCGGCGTCCGCTGAAGCGCAACGTCCGTATCTTTAGTTCGGCGGCTGAAGCACGCGCGGCAGGCTTTCGTCCCTGCAAGCGTTGTAAGCCCGAAGCCGCCCAGGCCAATCCACTGGACCGGGTGCGCGCGCACATCGAGGCCAATCTCGATCGCGCAGTGCCGCTTGCAGAGCTGGGACGGCTGGTTAATCTCAGTCCGTTTACCGTTCAGCGGCTCTTCAAAGAGAGTCTCGGCGTGAGCCCGTTGCAATATCAGCGCGCGCTGCGGTTGGGCTCGCTGCGCAACGAGCTGAAACAAGGAGGCAACGTGACCGATGCAATCTACAACGCCGGATTCGGCTCCTCGAGCCGGGCCTACGAGGGTGCTCAACTGGGCATGACGCCGCAGCGTTTTGCCCAGGGAGGGCGCGGCGAGGAGATCAAGTACACCACCGCGCGATCCAAGTTCGGCTGGCTGGTGGTGGGAGCGACGGATCGCGGGCTGTGCTGGCTGGCTCTGGGCGCCAGCTCTCTTGAGGCGGAAGCGAGCTTGCGCGAGGAGTTCCCGCTGGCAACGCTGAAGCGCGATGCGGCGCTGGCCACCATGGTGGATGCGGCGCTGGCCGTGGTGATTGGGCAGCCGCGGGATGGAGCGCAGGCCGCTGATTCGAATGGACGCGCCGGGTTGCCGCTGGACCTGCGCGGCACCGCCTTCCAGCTTCGGGTGTGGCGGGCGCTTCGGGCCATTCCGCGCGGCGAGACGCGCAGCTATAGCCAGTTGGCGTGCGAGATGGGTATCCCGAAAGCCACACGCGCCGTGGCCCGCGCATGCGCCACCAATCGCGTGGCCATTGTTGTTCCCTGCCATCGGGTGGTGGGCGCAGGCGGCTCGCTGACAGGGTATCGCTGGGGTGTGGAGCGCAAGCGGCAACTGCTGGAAGCGGAAAGCGCGCCAGCCCGCTGACGGGTAGGCGCGCAGAGACCTGATTATCGCGCTAAGTTACCGCGTCAGGCCGCCGGAAGCGTAGAGGGTCTGCCCACTGACCCAACCGGCGTCATCGGAGGCCAGAAAAGCGGCTACCGTGGCGATGTCGTGGGGCTGGCCGATGCGGCCCAGAGGAGTGCCTGCGACGGCGCCGGCCTCGAACTCGCTGCCGATGAAGCCGGCGGTATGCGTGCCCTCGGTCTCTACCAGGCCGGGATTGAGCGCGTTGACGCGAATCTTTTTGGGGCCGAGCTCCTTGGAAAGCGCCACGGTGATGGAATCGACCGCGCCCTTGGTTGCGCTGTAAACGGCGGCGCTGGCGCCGGCCATTTTGCCCACTACCGAGCCGATATTAACAATGCTGCCGCCGGCGGGGTTGAAGCGCTGCACCGCCGCCTTAGTGACCAGCAAAAGGCCCAGCACGTTAATGTCGAACTGCTTGTGGAAGTGCTCGGGGGTGATCTGTTCGAGAGGGCCGAACTCGTAGACGCCGGCGTTGTTAACCAGAATATCGATGGGGCCGAGTTGGGCGGCCACGGCATCGACGAAAGGGGGAATGGCGGCCGGATCGGCCACGTTGGCCTGGACGGCGATGGCTTTGCCGCCGGCAGCCTTGATGTCGGAGACGATTTTTTCCGCGGCGGCCTTGCTGCCTGAATAGTTGACTGCAACGGCAGCGCCCCGCGCTGCAAGCTCGCGCGCAATGGCCGCGCCTATACCTTTGGATGCGCCGGTAACCAGCGCCACTTTGCCCTGAAGACTGCTCATGTTTCCGCTCCTGTTCGGCTCTCTGGTCGAAACGACATGACTTCGACATTTCGACAACTATCGAATTGATTAGGAAAAACTGAATAAGATTCAGAAGCAGTGTGGAAATTTTCGGGAAACGCTTCAGCGGCCGGCGCTATTGCCCCGACGCCGAAAACAGGCATTGAGGTTTCCCGCTCTTGCGCCAGAAAAAAGGCGCAGGGATGAGGCACAGGATTCAGTACTTACGGGGCAGGTCGATGGCTGTCGTTTCAATCAGATCGAGGCTGGCGGCGAGAGCGCTGAGAACACCTGGCCGCAAGCTTAGAAAGTGAAACTTCCCCTGGCGTTCAACATGAATGAGGCCGGCTGATTCCAGTTCTTTAATGTGGTGGGACAGCGTGGCGGCGGCGATGGGCAGAGCCTTGAGCGCTTCAGTGCAACCAAGCGGACAACTATTCCTGGCGACGCGCTCAAGCAGATCGAAGCGCATGGGGTCGGCCAGGGCCTTCAGCAGGGTGGTCCGCCGGGCGCGGGTCAGGCGAGCGGATTTGACGGGCGGCGCCACGCTGGAAGGCTTTTCTAGCAACGGTCGGGTCATACTTAAACTCTATCTGTTGGATGCCGGCGCAGCGCAAGCGGCTTGCATCTACTTTAATTCTTCGCTCGCTTTGCAATTCATCAGGCAATCGATTGTTTTCTCGATGTGATCCGCATCGCCAGCTCCGACGGAGATGAGTGCGACGTCGCCGTCGGGACGAATGAGCACGAGCCCTGGAACCTGTCCGGTCCAGAGATTTGTCATAATGCCGAAGTCAACGGGCAGTTGCGCAGTAGCCTGCATCATCGCTATTGGCAAACCGATCTTGTAAGTTTGCTGCATGCGTCGCACAGCCCCCGGCTTGTCATTGAGTGCAACGATGAGCAGGCTCAGCTTATGGTGATCGGCAACGCTCAACACCTGCGGCAGCGTTTCAATGCAAGGCGCGCACCATGTGGCCATGAAGTCGATGAGCAGCCACTTGCCCTTGAACTGTTCAAGAGTGAGAGGTTGCTTATCCAGATCGTTAAACTCCGCATCCGGTGCGCTGAAGCCGCTTGCCACATGCTTGAAAGGATCCGCGTTGATTGGCTCGTAGTCCATGGCGGAAATTTCACGGAGCCGGGTCTCCATGCGGAAATCGCCCCGCTCTATGAACAGATTCACTTGTTGGCGATCTCCATGGTTGAAGAGGCTTGCCATCACCATCGGCCCGGTTTCAGCAGCATTCTTGCCGCCGATGCGGACGATCAAGTCGCCTTTGATTAGATTGAAATGGATTGGTGTTGTGGAAACGTCGATCACGCGCCATCCCTTGTGCTCGTGGGCGATCGTAATGTTGTCGACAGTAACGATGGGCTCGGGTTGCGAGCAGGCAGGATGCGCACTGAGAGCGATATAGATGCACAACAGGACGAACCTTTTCATGATTGCAACCATTATATTGCCGGCTCGCAATCAAATACCCGCGATTACTTATTTGCCGGGTTTGTCAGCGACGGCAAGGAGGGTTTGGAATTGAGGGGCCTCTGCTTCCTTGTGTACCACTGATGTTTGCATGTTATTGAAGCCGGCTTTTTCAAGCATGGACTCGAGCTCGGTTTCGCTGAAGCCGAGCCACTCATCGGCGTAGAGTTCGCGGGCCTCCTCGAAACGGTGCTTCACCAAGTCGAGGATGACGATGCGGCCGCCGGGAACGAGAATCCTGTTCGCTTCGCTCACGGCGCGGTCAGGATGCAGGGCGTGATGGAGCGACTGGGAGAAAAAGACCAGATCGACTTCGGCGGCACCGATGGGAATTTCTTCCATGTCGCCGAGGCGGTATTCCACGTTTTTTACGCCGTGGCGCAGGGCCTGCTCGCGTCCGACTTCGATCATTTTGGCTGAAGTATCGACGGCTATAACTTTGCGCGCCCGTTCGGCCAGCAGCAGGGCAAACGCCCCCTCACCGGCGCCCAGATCGGCGATGACCATGGGCGGCATGAGGCGGAGCAGCGCTTCGGCCACGCCTTTCCAGGATTTTCCGGGTACGTAGTCCTTGCCCAGGCGGCCGGCAACGCTGTCGAAGAAGCTGCGCATGCGATCCTGCCGCTTTTTGACCACGCGGCGCATGGCTGCCTGATCGGAGGCGGCTTCGGGGAGTTCTTTCGCCGCGCGGGCGAGCAGAACTTGTAGAAAGCTGGTCGCTGCCGGAATGAAGGAAGCAGAAGATCCCTCAGGGCCTGAAGGCCCCGCTTGTTTTGCCTTGCTATCGGCACGACTAAAGTCGTGCCCTTTCAAAACCGCAGCTTCTTCCACGGCCTGAGTCCCCAGGCGATAGAGGTTGCTCTTGCCGGTGCGCCGGTCTTCAACCAGGCCGGCCTGCCTTAACTGCGCGAGATGCGTGGAGATGGTGCTTTGGCCCATGGCCAGGATTTCCTGAAGTTCGGCGACGGAGAGTTCCTCGCCGCGCAGGAGCAGCAGAATGCGGAGCCGGCTGGGATCGGCCATGACGCGTAGAATTTTGACCATTGACGGCATAGGCGAAACCTGATACATATCAATATATCACGATATGACGATGTGAAGATGGCGAGACAGCGGGTTAGCGGGTTAGCGAGTCGGTAAGACAGCTAACGAGCGGGTTAACGAGTCAGCAGACGCAGCAGTTTTCAGCATGGAGTTCACGCAGAAATTCCCTAAGGAGAATGGAAATGGCGACAGCGATAGCGGAAACAACGGAATTGGCTTACAAGGTAGCTGATTTGTCTTTGGCCGATTGGGGCCGCAAGGAAATCACCATTGCGGAGCAGGAGATGCCGGGGTTAGTGTCGATCCGCAACAAGTATGCGGCTGCAAAGCCGCTGGCCGGCGTGCGCGTCACAGGCTCATTGCACATGACGATTCAGACCGCGGTGCTGATTGAGACGCTGGTGAGCCTGGGCGCGGAGGTGCGCTGGGCGAGCTGCAACATCTTCTCCACGCAGGATCATGCCGCGGCGGCCATTGCCGCAGCCGGCGTGCCGGTGTTTGCCTGGAAGGGCGAGTCGCTTGAGGATTACTGGTGGTGCACGTACCAGGCGCTGAACCATAAAGGCGGCAAGGGGCCGCAACTGGTGGTAGACGACGGCGGCGATGTGACGCTGCTGATCCACAAAGGCTACGAGCTTGAAGAGGGCGACAAATGGGTGGAGGGCGCGGCGGGGAACCACGAAGAGCAGGTCATCAAGGACCTGTTGAAGAAGGTCTACGCCGAGGACCCCAACCACTGGCACAAGGTGGTGAAGGAGTGGCGCGGAGTTTCAGAGGAGACGACGACCGGCGTGCATCGCCTTTACAAGATGATGGAGCAGGGCAAGCTGCTGGCGCCGGCGATCAACGTGAACGACTCGGTGACCAAGTCAAAGTTTGACAACCTCTACGGATGCCGCGAATCTCTGGCCGACGGCATCAAGCGGGCGACGGACGTGATGGTTGCAGGCAAGGTTGCGGTGGTGTGCGGATACGGCGATGTGGGCAAGGGCTGCGCGCACTCGCTGCGCGGCATGGGCGCGCGCGTCATCGTCACCGAGGTGGACCCCATCAATGCGTTGCAGGCGGCGATGGAGGGATTCGAAGTGACCACGATCGAAGATACCCTGGGCCGCGGCGACATTTATGTGACCTGCACCGGCAATGTGGACATTGTGACCCTGGAACACATGAAGCTGATGAAGGACCAGGCCATTGTGTGCAACATCGGCCACTTCGACAACGAAATCCAGATGGACAGGCTGAACGCGGAGCCGGGCGTGACCAAGCTCAACATCAAGCCGCAGGTGGACTTTTACACCTTCCCGCACGGGCGCGGCATTTTTGTGCTGGCCGAGGGCCGGCTGGTGAACCTGGGTTGCGCCACCGGGCATCCCAGCTTTGTGATGAGCAACAGCTTTGCCAACCAGACGCTGGCGCAGCTTGACCTTTGGGCGAACAAGGACACGTACAAGATTGGCGTGTACGTGCTGCCCAAGAAGCTGGACGAAGAGGTTGCGCGACTGCACCTGGACAAGATCGGCGTGAAGCTGAGCAAGCTGACGCCCAAGCAGGCCGACTATCTGGGCGTGCCGGTGGAAGGGCCGTACAAGGCGGAGAGTTACCGGTACTGACCATCTGTGGTGGGCGGACGCTCGCTGGGCGCTCGCATTTAACTCAGCATGGTAAACGTTGGAAATGGAGCCTCGGCTACGGCCGGGGCTCTCATTTTTTTCGGGCGCAAGAAACGACATATGGACTGATACAGCGTGGTTGTGTTTCGCTGAGGGTGGAAGATGCGCCGGAGTCCGGCGCCTTCGAGCTTTCAGAATCTGCCGTAGAGAGGTGACAAACGATGCTGGAGTATTGGATTCACGTTGCGCCGTTGGGAACGTTTTTGGCCACCATCGCCTGGTTCGTCGTCGGCTTGCCGGCGATGCTTGGCGCCTACTATCAATCGTGGAAGGCAAGGCAGGAGGCGAAGGCTGCGCGCGAGGGAACGCTGCACAGCGCGAACTGCCTGGAGTTTGTGGCCGGGGATGGGACGTGCATCAACCTCGTGCCTTTGGAAACGCTGCACTCTCTGCCCAAAGTTGGAGATATGGTTATGCTGCCGGGGCGGGGCGCCGATGAAGCTGGCGAGTTTCTTCCCGGAGCGTACCTGGTGGAGACCATTGAGCATATCTACACCAAGGCGGACCATAAGAACAGCCGGCCGCAGGAGGCGCGGCTGACGAAGGCCGTTGCCCAGGTGACATCGCTCAATCCCGCGTTGATGCCGGAGGGGTGAGCGGGGCTGGTTTTGGTGCGTGTTGCTCGATGGCGTTCGAGCATTTTCGGGGAGTGGATAGTTCTGGGGTTCGTGGTATCCCACCCTTAACGCAGAAAAAAACGAAAGGATGGGACACGGAGGTCTATAGAAATAGCGAGAATGATTTGGGGTTCAGCGTAGCTTGCGCCGGAAGAGGCGACGGTGGGCCCGCTGGAGGGCGCCGTCCAGCAAGAGGGTCTGCTCGGCCTTGAGTGCGGCGTAGGAGCGTTCCACATAAATGTCGAACTCCGGCGGCCAGCCGATGGTGGAGCGCCGCTCAGAGTAGTCGCCCTCGTTCCACTTGGCCAGCACAGCCTTGTAACCCACCACGTGGGTCACAAAGTCAAGCAGGCAGCGAGGCATCTGTTCCTCGACGATGAGGTAGGCCTTCTCGATGATGATCTTCTCGCGGACGTCGTTGAGGGGCATGAAGATGGTGGTCATCCACAGCACCCACTCCTTCATCTCTTCGTCGAGAATGGGAAAGCTCTGCGTCTTGCCCTGCTTTTTGAGCAGCGAGCGGTAGGCGATGTTGCCCGCCTGCGAAGCGACGTAGAGAGGGCCGTAAAACTCGTTCAGGCGCCGGTTCACCAGATCGAGCTTGTCTTTGCGGCGAGCCAAAATCCTGGCGCTCATGAAGGTGGTCAGATAGCCGGCAAAGGCCAGAATGACGGTGAGAGCGGCCGCGCCTTGCAGGGAGTTCGGAAGCAGAAAGGAAGATGGGTCCATTGCGTGCCTTATCTTAGAGCGGCTCCACAATTCACATGTCCTATCTTGCATTGTGGCAGGTGGCATTTTCTTAAGGAAAATGCCACTTGAGTGCAATCGCTCTGAGTGCAGCAATTGTGGAACCGCCGTAGGCGAAAAGTATACGCGCCCGGGCTCTGCACGCACGGTGACCTTGGAGCCTTCCTGCTTGAGATTGTTACTCGTTCCGTCCGCTGAGTTCCTATTTTCCCGCAGCGGGAACGATCTTGATCTCAAACAGGTTTGGCCAAAGCTTGCCGGTGACGAAGAGCCGATCATGCTCGTGGTCCCAGGCGATTCCATTCAGCACAGCCTCAGCGCTGGAGCGCCGGCTTGGCGGAAGCAGGCCGGTCAAATCGATCCAGCCCAGGACCCTGCCCGTTGCCGGAGAGATGCGGGCGATGCGATCGGTGTGCCAGATGTTGGCGTAGACCTGGCCGTGCACGAACTCGAGTTCGTTGAGCTCGGTGATGGGCTTGCCCTGGTCGGTCACCGTTACGCGGCGCGTCTCGCGGAAGGTTGCAGGATCGAGAAAGCGCAGCGTGGGGGTGCCATCGCTGAGGATGAGGCTTTTGCCGTCCTGGGTCAGGCCCCAGCCTTCGCCGGGGTAGTTGAAGGTGCGCAGCAGCCGAAAACTGAAGCGGTCATAGACCAATGCGGTGTGATTTTCCCAGGTGAGTTGAATCAGCGTGCTGCCCCAGTTGGTGAGGCCTTCGGCAAAGTACTGGCTGGGGACATCCTGACGTTGAAGGACGCGTCCCGATTCCAGATCCACCATACGCAGCGAGGATTTCCCTTCGAGGCCGGTGCTCTCGTAGAGATGGCCATCGAGATAGATGAGTCCCTGGGTGAAGGCTTGCGGGTCATGCGGGTAGGTGTGAATGACGCGGTAGGTGTCTGCCGCGTACTGCGGCGCGCAGGCTGCAACACAGAGGGCCAGCGCGAGCAGAACGGGACGAAGCTTAAGTATGCGCATCGGCAGTCATTCCAGCGGCTTTGGTCATACGCCTAGCTTGCTCCCAGATAGATAAAGCGCGCAAGAAACAGCGCGGCCAGCAGGTAGAGCAGCCAGTCCTGGCGGCGGAACTTTCCGGTGGCCAGGTGGAGGACTGCCCAGGCGATGATGCCGAAACCAAGGCCATTGGCGATGGAATACGTGAGAGGGATGAGGATCAGGGTGAGGAAAGCTGGAACGGCAACCAATGGATCTTTCCAGTGAATCTCTGTGATGGTGGCCAGCATGAGCGAACCGACCAGAATCAGCGCGGGGGCTGTTGCCGCCTGCGGCACCATACCCACAAAGGGTGCGGCGCCGATGGCGCACAGAAACAGCAAGCCGGTGACGATGGCGGTTATGCCCGAGCGCCCGCCGGCTGCTACCCCGGCCGTGGACTCCACATAGCTGGTCACCGTGGAGGTTCCAGTCAGCGATCCAAAGACGGTGGCTGTGGCATCGGCAAAGAGAATCCGATTGAGGCGCGGAATGGAGTGGTCGGGTGCGATGAGTCCGGCTCGTTTTGTGACCGCAACGAGGGTGCCGAGATTGTCAAACAGGTCCACGAAGAAGAAGACGAAGACAATCTCCAGCAGGCCCTTGTTGAGCGCGCCGCGAATGTCGAGTTTGAAGGCGGTGTCAGCCAGGGCTGCAAAGCCGCCGGGGGCGGGATTCCAATGAACCAGGCCGAGAGCCCAGGCGATGCCGGTGGTGGTGAGTACGCCGATAAGGATGGAGCCGCGAACTTTTCTCACTTCCAGCGCGACCATGAGGATGAGGCCGAAGAAGGCCAATGCTGGGGTGGGGTTGCGGATGTTGCCCAGGCCTACGAGGGTTGCCGGGTCGCCAACCACTAGCCCCGCATTGCGAAAGCCTATGAAGGCGATGAACAACCCGATGCCACTGGCCACCGCTGCGTAAAGCTCATGGGGAATGGCATGCAGGATCATTTGCCGTATGCCGCCGGCGGTAAGAGCCAGGAAGATGACGCCGGAGAGAAAGACCGCTCCCAGGGCCGTTTGCCAGGGGATGTGCATCTTGATGCAGACGGTGTAAGTGAAGTAGGCGTTGAGCCCCATGCCCGGCGCCAGCGCGATGGGATAGCGCGCCAAGACGCCCATGAGAATGGAGCCGAAGGCCGCAGAAAGGCAGGTGGCCGCAGTGACGGCAGCCAGGGGCATGCCCGCATCTTTGAGGATGGAGGGATTGACCAGCACAATATAGGCCATGGTCAGGAAGGTGGTGACGCCGGCCAGAATCTCAGTGCGCCAGTTGGTTCCCAGGCGGGCAAATTCAAAGTAAGTTTCTAATCGCTTGAGCATAGGCGGGTGCTTACAGAAGACCACACGCAAGCCGCGACGCAAAGGAGATTGTGAAGGCGCCCGCGGCTACCCTAGCAATTTTGCCGCGTCTTTTGCGAAGTAGGTGACGATAAAGTCCGCGCCGGCGCGGCGAATGCCCACCAGCGATTCGAGAATGGCGCGATCACGGTCAAGCCAGCCTTTCTCAAACGCAGCCACCAGCATGGAGTACTCGCCGGAAACCTGATACGCGCCGATGGGCACATCCACAAATTCCCGCGCCGCGCGGATCACATCGAGGTAGGGCATGGCCGGCTTCATGAGAATCATGTCGGCGCCTTCCTCGAGGTCCAACTCGATTTCGCGCATGGCTTCGCGCAGATTGGCGCCGTCCATCTGGTAACTTCTGCGGTCGCCGAACTGGGGCGCTGAATCGGCCGCCTCGCGAAACGGTCCATAGAAGGCCGAAGCGAACTTCGAGGCGTAGCTCAGAATGGGCGTTTGCGTTTGGCCCTCGGCGTCGAGAGCGTGGCGAATGGCGGCTACGCGGCCGTCCATCATGTCGCTGGGAGCGACTATGTCTGCTCCGGCCTGGGCCAGGCTGAGCGCAGTGCGAGCCAGC
The DNA here is from genome assembly GCA_050013735.1 of Occallatibacter sp. GTDB lineage: Bacteria > Acidobacteriota > Terriglobia > Terriglobales > Acidobacteriaceae > Telmatobacter. The sequence goes on from JBEKEQ010000054.1 coordinate 12,909, forward strand.
AGCTTCAGCGAAGGATCATTGTCTACGGTCCAATCGTCGCCATTTTTGATGACCACGCCGCAATGGCCGTGGCTGGTGTACTCGCACAGGCACACGTCGGCAATCAGCACCAGCTTCTTGGCTGCCGCAGTCTCTTTCAGAGCGCGCAAGCCCTGTTGCACAATGCCGTTCTCGTCCCAGGCGCCGGAGCCATGTTCGTCCTTGGTCTCGGGCAGGCCGAAGAGCAGCAATCCGCCCAGGCCGAGCCGGGCGGCTTCTTCGGCTTCGCGCACAGCCTCGTCCACTGAGAGGTTAAAGACTCCGGGCATGGAGCCAATCGCATGGCGCACGCCTTCGCCGGGACAGAGAAAGAGGGGATAGATCAGGTCGCCGGGGTCAACCGCCGTCTCACGCACCAGCGCCCGCAGTGATTCGCTCCGGCGCATCCGGCGCAGCCGCATTTCAGGGAAACTCATGCTTCCGATTTTAATCGAAAGGAGCCCGCGCCGGTTGAACGCCAGAATCGGTGGGAGTACGATGGATGGCAATATTACTCCAGACACTGAAGAAGGCGGGGACTTCCGTATGAGGCACGGGTGCGAGATTCGGGCCATTTCTGTCTTTCTGATGATTGTTCTTTTTGCGGTTCCGGTTTATCGTGCCCAGCAGGCTCCAAAGCTGGATAACTATGGGAAACAGCAAATCTCGGACATGCTGCGGGACGCTTATGACGAGGTGAAGAAGCACTACTACGATCCCAAGCTGAACGGCCTCGACTGGAAGGCCCGGTATGACAAGTACTCCGGGTTGATTCAAAATGCGCATGATCTGGGGGAGGGATTCAGGATTGTCGCGGCTTTTCTGGCCGGGCTCAAGGATTCGCACACTTTCTTCATCCCTCCTGATCGCGTCGTGTTGTTCGAGTCAGGATTCCGATGGGCGCTTGAGGGAGATACCTGCTTCATTACCCAGGTGCGCCCGGGCTCCGACGCAGGATTGAAGCTTCATATTGGCGACGAGGTTGTGAGACTCGATGGCTATGACGTCAACCGCATGGATATCCATGACCTGGAGTATTACCTTCACATTCTCGCGCCCTTCGCGCCTGTGCGGTTTGATTTGCGGTCGCCGTTTGGGGAGGAGCGTCAGGTTTCGGTGGACCAAATCGTCGTGAAACCCTTTGCCCGCGAGGGCGGGTATGCTCTTTACTGGAGTCCGCAGCGCGAAGGTAACGGAGGAAGTAGCAAGACGCGCGGAGGGCCCATGGGTGACGGCAGCGTAGTCGAACTCGGGGGTGTCGCTTTCTGGAAATTGCGCTCATTCGACCTGGACATCGCCAGGGTGGAAAAGACGATGGCGATCGTTCGCAAGCACGAGGCACTTGTTCTCGATCTGCGCGGAGATCCCGGCGGGTTCAGAGAGACACTGAGGAATGTCTTGGGAACTTTTTTCGACCACGACGTCAAGATCGGCGATCGTGTCGCCAGGCAGGAGACGGATCCGCTGATAGCAAAACACTTTGGGCATCCCTTCGATGGGAAGATAATCGTGCTGGTCGACGCCGGCTCTGCGTCAGCTTCGGAAATCCTGGCCCGCGTGGTTCAGATCGAGCACCGTGGCACCGTGATTGGAGACCGCACTGCCGGCGCCGTGATGGAAGCGAGGGATTACGTCGAAGAAGAGGGCGCGGGGACCAAAGCGATATATGAATTCAGCATTACCGATGCCAACCTGATCATGACCGACGGGAAGAGCCTGGAGAAGACGGGCGTTGTGCCGGATGAGGTGTTGATTCCGACTGGGGCTGACTTGGCAGCGGGCCGCGATCCGGTGCTGGCGCGCGCCGCGGAACTGGCAGGCGTTAGCCTGGACCCGGTTGCGGCGGGCAAGTTGTTTCCGTTCGAGTGGGAGCCACTTCCCTAGCTACGGCAGTTGCGAGTAGAGCGTCGAGTTGCGGTAACCCAGCAGCGTGACCAGCGTCCAGATGCCCAATGCGGTGCCGAAAGGAAACTTGATCAGGCTCAGGATGGCCGCGACGATGGCCACGACGCGGCCCCACTGGGCGCGCTCGAGCAAACCCCATCCGGCAGCCAGCGCAAGCGCGGCGCGGAACAGGATACCCACCCATATAAGGTGCAAAAAAGCCGGTCCAAGCCACATGGGAGGCATCGAGCCGTCGCCCCAGGGCCCGTGGCCCCAGTAGCCGAAGTGGCTGGAGAAAAATGCCTTCATAAAGGCTAGACCGGCCAGGCCGAGGAGCACCGAGAAGCCCGCATAGATGAACCACACAACGCTCAGCGCCCTCACCTTGCTGGCGTAGCTCTCCAGTTGAAACTGAAGACCCGGCACCGGTGGAACAGCGACTACGACGGGGCGGCCACACCGGGCGCAGACCGCCTGTCCCGGCGCCAATGGTTGACCACATCCGCTGCAATACATGTTGCCCTCCTTAGAACTTCGTTTGATAGCCGGTTAAGTGCGCCACAGGGCTTTCCCTCGGGGGCTAAAGCCCAGCTTGTCTTGCGGGCTTTTTCGGCACGACTGAAGTCGTGCCCTTTCAAAACGATTGGCTCGGCCCTGTTAAAAAAGCCGTGCCCTTCCAAAACGATTGACTCGGCCCTGTTAAAAAAGCCGTGCCCTTTCAAAGCCAGGCCATGAATAACTTCTACGCAATTCCGTCGCTACTCGTTCCATTCTTCATTCGGCGGCCGGCGACTAGACAAGGCTGCGAAAAAGTCTAAACCAAGAGCGAATCGGACAAAGCAGCCCGATTCATTCTGTTGACACTGCTTGACAGCGCGAGGCAGCGGCTAGCGGCTGGCTGATGCGGTTCGCCTTTCCCAGCGCTCTTCATGCCGGTCGTCGTGGAGCACAAGCACCGTCCCGCGTCCCTGCGCATCCCGCTCAAAGGTTAGCCGCGGGGAGGTTGAGGCGCCGGTGCTGTTCGGGTAAAAGAACCTCACCGGCGACTCCGCAGCCAACTCGACGATCTCGCCATGCAGGTCTTTCTCGAAGAGCGCGTCGCCCTGGCGGAAGATGGTTACCTCCACGAGGCCCTTCATGTCGCAATACTCTCCGGCCAGGCCGTCAAGCACCACCGTTGGCAGCTTGATGGCGGGAGGATGAAGCGGGATCACGAGCCGCTCAGCCAGGGCCGTTGGCTCTTGCTTCGCGCCGGACTTCGAACCTGGTGCGGGCTCGGCGCGGTGCGCCAGCAGCCAGCGCGGCAGTTCGGGCTCGTCGTAGGCGCGGGTCCAGCAGTCGTGCTTGAGCCCCTGGTAGAGCCATAGCCGGACGTGCCCGCTTTCGGCTCTGAATGCATCGAACATGAGCTCGCTTTCGCGTGGCGGCACCACGGGATCATCAGCTCCGTGGAAAAGCCAGATCGGCGTACGGCCCAGCGCGCGGGCGTACTCCGCAGGCAGCGTGGACATCTCCTGCCAGCGCTCAGGGGCATAGCTCCAGAAGACGCCGCCGGCCATAATGGTTACCGCCGCCCAGCGCTTTGGATGCTCCCGCGCCAGCTCCCAGGCGCCGTATCCGCCCAGCGAAAGCCCGGTGAGATAAGTGCGCTCCGGATCGCCGTGAAACTCGGCCGATTCCTCGTCGAGCGCGTCCATGGCCATGGCCAGCATCTCCGGGTCCGTCCAGTAACTGGGAAACGGGCACTGCGGCATGACAATGATGAAGGGCCAGCGCTCCGGATGGTCGCGCACGGCCTGGGGAAGGCCGATTTGCGTTTGCCACATGCCCTCCGAGCCGCGCTCGCCGCGCCCATGCAGAAACAAAATGATGGGCCATAGCTTGTGGTCGTCGCGCCGCCATTCTTCGGGCAGATAGACCTGGAAGCGGTAAGTTACTCCGTGCAGTTCAATTCTGCGATTCAAGAATCCCGTCTCCTGCGCCTGCTCCATCTGGGCCAGGTGGCCCTTGCCGGTGACGGCGTGGGCCGTTCCCGGCAATGCCACGGCTATCCACAAACCAGCGGCAAGGATTCTTGAAAAAGGGAGCATATAGGAATGAGACCACAAAATTCCCGGCAAGCGCAGTAAATCATTTGCGCCGGGGTCCCCCAAATGTGCCACGCTGCGCACGCGCCTCCTGTGGTTCCCTTCGATTTTCCTTGCGGAATTCTTACGATCCGCATGAAACAATCGGTTTTGCTATGCAGTTCGCCGTCATGACCACGCTTGAAGCCGGAGACACGCTGGACCACTACCGCCTGGACGCAACCGTTGCCCGGGGCGGGATGTCTACGCTTTTCAGAGCCACCGACCTGAACGACGGCCGGCAGGTGGCCATCAAGGTACCCCACTCAGATATGGAGGCCGACCCGATCCTGGTGGAGCGCTTCCACCGCGAACGGCAGATCGGCCAGGAGCTGGACCATCCTGGCATGGTGAAGACTTACGGCGTCGAAGAGCACAGCCGCGTTTACATGGTGATTGAGTGGGTGGAGGGCCGCCTGCTGCGGGCGATTCTGAATCAGGAGCGCAAGCTGCCCGTTGAGCGCGCCGTGAACCTGACCCGCGAAATTTGCGAAGCGCTGGATTACATGCATAAGCACGGAGTTGTCCACCGGGACCTGAAGCCGGAAAACATCATGGTCGACGACCAGGACCGGATCAAGATCATCGATTTCGGCATCGCCATGAAGGAAGACGCGCGGCGCCTGACCTTCGTAGATATGTCGGCGACACTCGGCACGCCCGACTACATTTCTCCCGAGCAGGTGAAGGGGCAGCGCGGCGATCAGCGCAGCGACATCTACTCGCTGGGTGCGATGCTCTATGAGATGCTGACCGGCCAGCCTCCATTTGTGGGTTCCAATCCACTGGCGGTGATGAATGAGCGGGTGCTGAAGGACCCGCAGCCGGCCCGCGAGTTGAATCTTGAAATCTCTCCGCAGTTGCAGGAGATTCTGAATCGCGCCCTGGAGCGCGACCCGCGCCATCGCTACGCCACCGCCAGCGAGATGGCCTGGGACCTTGAGCACCAGGAGCAGGTGGGGGTGGAGACGGGGGGGCGCCGGCTGATCTCGCGCGGTCTCCGGCTGCCGCGCGCCGGCCGCATGCTGCTCTACGCCGGTCTTACACTTGTCCCGATCGCTGTGTTCGGGCTGATGCTGCTGCTGGCCAAGCATTGATGCCGTGTTTGGCGAATCGGTTTCCGAGTCTCGTTGAATGGCACAGCGAAGGCCCGGGCCTAAAGGCGACGTCATTGCCAGCATTCATTCAAGGGCCTGAAGGCCCTTGCTCCCTCCGCAGTCCCCGATCTCCGATTCGTCAAACACCGTCTAAAGCTCGACTCATTTTATTGGCATTATCGGCGCGACGAAATTCCCACCCTATCGACGACCCGTCGATGGGGATTCCGGTGAAGTCACGCCCGGAAACAAAGCCTTCGCCAATCGCGATAGAAGGGCTTTTCAGCGCTCTGTTACTGCTGCGTTTGTGGCTGCGGTTGCGGCTGTTGGAGCTGGGCGCGGGTTTGCTTGAGCCTTAACCAGCCGCCGAGGAGCCCGAGGGCGGGGCTCGAAACGAGCAGCAGGATTTGGACGACCATCGGATGGGGGTCCTTGCCCGAGGCGATTGAATAAATGCCTTGCGACACGCAAAGGAATGCGGACAAAGCGCCATTGAGCAGCTCGTCGTGGCTGGCCAACCGGGCCGCGATGTAACCGCCAAGCACTGAACAGAGGATGGCGACCAGCAACAGCCCTATATAAGGGCCGATGCCTGCATGTGCAGCGGGCTGAATCGCGTGACGGGCCTTATCCGCGGGGACATGGGCAAGAAAGTCATTGGCCGCCGCAAAGAGCGCAAACGGCATTCCCAGAACCACAGTACCAACCACATCGACGATGCCGCCGACTAATACGCCCTTGATCGATACTTGCCTGATATTCACTCCCAAACCCTAACCTCCACCAGCCAGAATCCTGGAATGGAACGCTGACGGATTTTGGTGGCAGTATACCTCTTCCGGCGGTTCTTTCAGCTGAAGCAACGTTGCCCGCGGCTATCACCGGCCGACCGGACGTAGAATGGGAGCGCATTCGGAATGGGAGTTTTGCCGCATGACTCGTTCTTGTTTTCTCGTCTTTGTTCTGGCCGCTTTTTCAGCACCGCAAATTTTTGCTGCCGATGCCGCGCGCCCGATCCTCACACCCAAGCCGGCCGCGGCCGCCAAAATCAACGGCCCCACGGTCTATGGCGCGCGTCCCGGCCATCCGTTCCTTTACCGCATCCCCTGTACTGGCTTGCGGCCTGTTCAGTTTTCCGCCCATGGCCTGCCGGCATCGCTGAGGCTCGATGCTTCTTCCGGCATCATTTCCGGAGTCACGCCAGACAAGCCCGGCGTCTATGCCGTCACGCTGCTGGCGTCGAATGCGAAGGGAAAGTCGTCCCGGCTGTTCCGCATCGTGGTAGGCGAGACGCTGGCCCTCACTCCGCCGATGGGCTGGAACGACTGGTACACGTACTACGACCGCGTGACCAATAGGGTGGTGCGGCAGGCGGCCGACGCCATGATCTCTTCGGGCATGGCCGATTTCGGCTACCAGTATGTGAACATCGACGGCTGCTGGCAGATGAAGCCAGGCTCCACAAATCCCGAATTGAGCGGGGCGCCGCGCGACTCGCAGGGAACGATTCGGCCTAACGAGCGTTTTCAGGATATGGCGTCGTTGACGGCCTACATCCACGATAAAGGTCTCAAAGCCGGTCTCTACTCATCTCCCGGACCGCTGGACTGCGCGGGTTTCACGGGCTCGTATCGGCACGAAGAGATGGACGCGAAGACCTTTGCCGCGTGGGGATTCGACTTCCTCAAATACGACTGGTGCTCTTATGGCGGAGTGGCGCCAAAGAAGCCCTCGTTGACCGACTTCCGCAAACCTTACGATCTGATGGGCGGAATCCTCAAGCAACAGGATCGCGATATGGTTTTGAACCTCTGCCAGTACGGCATGGGCGATGTATGGACCTGGGCCGCGGATTCCGGCGGAAATTCCTGGCGCACCACCGGCGACCTGGGCATGGAAAAGGGCTCGCGGTTGCCGGGTTTCTACAGCATTGCGTTTGCGAACGCGAGCCATTCCAGCTACGCGGGCCCCGGCCACTGGAACGATCCCGATTACCTGCTGATTGGCACGGTCGGCAATGCTCTCAAATCCGATGAACCACAGGCGCCGACCTCGCTCACCGCCGATGAGCAGTACAGTTATATGTCGATGTGGGCGCTGATGGCGTCGCCGCTCTTCTTTGGCGGCGACATGACTCAGCTCGACGACTTCACGCTGGGCATTTTGTGTAACAGCGAAGTCATTGATGTGGATCAGGATGCGCTGGGGTGGCAGGGGCGCGTGGTTCGCCAGTCAGAAGATGAGTTCATTATCGAGAAGCCGCTCGAAGACGGTTCGGTTGCCGTGGGCCTCTTCAACCTGAGCGAAGGTTCGCGGACGATGAGCGTTAGCCTGACGGATCTGGGTCTGAATGGGAGTTGGAAGGTTCGCGATCTGTGGCGCCAGAAAGAGATCGGCGCGGTCTCTGGCTCGCTGTCGGCCGAGGTGGCGCAACACGGCGTCAGCTTTGTGCAACTGACTTCGACGCGGAGAAGCCGGTAGTGGGCAGATCTCTCGCCCATCCAGGCTGCAATCGCCGCCGGCGGGATTTTTGGGGGCGCGGAGAGTGACCCGCGAAGGGAACTTTCTTAGTCAATTGACGTGCAAGATCTTGCACATATAGAGGCTCCTTCGCACGTAAATCTATGGATTTAAATACGCTCTGTTTGGCGCTCGATTTGCATACAAGTGTGTATAAAATTGCTCCAAATGGGGACAGCGCCCGATCTGAACGTCGATTGGGTTCAGGGTTGGAACCGGGACATGTGGCTCTAAAAAGCGCCGCACCAGGAATTTTTGCAACCAGGCATTTCTGAAGCAGGAGGCAATATGAAGAGAATTTCTAGAGCTCTAATGGCATCAGCAGCGGCACTCGCAATGGCCCCGGTGGCCATGGCCAATTCGTTCAACGTGAACATGAACTGGGTCATGAACGGAACGAATGAACTGAATGGAAGTGCAACCTGGACTGTGGCCAACCAGGCGGCCACCAGCTGGACCCAGGTCGAAACCAACCCCAACCCTAACTTCAACCTGGCGTTTACGGGGCTCGGTTGGAATCCGAACCAGGGCGAGACGAGCAACCAGTCGCACACGACCGGTCCTTTGGGCACCCGCTCTTTAGACTCGGGTTCGGCGGGCGCAACGAGCACGATCGTTGTCACTGATGGCGGCACGGACTTTTACTTCGACAGCATCGACCTCAAGAACTCCGGCCCCAACACTGATTCGTATACGATCAGCGGCTACCTGGGCGGAAGTTTCGCCGGCACCGTCAACACGGGAGGCACGCTGGTTTTCAGCCTTACCTGCGGCGGCGCAGGCCACCCCGCCTGCCCCAGCGGAACGAACTACAGCACCATCTACAATAATTCCTTGAACGGAGGTCCGTACGATTCGATCAACGGGCTTACGATCACAGATTCGGGGAGCAACAGCAGCTACGTTTACCTGGATTACCTGGACATCAATGACACGCCCGAGCCTGGCAGCCTGTTTCTGCTCGGAACCGGCCTGCTCGGACTCGGCGCTTTGGTTGGCCGGATGCGGGCTCATTAATCGTAGATAAGAATCAGACCTGTCACCCAGCTTTAGAAACGACGGCCTCCGCAGCGTGCGGGGGCCGTGCCGCGTTTGATCTCAACTCGCGGCATGCCCTTGACGCAGCTTCAGCAACCCACCGGCTGCCTACCCGATGTGATTAATGTCTGCCGTCAGCAGGAGTTTCCCAGGATACTCTTGTGCAGGATCTTGCACATAGGAGAACCTGCCCACACGTAAGTGAATGGATATAAATCGTGGTTGATTGGCAGTCGTCTTGCTCGCTAATGAATTATAAAATTCTACTGGCTGTCTTGATCTTGTGTTCATGATCGCTTTACCCAGACTGATGGTTACCTGAATCCAGAGAATTGATTACTTTTGCATAAGACTTAGGCTCAAGAATTTCCTGAATTTTCCAGATTTTTAGCGGTAACGACTTGAATTTGTGTAAGATTGCTTACGATGGGACTCCGTATCAATTGAGCTCCGGCGACCATGGGACCGGAACCGAGGCACACATTCTTAAGTGAATCCCCGCACGGGGTTTTTGCGGCAAGCAGCGACTGAAGCAGGAGGCAACATGAAAAAGTTTTCTACCGGTTTGTTCGCGTTGGCGATGGCCGCAACGCTTACTCCGGCAGTGTTTGCGTCAGGCATCAACTTCCAAACCGCAATCAACTTTACATGCAGCGGCCAATCTGTGGCCGGACCGGGCAACACGAGCGCACCGCCCACAGCCTGCACTCCTTTGACCGGAGGAAACGAAGGACTTGCCAGCGCTAACCCAGGAACGCCCTGGTATCAGTCTTCTATCTCGCCGCTAACCAATTACTACACGGTTACGACGACTGCGGCTGGGTCGTCGGCGAACCTAAATGGCACAACCAACGCCAACGGAAGCCTCGCCGTTGCTGCGCTCGAATACAACGCGAACCAGGGATTCAATTGGACGAACTCTACCGGCAGCCACGCAAGTGGTTCGAGCAAGGTTCCGACGCTCTCGTTCCTTTCCTCTGGGACAACAAGCCAGATTACAGTCGCCGACAGCGGCGGCTCGTTCTACCTGAACGGATATTACCTCGGCGACAGTGCGACGGCCACACTCAGCTACGAAATCTTCGGCTACGACGGGAGCACGCTGGTCTATTGCATCGATTCGAAGAGCAGTAGCCCATGCAGCGGGTCCCTGGTCAGCGACTTTGTCTCTCTAGGAAGCGAGACCGACCCGGGGGGCACCTATTACACGTACGTCGCCGATCCCGATGCAAATATCGCGGTCACCAGTGTGGTCATCGACTCGAGGGTTTCCAACGGAACCGAATACGTGGACAACATCTTGGTGACGCAGACCCCTGAACCAGGCAGTCTGTTTCTGCTCGGAACCGGCCTGCTCGGTCTTGGCGCCCTGATCGGCCGCAAGCGTGCCCATCGATCGTAATCACGATCAAGCCTGCCTCTTAATTCCAGAAACCACGGCCTCCGCGAAGAGCGGAGGCCGTGACGCGTTTGGAGCCAACTTGAGCGCCGCTCAACGGGTGCCCGTTTTGGAATGAAAGACCGATAAGCTCCACGCATCTTTCCAATTCACCGTGATTCCGTGCGTCTCTGCATCGATCTCGATCGGCAGCCAGACGTGAGTTGCTTTCTTGAAATCGGGGAAATCATGGGAGGCTGCGTCCCCGAAACGATCGGCCATAAAAATAAACGCATGCGGCTCGCCCGCAACGGGCAGCACAAAGGTTGTCTGGCCTGAGTAAGTCGTCTCCTCGCCTTCTCCCTTTGCAAAGGGTCCCTGGGGCGTCCAGGGCCCGTGAATGGAAGAGGCGGTGAAGTAGGTATTGCGGTTGGGGAACCATCCCGTGAGCCGGGAAGCCAGTAGATAATAGGTTCCCCGATCCTTGAACACTGCCGGCGCCTCGCCTTCCGCGCCCTGCAAAACTTCGACGTGGGCGGCGCAGGTGTAGTCGGCGCTTAATTCATAAGCGAGCACGCGCGAGTGCGCAGTAATAAGGTAGGCCTTGCCATCGTCGTCTTTGTAGAGCGTGGTGTCGAAGGCGCGAATGCGGTCGGGTGGGTCGGAGGCAGAGGTCGCCCACTGAAACGTGCTGATCCCCGACCCATGCGCCCATGGTCCCTTCCAAAGGCCGGAGGCATTGGGGCTGCCGCACCAGCCCAGCTTTCCCATCAGCCGGAAAGGCCCCTCGGGCCGGGATGCTATTGCGTAGACGACATCGTTAAATGCGTCGAAGTCGGGCGAGATGAGGCCGGCCATCATGATGTACTTGCCGGTGGCGTCGTTCTTGATCACTTTCGGCCGCACCACCAGGTTCAGCGGCAGCAGCAGTCCTTTGCCGTCGTAGCTAATGTCGGCCAATTGCGTGGATTCGAACTTCCAATGCAGCAGGTCGCGCGAGGAGTAAATGCTTACGCCCTTGTTCAGCAGCCAAGCATCGTTCTGCAGCGGGAGCGTTTGCGGCGGAATTCTCGGCCCTAAAAAGTTCATTCCATACCAGTAATAGACTCCTTTCTCAAACAGGAGTCCGCCGGCGTGGGATTGAATGGGGTTTCCCTCTTGGTCGGGCCAGGGCTGGCCGGGTTTGAATGTCGCCTGACCCTGGGCTACTGCGGCCAAAAACACGATGGCAAGCAACAGGGCGAAGAACGGCCTCGGCGGGAACGATAAGAGCATTGGAATTATCCTCATGGCGTTGCGAGTCCATCCTACATCGGAGACCGGCGCATGGGACGACGATTCAGCGATAGGACTCGTCGCGGTGGATCACAAACTCAGGATAAGCGCCCCCGCCCAGTTCATGCAGATCCATGCCGATGCGTTCGCCGTCACCCTCCACGCGGAAGGGAACCACGCGATTCAGCAGCCAGAAGAGCAGGTAGACCAAGGGCAGCGCCAAGCCGAGCAGAGCGGCGATTCCGACCAGTTGCGCCACCAGTTGCCCGACCTGCGGCGCAAAAAGGCCCGCCGCCA
>JBEKEQ010000055.1:0-24507 GCA_050013735.1 Occallatibacter sp.
GCACGCATTTCGCCCACGATAGGGAATACGAGTTCGCATGATATCGCCGGTACGCGATTGGCTTCTCCGTTATCGGCTCGGGTTGCTCACACTGGCGCCGATCATTGTGCTTCTCGGTCTGCTGGTTTTCTTTCCGCCGGATGGAGCGCAGCGCTCAGACTGGGCGCAGTTTATCGGCGGTTTTCATCTCCTTACCATCCACTTCCCCATCGCGCTGATTTTTCTGGTTCCGCTTCTGGAGATTCTGGGAAGATCGCGCCGCTATCAGCATCTGCGCGCTTCCGCCGGCCCCGTGCTGACGCTGGCTTTGCTGAGCGCCATTGCTTCCGCCATCCTCGGCTGGTTTTTGGCGCGGAGCGGCCAGTATTCAGGCCCGCTCGTGGTGCAGCACATGTGGGCGGGCTTCTTTGTCTCTGTCTTCTGCTGGCTGTGCTGGATGTTCCGGGGCCGATTCGCAGGCAAAGGACTCGACATTGCCTATCTCTCCGGCCTCGCCGTGACCGTAGTTCTGGTCTCGTTCACCGGCTACCGGGGCGGCCAGCTTTCGCATGGAGAGGATCACTTGACCGAGCACATGCCGAGCCCTTTGCGAGACTGGCTCGGCGTGTCGAAACAAGAAGCAGCAGGTCCCACCGCCGCTACGCCCGACTCTTTCTTTGCGGTCCGCGTTGAGCCGATTTTTCTTCAGAACTGCGCTGAATGCCATGGGAGTTCGCGCCAGAAAAAAGGTCTGCGTCTCGACTCCTACGAGGGCGTGATGCGCGGCGGAGCAAGCGGTCCGGTCGTGAAAGCTGGAGACCTCAAGAACAGCAGGCTCTTTCAGCGCGTCTCCAGCCCGGCGGGCTCCGAGCAAATCATGCCGCCGCAAGGCAAGACCCCGCTGTCGGCCGATCAAATCAAGCTCATCGAGCTTTGGATCTCCGCCGGAGCTTCGCCCACTATGGCTGCCAACACCGTCAAAGGCGTGCCGACAGCAACGCGTTTGGTTGCCGAGGTTACCTTTACTGAGATTGACGAGGCGGCAGTTGCCAGGCAGCGCGCCCCACTCGCCGATAAGTTGGCAGAGTTGGAGAAGCGTTATCCAGGCGTGATTGAATACGAATCGCGCGGCTCGGCCAGGCTGGTAGTGAATGCATCGCTGATGGGGAGCAAATTTGGCGACGATGACCTGGCCCAACTTAGCGCTCTCTATGATCAATTTGTTGCCGCCGACTTTTCTAATACCGCCATCACCGATGGCTCGGCGGCGAATCTGGCCGCGATGAAGCACCTCCGCACGCTTCGCCTGATGCACACCGGGATTACCGACGCCACTGTAGTTGCGCTAAGCGGACTGGGCGAGCTGGAATCTCTGAACCTCTTCGGCACTGGAATCACGCCCGCCGCGCTCAAGGCCGCCGGGCATCTGCCTAAACTGCAACATTTCTACGCCGGAGAAACCAAAATTGCCGCGAACGAAACTCTGCCGGATGGCTTGAAGGGCAAAGTCCAATTCTGACTCGCTCGTGCCCGATGTAGTGGGGCATCGAATTTGGTTAGTTTCGTTGGCCTGCCCCCAGTCCGCGCGGCACTCTGCTTTTCAGCTTCTCTGTTCAATCGCCGATAAAGCGGACCCGAATCGGTCCGGGACCGCCGCATATTCCGGCAACACTTCGAAATGATCGCCCCCATCCGCAGGCGCATCTCTGGCGTCAATGCGTGTCAACGCGCACACACGGTGTATGCGCTGACACGGTTCCCTCCTGTCTTGTAATCCATAAGCCCTTTGTTTTCAGTTGCCGTCAATTGGCGATGCGGTTGCACTTTGTCTGGGCAGAGGCATTGGGACAAGGGGGATGCAATGACAACTTTGAGGCTCAGCAGATTAGCAGCGACGGTGGTAGTTCTGGCGACCCCGACGATGGCTCAGAGCGCGCCGAACCGGGGCTCTCAGCAACAGGTGGTTGTTGCTGCGACGCAGAAGCGCGTCATCGTAGTAAGTCTCGAAGACCGCAAACTGGCCCTGGTCGAAGACGGCCAGGTGAAGAAGGTTTACAGCGTCGCAGTGGGCAAGCCGTCAACACCCAGCCCGGTGGGCACATTCACCATCGAGCGCCGCATCGCCAACCCAACCTATCACCACGGCGGCAAGACTATTCCGCCGGGACCGGGCAATCCGGTAGGCACGCGCTGGATGGGGCTGAGCATTCACGGCTACGGAATCCACGGAACAAATGAACCCAAGTCCATCGGCAAGGCAGCCTCGCATGGATGCATTCGCATGGCCAGGGCCGACCTTGAAGAGTTCTACGGACTAGTTGCCGAGGGCGACACGGTTGAACTGGTGGGCCAGCGCAACCAAGAGACGGCGCAACTGTTTGGCAGCGAGCAAATTCTCGCAGCGGCAGCCGGGCAGCCGGTTCTTACCGCGGCGGTCACGCACGGAGCGGGTGCAGCACGAGCTCCGATGCAAACCACGGTTCACAACGACAACAGCACCAATCCGGCAGCCGCTGCGGTTGCGGTCGTGGTGGCTTTGCTCTAAGGAGGCCCGGAAATGAATCTGCTGTCGGAGGCAGTGAATGGCTTGGGAGCAGCGCTGTTGCAGGTGGTGGCGGCGCTTCTATTTGAGGAGTTGACGTTCGGTGGACTGGTCCGGCTGCTGGTGGCTCCATGGCCGGGCACCAGGAGGCGCGGAGCCTCTAACGATGGGCGGAGATCAGTCAGTTCATCGTTGGAATGCAGACGCAGGGAGCACAACAACAACAAAGGAGAAATCAAATGTTCGCAATGAAGCTTTTGCTGATAGTTGCGGGAGTGCTGATGCTGGCTGCCGCATTGGGAATTCCACTTTACGGACTCTGGCTCCGCATTCGCATTGCCCGCCGCAAGGCCGCAGGTGAAGCTGAACCAGCCCTAACTGGAACGATAGCGCCTGAAGAAATTAACTGGCGTGGCCCGTTGGGTCTGGCCCTGCTGGCGTGCCTGCCGCTGCTGGTGGCGGCCAGCATCGTGATAGTGCCAACCGGGATGGGCGGCGTGCGCATCAGCCAGGTAAGCGGCACGCTGCCGGGCACGCTGTATCCGGGCCTGCATTTCGTCACACCGCTGGTGGAAAGCGTGCAGACCTTCGATCTTCGCGATCACCTCTTCACTGCGGGCATTGCTGAAGAAGGAGTTGGGGCGGCCGCGCGTAAGAACGTGCTCAGCGTTCAATCTCTCGAAGGTCTCAACATCGGCCTGGCCGTCACGGTTCGCTATCGCCTCGAACCGGGCAAGCTCGACAGCGTGCAGGCGCACATGCCTCAGCCCGTTGACAAAGAACTGGTGCCGCCGGTGGTGGCCAGCGCGTGGCGCGAACTGGCGCCGCATTACACCGTGCGAGAGATCTTCAGCACCAAGCGCGAGGAAGTGCGGCAAAAAGCGGCAGCCATCATCACCCGCAAGCTGGGCTCCGATGGGATCGTGGTCGAGGAGGTGATGCTGTCTGACATACAGCTGCCCGAACAGTACGCCAAGGGCCTTGAAGGGCTGCTGCTCAAGGAGCAGGAAGACGATCAGCTCGGCGTTGTGACCGACATTCAACAGAAGCAGGTGAAGATTGCCGAATTGCAGGCCGAGGCCGATGCGGTGCAGAAGGTGAAACAGGCCGAGGGAGAAGCTCAATCGCATGTGGTGGAGGCCAAAGGGGAGGCTGACGCCATGCAATACACGCTGCCGCTGAAGCAGAAACAGATTGAGCAAAGCAAGCTGGAAGCCGAAGCTCGCAAGGAAACGACCATTGAAAATGCAGAAGCCGAAGCTCAGGCTAAAGTCATCGACAGCAAGGCCGAACTCGAACGGCGCAATTTGCTGGCCGACGCCGAAGCCAGCCGCGTTCGCCTGATGGCCGCGGCCAACGCCGAACGCATGACCAGCGAAGCTGCGCTGCTGAATAAATCGCCGCTGCTGATCAACAAGATCATCGCCGAGCGGCTTTCTGACAAGATTCAAGTGGTCATGGTGCCGTCGGACGGCAAGTTTTTCTTTGCCAACGATGTCTTTAAGAGCATGGCCGCCAGCCCGGTTGTAAAACAGGAAATGGACAGTGAAAGCGAGCCCGCCGCCACGCCCGCGACCGGCCATTGAACAGCTTTCCGGCCGGCTTGAATCCCGGGTCTCTCACCCTCGCCGCATTCTTAATGTTGCGGCCTGGGTGGGAGATGCTGGCGTGTATTTGATTTAATCGCCAATGCAGACTGAAGCGGCAAATGGCAAACACCTTCAAACGATATAATTCGCGCAAACGAGTCATGCAAAGAAAGCCGAAATCAATGAAGCTGTTCTGGCTGGTTGCGGCGGTCGCAAGTGGGATGGCAGGACTAGCGGCAAATGCCGCCCCAAGCCCTTGGGACCAGCCCGCTGCCGCACTTGCCGGGCAGATCGCCGATATTCTCGGCCCCGGTCAGGCGCGGCTTACAATTCGCAATCTCTCTACGGTCCCGACGAGCGAAATCCCCGCAATTCGAGAGCTGCTCGAGCAGGATTTGAAGGCTCATGGTGTACTGGCTTCAGGCGCCGAGAGCGCCAATTCCATCCGCGTAACTCTCAGCGAGGATCAGCGTGAGCGGCTATGGGTGGCTGAAGTGGTGGAGGGTAATGAAACGCGCGTGGCGATGGTGCGCGTGGAGCCCGGCAGTGCCCGGCAGACGCAGACCGGGAGCGGCCTCACGTTGCGAAAAGAGACGATGTTTACAGCCGGCGAAGCGGTGCTGGCGACATTGGAAACCGCGAACGGCCTGGTGGTGGTGGAACCGGAGGAGATCGTAATCTACAACCATGCGGCTGAGGATTGGCGTGTCCGGCAACGGATTGGTATCGGACAGAAGAAACCTTTGGCGCGGGACCCTCGCAGCGTGATTCTTCCGGCGCCGGACGACAACGGGTTCGAAGCCTTCGTTGCTGGAATGGTGTGCATGGGCAGCTACCTGCCATCACAGCCGTCGAGCGACTGGAACGTGCGTTGCCGAGAGAGCGATGATCCGTGGCAACTTGCGCCGCCCGTTGTGGCGCAGTCCACAAATCAATCAACTGACCCCGTTCCAACCCAGACGGAGAATGCCGAGAGCACTCCGCTTAAGGCTTTTTGCAACGCTGCACGCAACTACTTTACCGGCGTTGTAACACCCAGCTTCGGAGTGGACCCGCCCCCGTTTTATTCCGTCGCCGTGATACTCCGTCCGGCAAGTTCCGGGTTGCAGCGCGCACTTCTGATTAACGGTATCGATGGAAGAGTGCAATTGATTGAAGGCGGAGCGCTGAAACCGGTAAGCGGAACGCGCGACTGGGGCAGCGATTTGGCGGTGCTGCGCACGGACTGCCGCGCAGGCACGCAGATCATCGCTTCCGGTTCCGGTGAAGCGGCCAGCGACAGCCTGCGCGCCTATGAGCTGCCGGGTCAGGAGGCAGTTCCGGCGAGTGCTCCACTGGCCATGGATGGGGCTGTCACGGCGCTGTGGACTTCACCGAATAGCAAAAGCATCTTCGCTGTAGTGCGCGGAGCGGCAGATAAATATGAGGTGGACCGTGTTACGGCAAGTTGCAATTAGCTGTCTTCTGGCCGCGCTGGCACTGCCTGCATTGCCGCGCACCCGCCCCCACTATGGCGGTACATTGCGTGTTGAAATCGAGGGCGACCCGTGGACGCAGCATGGTGGCCTGGCGCGACGGCTGGTTTTCGATGGGCTCATCCGGATGAATGCGGACGGAAATGGACAACCGGCTTTGGCCGTGCGCTGGGAGTCGGAGAACAACGACCACCGCTGGCAGTTCTGGCTACGCCCTGGCGTTCACTTCCACGACGGCTCACCGCTCACCGCGGCTGCAGTCGCCGCCTCTTTGACCGCATCCTGCGCAGCCAACTGCCCCTGGACGGCCGTTCGCAGCGTTGGCTACTCCGTCGTGTTTACCGGCGACTCGCCCATGCCCAACCTGCCGCAACTGCTGGCCGGCGACGACTCTCTGATTAGAGGCTTCGGCACGGGGACCTCGGGCACAACGGTCGGAACCGGCCCTTTTCAGCCCGCGGGATTTGCAAACGGCGTACTGACGCTATCGGCCAATGATAACGGCTGGCAAGGGCGGCCTTTCGTCGACGCGGTGGAGATTCAAGTTCATAAATCCATCCGCGATCAGTGGCTCGATCTGAGCGTAGGCCGCGCCGACCTGGTCGATGTTCCTGTCGAGCAGCTTCGGCAGGCCCAGAAGCAACGTCTCACCGTGTTCGTCTCGCCACCGGTCACGCTGCTGGCGCTTGGGGTTACTGACAACGGTGTTCTCGGAAATCCCACCCTGCGAGCAGCGATCGCAATGGCCGTCGATCGCAGCGCCCTCTATAATGTGATTTTTCAAAAGCAGGGGGAACTGACGGCCAGCCTATTTCCCGCGGCGCTTACCGGCTACTCCTTTCTTTTTCCAACTGACCGCGACTTGAACAAGGCTCATGAACTTCGTGGCGGGCTGACGCCCATGCCGCTTACGCTGGCCGTTGAGGGCGATGAGGCAATGCAGTTGGCAGCGCAGCGCATTGCGCTCAATCTTCGCGAGGCGGGATTCAATGTGCAGGTGACCGGAGCCGGGGGATCGCAGCGCGCGGACCTTGCTCTGCTGCGCCTGACGCCCGCATCGAACCAACCGCGAGCGGCACTGGAGTCGATTTTGCGAAGGGTAGGAGTTACAGCTCCGGTGGTCGAAGATACTCCAGAGGGCCTCTTCAGAGTTGAGCGCGACTTTCTCGAGGCCCATACCCTGATTCCGCTGCTCTATCTTCCCCGCTCCTATGCCGTGGGTGGCAGGGTCCGCGATTTACGACTGAGCCCTGACGGGACGCCGCTGCTGGCTGGAGTCTCGCTTGAGGATTCTCAATGAACCTGAGGCAAAAGCTTTTGTTGCTTTTCTCGCTTACTGTGGCGGCTGCGGTAGCGGCGGTGGCCTGGACCGTCCTGGTTCGCGTTCGACAGGTCTTCGAGCAGCGCGACCGTGAGGAGACTGCGCTTTTTGTGAGCCAGTTTCAACGCGAATTTCAGCACCGTTCAGCCGAGGTGGCCGCGGCAGTAGATCGGATTGCCGCAAGCGAGCGGGTCCGCGCCATGGCGTTTGAACTGGTGCAGTCGGGCGACGCATCGCCTTATTTGACCGAGGCACAGACTCTGGCGCAGGACGCGCAACTCGACTTTCTTGAGGTCGTGGGACCTGACGGGAATGTCGTCAGCTCGGCTCAATGGCCAGCGCGGTTCGGATATCCGGAGCCCGCTGCTAATGCCCCCCAGTCAACATTTCTCAAACGCGAAGACCTGCCGGATGGCACATCGGCACTGGGATTGTTTGCAGTGCGCGCCGTTCACCGAAGCGAGTCTAACGCCCAGCCTCCGGTTCGGCTGGTTGGCGGAAAGCGTCTAAACCAGAGTTTCCTTTCGGATTTGCCTGTTGTGCCGGGGATGCAGATCAGCCTTTATAGCGATGCCGGCCAGACTCAAAATCAAGTTACCGGCCTGCCCTCTGCAGCGGTTACAACCGCCGCCGCGACCTTCGATTCCACGCGGCTCGTGGGCGCCAGCGGCGTGGTCGCCAACGCTGCGCGATACCAATCTTTGATTGACGCTGCCCGGCAGACCGGGCAACCGGCCAGTGGAATTCTCTATCTGACCGGCCGTCGCGAAGACAGTGTGAGCGCGACGGCTATCCCGCTCAAAAATGAATCCGATAGCGTGTTGGCAGTGCTCGTGGTTTCTATTTCCCGCAGCGGCATGGTGGAAGCGCAGCAGCACATTCGCGCCATTGCATACGGTGTGGCAGCCGGAGGTATTCTGCTGGCGATCGGGTTTAGCCTGTGGATTGCAGCGCGCGTTTCACGTCCTATTGAGCAGTTGGCGTGCGCGGCTGAAGAAGTGGCGAGCGGCAACTGGGAAACACGAGTGCCCGAACGCGGCCGCGACGAGGTGAGCGTGCTGGCGCGCAGCTTCAATCACATGACGAGCGAATTGGTGAGCCAGCGCGAGAGGCTGGTGCAAACAGAGCGCGTTGCCGCATGGCGGGAACTGGCCAGGCGGCTGGCGCACGAGCTCAAAAATCCGCTTTTTCCGTTGCAACTAACGGTCGAAAACCTGGTACGTGCGCGCGAACTGCCTGCCGCTGAGTTTGACGAAGTTTTCTGCGAGAGCACTCAGACCCTGGGCATGGAGATCGCCAACCTGAAAACAATCATTGCGCGGTTTAGCGACTTCAGCAAAATGCCCAAGCCGGAGTTGGAGCGGATGGACGCCCGGGATGCGGTCGAACGCGTTCGGTCGCTGTACCAGGCAGCGGGGACCGCGGCGGGTCAGAGCGCCGTGGCCGACAACGAGGCCGCAAAGATTCGCTTCGAGGTTTACCTCCCCACTGACCCCGTGCCGCTTGAGGCAGACCCTGAACTGCTGCACCGCGCTCTAAGTAACTTGACTGTCAACGCGATGGATGCCATGCCAGAGGGCGGCACGCTGACGCTATCGGCACAAACGCACGGAGATAAAGTGGAGATTCGCGTCGCCGATACGGGCCAGGGAATGACGCCGGAGGAATGCGAGCGCCTGTTTACCCCTTACTACACAACTAAAGAGCACGGTACCGGCCTGGGTTTGGCGATCGTTCAATCGGTGATTGCCGACCACGCCGGAACCATCGCGGTGGAGAGCCGGACAGGCGGCGGTGCTACGTTTGTGATCACACTGCCGAAGGCAAAAGCATGACCGCCAAAGCAACAATTCTGATTGTCGATGACGAGGCGAACACGTTGGCTTCGCTGGCGCGAGCTTTCAGGCTCTCAGGACACGAGGCGGTGGTTTGTGACAACGCGACGCGCGCGCTGGAGCTGGCCCAGGCCGAGCCCTTCGACCTCATCTTGAGCGACGTGGTGATGCCCCGGCGCGATGGGCTGGCACTGCTTGAGGACTTGAAAACTGCCGGCGTCGCTGCGCCCGTAGTCATGATGAGCGGGCAGGCGCACATCGAAATGGCGGTTCGCGCCACGCGGCTGGGTGCGCTGGACTTTCTTGAGAAACCTCTCTCGACTGAGAAGCTGTTGGTGACCGTTGAAAACGCGCTTAAGCTCACCCGGCTCGAGACCGAAAACCAGGATCTGCGCACGCGCGTTGGCAAGCACACGCTGGTGTATAGCGGCGAAGCCATGCGCCGCGTGATGGCGCAAATTGAGCGCGTGGCCGCCAGCGAAACCCGCGTCTGCATCTACGGCGAAACCGGCACAGGCAAGGAGTTGGTGTCGCGAACATTGCACGAAAAAAGTCATCGCACCGCGGGGCCCTTTATTACCCTCAACTGTGCGGCTGTCCCCGCCGAGCTCATTGAGAGCGAGCTCTTCGGGCACGAGAAAGGGTCATTCACCGGAGCCGCGCAGCGCCATACGGGGAAGTTTGAGCAGGCGCATCGCGGTACATTGTTTTTGGATGAAATAGGCGACATGCCGCTTGCCATGCAGGCTAAGTTGCTGCGCGTGCTTGAAGAGGGCGAGGTAGAGCGGATTGGCGCCGACAAACCCACCACCGTGAATGTTCGCGTAGTCGTGGCTACGCACCGCAATCTTGAGCAACTGGTTGAATCGGGGGGCTTCCGGCGCGATCTTTACCATCGTGTCGTTGTCTTCCCTGTGTTGTTGCCTCCTCTGCGTCAGCGCCCTGAGGACTTGCCCGCCCTGGTGGAGCACTTTGCACGCCAGGTAAGCGCGCAGAACGGCTGGAAGCCCATTCCCTTTACCGATTCCGCCATCGATGCGCTCAAGCGGTACGCGTGGCCGGGGAACATCCGAGAACTGCGCAACGTCGTGGAGCGGCTGCTGTTGCTGGCCGGATCTGTGGTTGACGCGGACGCCGTTCAACTCGCGTTACCTTCTCATTCAATTCCCGCCCACACCTATCAAAGCTCGTTCGCGGCCGATGCTCCCAACAAAGATACCCAAGGCGCGCTGGCCGAGCGGGTATCAAAGTTCGAACGAGCAGAGGTGCTCAAGGAACTGGATCGGAACGACCGGCACATTGCGCAAACGGCCAGAGCATTGGGACTCGAACGGAGTCATCTCTACAAGAAGTGCCAGCAATTGGGCATCGACCTCAAAAATCTTGAGGAGCCAAAGTAAGGGTGGGATCCGCTAACATGCGGTCAATTCCTCTGTATTTTGAGTCTCAGTCGCACGGCACACAATTAGAATCCACTTCTTGAAAAGCGCGCACTTGCGCCCATTCGATCACACAGGCCAAATCATCAACATTTTTGTGGTAGAAACTCCGAAAAATTTCGCGGCATTTGTGCATCGGCCAATTTCGGCGTTGACTTTTGACCGGGCAATTCATACAGTCTAATAATTCAGAGCAGTCCAGCTAAGCCGATGCAAAAGCCACCTCAGACGAGTTCTCGAAAGGGGTTTGACTATGAATCGCTCGTTGATTACTACGCCGTGTCCGGGATCGGTGAAGCGCTCAACCGATACAAAATCCTTCACGATTCACCTTATCTTTGCGACTCTTCTTGCACTCATCTTCTCCCCAGCGATATACGGTCAGGCTACTGGCAGTTTCTCGGGGAATGTTCTCGATAAATCCGGATCTGCAATTTCTGGAGCGACAATCGTCGCTACGTCTCAGGGAACAGGACTGGCTCGCGACGGGAAGTCGGACATTGCCGGACACTATCTGATCCCTTTGCTCCCCGTGGGGATCTATACGGTGCGTGTGGACGCGGCCGGCTTTCAAAGCGCTGCGTCCAAAGACCTGACGCTCCAGGTCGATCAAGCCCGCGAACTCGACTTCGCACTTGTTCCCGCCACCGTTGTGCAAACTGTGGCCGTTTCCGGCGAAGCTGTCGCTGTGGAGACAACGAATCCATCTCTCGGCCAGGTGATCACCGCGGAGCAGGTGTCGCAGCTGCCCTTGAATGGCCGCGACTTCGTTCAGCTGGCGACGCTGACGGCCGGCGCTACGGCGGAGACGAATCCCGGCAGCTTCTTCACTTCTGGCACCGACAGCGAAGTGGCCGCGCGCGGTTCGTTTTCGCTTTCGGTTGGCGGCTCGCGGCCGAACAGCACGGATTGGCTGCTGGACGGCGTGGACAATAACGAACTCACCTCCGGCGGCATCGGCGTTTTTTCCTCCATCGACGACATTCAGGAATTCAAGGTGTTGACCTACACCTATTCCGCCGAGTATGGCACCCGCGCGGGACCGACCGTACTGATCACATCGAAACAAGGATCAAACGCCTTTCATGGGTCGGCCTTTGAGTTCCTCCGCAATACCGACCTTGACGCGAGGGGCGACTTTGCCACTGCAACCCCGAAGTTCAATTTGAACCAGTTTGGGGGCTCGGTGGGCGGGCCCATTCGCAAGAACAAAACCTTTTTCTTTGTGGATGCCGAGCAGAAAGATCAGCGCGAAGGAATTGTCTTCACGGGCCTGGTTCCTACGGTGGAAATGGCCAATGGCGACTTTACGAACGATCCCTGGGGAAACAATATCTCGGGCACCGCAGGCAATGGTTTTATTCCGACCATCGTCAACCCGAACATGAACGGCGCATCCACCAGCCTCACCGCCAACCCGAATGTCTATTTTCAATGCAACGCCATGGGCACTCCGCTGCCCGCTAACGCCGACGGCAGCCAGCCGCAAGGAACCAACTGCAACAAGATCCCCTCGAACCTGATCAGCAGCATCGGCCAGGGCCTGATGGGGTTTTATCCCCCGGTTGATCCGCTTAGCTCCAATCCCAAGCAACTCCCTGCGGGCAGCGCCGCTTTGGGATACAACTACGAGGCCCAGCCCGTCCGCAGCCTGAACGAAACCAAATTCGATGTCCGCTTGGACCACACTCTCACCGCTGCGGACAACCTCTTCGCTCGTTTCAGCTACGACCAGGCGTACACGTACGATCCGGGCGGCGCACCTCCGCCGTACCTTGCCGAAGGCAACGCTTTCGGTAGCAATGAGACCCTGATCAACCATGCACGCAACATCGGCACCGGCTGGACCCACGTGTTTTCGCCCCGCACGATCAACCTGGCCACGCTGGGCTATGACCGCATCTTCGACTACATCGCTTCGCAGGATAACTACACGTGCGAATCGGCCATCCTGAATATTCCGTACGCCGACCTGGGCTGCTCGTCGAGCGGCACTCCAATCGCCGGCGGTTCCTATAGTCAGGGTTTGGTTTCCACCGAGGTTTATGGCGGCTATTGGTCACTCGGCGATCGAGGCTACTCTCCATTTCAAGGTGGAACAAACATCTATTCCTTCAAAGACGTTGTCGACCTGATCCGCGGAAAGCATGAAATCCGCACCGGAATCGATTTCCGCGACAACCAGATGAATACCGGGACGGAAGCATTTCAAGACGGCCTCTGGGCTTTCGGCCTGGGCGGAAACTTCAGCGGCTACGGCACTACTCCTGGCAATCCCGAGGCGGACTTGCTGATGGGACTGACCACGGAGGCTATCCACGATCAGACCTACGATGGCCCAATCACCGGCCGCCGCTGGAAGATCTACCGCCCGTTCGTCGAGGATGACTGGCGCGTCACGCCCTCACTTACCCTTAACCTCGGCCTGGCCTGGGACATGACCACTCCCGAAACCGAAGTCGCTAACCGGTTGTCGGACTACATTCCCTCCTCGAATCCGGCTCAGCCGGGACAGCTACTGATTGCTGGCCAAAACGGAGTGAGCCGATCGGCGGGCGTCAATATGTACTGGGGCGCATACGAACCCCGCGTTGGCCTCAACTGGAAGGTGATGGGCAGCGAAAAAACCGTGCTTCGTCTTGGTTTTGGCATCTATCACGATTCGGCCTGGAACCAGGGGGCGCAGGGCTTGTGGCAAAATCCGCCCAATCTCGGCGAGTCAGATTCCTTCCCAAGCCCGGGGTGTCCGCTCGCCACTTCGTATTGCGCAACAGAGCTCGAACAATTCCCGTCCTACTTCAATCCTGCCATCTCCAGCGGATTTGCGCCCCTGCCAACTCCGCAAACGGCAGCCAGCTTCACCGGCTCGTTTAATTACATGCCGCAGAATTTTCAGCCAGGCAGGGTGCACCAATATAACGTGAACGTCGAGCGCCAGTTGCCCGGCAACGTATTGCTCACGGCGGGCTACGCGGGTTCGAACGGCGGCCATATCCTGGTGGCGGGCAACGACCTGAATACGCAGAGCCCGTCCGCTTGCGGGCAGGTCGCCGGCTACACGCTTGGCTGCTTGCCGGGCGGACAGCCGTATATTCCGCCCTACGAATCGAACACCGGCGACGACAACATCATCTTCCTCATGGGTGATGCGGGCACCACGCACTACAACTCAATGCAGCTCAAAGCTGAAACCAAGACTCCCCGGTACGGCCTTTATGCGCTGATTGCCTACACGTACTCCCGCACCTACGATAACGGCCTCACTGACGGTCTGGGCTCGGAGTTGAGCGCTCCTTATTTTCCGTTGCCCAACTGGCAGCAGCTCGATTGGTCCTTATCGCAGATCAATCTGGATCAAAGCTTCACCGGCAGCATCATTTATGACCTGCCGTTCGGCAAAGGCAAAATGTTTGGCGGCAGCTGGAATGACTTGACCAATTCTCTTCTCGGCAATTGGCAGGCGACGCTGATAGAAAGAGTCTCCTCTGGATTCCCTGTTCCGCTGATCGATAGCTTCAATCAGGCTGGACAGGGTTACAACTACTTCAATAACGGCGGCAATTACAACAACTATAATCGGCCCGATCAGACTTCCGGTTGCAATCCATACGCCGCCAACCACAGCCAGCATCAGTGGATCAATTCTGCCTGCTTCGCAGCTCCGGCGGCCGGCGAGCTCGGTGATGCTGCGCGCGTTCCGGTGGTCGGGCCTGATTTTGTTAACACCGATTTCTCTGTCATCAAGCAGTTCGCGCTGCCCCGGGAGATGGGTTTGAACTTCCGCGCTGAGTTCTTCAACCTTTTCAACCATCCGCAGTACGGCATGCCCATCGCCGACATCAATGCCATTGGATTCGGCGCGGTGAACTCCACGGTGAACAACCCTCGCCTGGTACAGCTGGCCCTCAAGCTGTCTTTCTGAGGCTCGGCAATGCCGGCGAACGGCTCGGTTTCCGCCGGAGGGAGAAGCCGTGAGCACCTACGACCCAACTCTCTCAAATCGCGACCTGGCTCCCACTCTGCCGAGACAGCGCACCTGGGGAACCTATAACTACATAGCCCTGTGGTTCTCCATGTCAATGGAGATCACGACCTACCAACTCGCTTCGTCGCTGATCGCCAAGGGGATGGATTGGAAGCAGGCGGTGGGTACGGTGCTGCTCGGCAACCTTATTGTGCTGATTCCCATGCTGCTCAACGCGCACGCCGGCGCAAAGTATGGTATTCCGTTTCCGGTCTTCATTCGCGCACCGTTTGGCGTGCGGGGCGCCAATTTGCCCGCCATCTTGCGCGCCGTTGTGGCCTGCGGCTGGTTCGGCATTCAGTCGTGGATCGGAGGCACCGCCATTCATTCCATGCTGGCGGTTATCTGGCCACCCTTTGCCGCTAAGAGTGCCGTGCTATGGGCCTGCTTCCTCGGCTTCTGGCTTCTGAATATGATTGTCGTATGGCGCGGCGTTGAGTCCATCCGACACCTGCAAGCCTTCGGCGCGCCCTTCATGTTTGTGATGGCTGCGGCGCTGCTCATCTGGGTACGCATCAAGGCCGGCAGCTTCGGCTCCATGCTCTCGGCGCCCAGCCAGTTCCACTCCACCCGGGCATTTCTCGCTGTCTTTTTTCCTTCGCTCACGGCGATGGTGGGCTACTGGGCCACGCTTGCGCTGAACATTCCAGACTTCACGCGCTATTCAAAGTCTCAGAACGCGCAGGCATGGGGCCAGGCATTCGGCTTACCCGTCGCCATGACGCTTTACACTTTTGTCGGCATCTCCGTGACGTCCGCCTCGGCGGTGCTCTTTGGTCATCCAATCTGGAACCCGATCGTGTTGATTGGCGAATTTCATCAGCCCGTGGTGGCTTTTGTCGCGCTGATCGCGATACTGATCGCAACGCTTAACGTAAACATCGGGGCCAACGTTGTTTCTCCCTCCAACGATTTTTCCAATCTTTATCCGCGGCTCATTAGTTTTCGCACCGGCGGCCTGATTACCGGTCTTCTTGGCCTGGCCATGTGCCCTTGGAAGCTGCTTGCCACGCCGGATGCGTACATATTCGGCTGGCTGGTCGGATACTCCGGGCTGCTCGGACCGGTCGCCGGCATTATGGTTTGCGATTACTTTTTCATCCGCAAGACGGAATTGGATGTGAATTCCCTCTATCATCGCGAAGGCGCATATCACTACACCAGGGGCATCAATCCGCGCGCGATCATAGCGCTGGTTCTGGGAGTGGCCATTGCGCTGATCGGTTTGGCTGTGAAGCCGCTGCACTTTCTCTACGACTACGCCTGGTTTGTGGGCTTCTTTACGGCGGGGTTGGTATACGTGTTGCTGATGAAGCTCATCGCGCCGGCGCCATTCGCATCGGTCTCCGCCGGAGTCACGGGTGTGGAAGAGTCGCTATGATTGAGCCGCGCGGATCCAATCGAAGGTCTTCGACGCCAGCTTGTCGAAGGCTGTGATCGCTAATTCCAAATGCTCTTCCCGCGTGTCTTCAATTTTGTTATGGCTGATGCCTTTGAGCGATTGCACAAAGAGCATGACCGTGGGAATGCCTGATCGCGACACCTCTGCCGCGTCGTGCAACGGGCCGGAAGGCATGCGATGCGAGTGGCCTGTCGTCTCTCGAATCGCGTCTTCGCACAAGCCGATGAGCGCGGGATGAAATGGCTCGGGCGCAATGTTCCAAATGCGCGACCACTCCACGGTGCATCTCTCTTCTGCCGCGAACTGCACGCTCTTCTCCCGGGCCTCGCGATACATCGCCGCAAGAACCTCAGCATTTAAATCGCGCTGATCGAGAGTCGCTTCGCAGCGGCCAACAACGGCAGTCACGATGCCGGGAAAGGTCTTGACGCTGCCCATGGTGCACACCGCGTCGGGATGCCGCATTGCGATGGGGCGAATTTCAAGGGCCAGCTTTGCGGCTGCGGCCAGGGCGTCGTGGCGCGCCTTCATGGGCGTGGAACCGGAGTGCGCTTCCTGACCGTGAAACGTAATGGCGTGACGCTCCACCCCTTTTGTGCCGAGCACGGCGGCCAGCGGAAGACCCATGTTCTCAAGGACCGGCCCCTGCTCGATGTGCAACTCAAGATACGCCGCTGCATTTTTCCGTTCCCGCTGCGCATCGCCGACTGAATCAATAGATACGCCACATTGGGCCAGCGCGTCTTCAAGCTCTATGCCGGCGGCATCCGTGCGGTGGCGATCCTGGGCGATGGTTTGCGTGCCGGCGAATGCAGAGGAACCAAAAAGGCTGCGTCCAAAGCGCGCACCTTCCTCGTCGGCCCAATCAACCAACCGCACCGTAATCGGAGGCTTGCCGTTGTACTCTTCGGCAGTGCGGCGCAGCACTGCAAACGCCGCCATCACGCCGAGCGCGCCGTCGAGCCAGCCTCCATTGGGCACGGAATCGAGGTGGCTGCCGAGAATCAGAGCCGCGTCTCCGGTCCCGGAGAGCGTGGTCCAACTATTGCCGGCCGCGTCGAAGTGATGCTCTATCGGCAACTCGCGCAGCTTGGATTGGAACCAATCGCGTGCCTTGAGCCACATGGGCGTCCAGGCCAGCCGCTGCGCGCCATTCTCATCGGCAGTGAGCGCACGCAGCTCCTTGAGCAGTTCAATTGCGCCCCGTGAATCAACTGGCATAAGTCAAGACCTCTTGCGCGGCGTATTGCGGCTGGCGGCGAATCATGCGCCCGCGGCCCGGCTCGCCAACAAATACCCCGTCTCGCACCTGCACCTTGCCGCGCACGGTGACCACTGAAGGCCGGCCTTCAATCTCAAATCCCTCGAATCCGCTGTAGTCGTTGTTGGTGTGCTGCGTGGCGGCGGAGACTGTGCCTCGATACTCCGTGTCGTAGATGACCAGGTCGGCGTCCGATCCCACGGCGATGGTTCCCTTGCGGGGAAATAAGCCGAAGAGCTTTGCGGGTCGCGTGCTGAGCGCATCGACAAAGCGATGAAGATCGAGCCCGCCGCGTTTCACGCCGTAGGTATACATCAGGTTCACGCGATCTTCAATGCCCGGAATGCCATTGGGAATCTGCGTGAAGGCATTTACGCCCAGAAGTTTCTGTTTCGTGTCGAAGGGACAATGGTCGGTGCCGACGGTGTCGATTAGTCCGGCGCGCAACGCGTCCCACAGCACCGGCAGATTGCGCTTGTCGCGCAACGGCGGCGACATTACGTGTTTCATGCCCTCCACTCCTTCGCGCTCAGCATAACGCTTGTCGAGCAGAAAGTGGGGCAGCACCGATTCAACATATAACCTGACACCACGCAACTTTGCCTCGACGGCCGCGCGCAGTGCAGGCTCACACGAGAGATGCACCACGTAGCCGGTGGCGCCGGTCTGCTCAAGAAAGGTTGCAAAGCGGCTGGTACCTTCCGCTTCAACAGGCTCGGGACGGCTGGGTTCGTGCCACTCCGGCCCGGTTTTGCCTTCGGCTAGAAGAATCTGTTGTAACTGACCCACCAACTCCGCGCTTTCGCAGTGCGCCGTCGTAATCACGCCCAGGCTGGCGGCCAGCTTGAGCGTATGAAACATCTCCTCATCGGTGACGCCGAAGAAGTTCTTGTAGGCGAGAAATATTTTGAAGGACGCAGTTCCATCGCGGACGATCTCGCGCAGTTGCTCTTCAGTGTTCGCATCCCAGCGCGTCACTGCCATGTGGAAGGCATAATCGCATGCGCTGTTGCCTTCCGCTTTTTGCTTCCAAATGTTATATCCCTCCAGAGCATCTTCGTTGCGGGACGGACAAACCATCTCGATGAAAGTAGTGGTGCCACCGATAAGCGCGGCTACGCTTGCCGTGGCGTGAGTGTCCTTGGCAAAGGTAGCCATGAAGGGCAGATGAATGTGGACATGCGGATCGATAAAGCCGGGAAAGATCAGCTTTCCCGTCGCATCGATTACTTCGGTCCCCGGCGGAGCATCGAGGCCTGTGCCGATGCGGCTCACGGTCTCTGCCTCGATGAGGATGTCGGCTTGATAGCGCGCGTCCGCGGTCACAATTTCTCCGCCCTTGATCAGCAGCCCCATTGGAACGTTCTCCCTCTTGCGTACCCGATGGTTCCAAACGCAGATTAGTGAATGTCAATTCCCACCTGGCTGCGGTAAAACTTCATCGCTTCCCAGTCTTCGGTAACCTGGGTTTGCTGCTCCGATAACTCGCCCCATGTAACTTTGTTTCGGCCCGATGGCAGCTCGACCATTTGGATGCAATCATCCACGGGGCATACGTTATAGCAGAGCCTGCAGCCGACGCAATCGTCTTCGCGGACTACAGGCTGGGGTCGCGTTTCGACAGCTTCGTGTTTGCCGTTCGAGCGCGGATCGTAAGAGAGCGGCTCGACCAGCGCGCCCTGGGGCGAGACCAAATCGATGCACTGATGCGCGGCATCGTTGCAGGCCACATAACAAAGATCGCATTTGATGCACTTATCCGCGTCAATGCGGGCCACGGCGCGAAACGACAGATCGAAATTCTTGAAATCCGAGACACGATGCAGGCTGTACCCACTAACATCGGCGATGATCTTGAATCCCTTCTCATCCATCCAGTTGGAAAGCCCGTCGCAAAGGTCTTCAATGATCCGGAAGCCATAATGCATGACCGCGGTGCAGACCTGGAGACTGGATGCGCCGAGCAAAAGGAATTGAGCTGCGTCTTGCCAGCTTGAGATGCCGCCCATTGCGGAGATGGGAAGGCCGGACCTGGCGACGACCTCGTCGGTTCCCAGCGCAGCCAGCATGTTGAGCGCGATAGGCTTGACGGCCGGCCCGGCATAGCCGCCGTGACCGCCCTTGCCGCCAATGCTGGGCGTCAGCTCCATGGTCTCTAGATCGACGCCGACAATGGAGTTGATGGTATTGATAAGCGACAGAGCGTTGGCTCCGGCAGCCACTCCGGCGCGGGCCGGCAGCACGATGTTGGTGATGTTGGGCGTGAGCTTCATGATCACGGGTATGTTCGCGGCCTCCATCACCCAGCGCGTGATTTGCTCGCAATATTCCGGCACCTGGCCAACCGCTGCGCCCATGCCCCGTTCGCTCATGCCATGCGGGCAACCGTAATTTAACTCGATGCCGTCCGCGCCGGTGTCTTCAATGAGGCGCACAATGTCGCGCCATGCGCCGGGTTTTGACTCCACCATGGCGGAGACGATGACCGCGCGATCAGGCCAGGCGCGCTTGACCTCGGCAATCTCGCGCAGGTTGATCTCAATAGGCCGGTCGGAGATGAGCTCGACGTTGTTGATGGCCAGCATGCGCTGCCTTCCATAGTGCCATGCGCCATAGCGATTCGACACATTCAGCACCGGCGCGCCGATGGTTTTCCAAACAGCCCCGCCCCAACCGGCTTCGAAGGCTCTGTGTACTTGCGCCCCGGTGTTTGTGGGCGGAGCCGAGGCCAGCCAGAAGGGGTTGGGCGACTTGATGCCGGCAAAGTCGATACGAAGGTCTGCCATTGTTAACTCACCTCGACCGCAAACGGCGTCAACTGTCGATGGATTGCGGCCGCGGCGAGCTTGCCATCCTGAACGGCCATCACGGTAGACGCCGCGCCGGAAGAACGAATGCAGTCGCCGATGGCGTAGACGCCGGCAATGCTGGTTTGGAAGCCCGCGTCCACGGCAATAAATCCCTTCTTTGTTTCCAGGCCGAGCATAACTGCCAATCGAGGCTTTTGCTGACCAATGGCTTTTACGATCTGATCGGCGGCCAGGATAAATTCCGAGCCCTCGACCGCGCAGGGCGCAGGGCGGCCGGATGCGTCGGGAGCGCCCAACTCGACTCGCAAACACTCGAGACCTACGACGCGGCCGTCTCGCAGCACCACCTGCGAAGGCTGGGTCAGAAAGCTAAATTCGATGCCTTCCCTGCGGGCAAAGTGGTACTCGTGCTCATAGCAACTCATTTCACGATCGGTGCGGCGATACACCATCGTCACCTGCTTAGCGCCGAGCCGCCGGGCAATGGTGGCGCAATCGACCGCGGTGTTTCCCGCGCCGATTACGATGACATTGCGGCCAACTGCCAGGCTTTCTGGGGCAGTCTTGCTGGCCTCAATCAATTCCAGTCCATCGACAATGGCCTCTTCGCCGTTGATTTCCAGGCGGGGCGTGCCGCCCAGGCCCACGCTCAACACAGTCGCGTCGAATTCCCGTTGCAGCGTGGCGAGTGAGACATCTTTGCCGAGCTCAATCCCAGTCTTGATTTTGACGCCGAGTCCCTCGATCATGCGGGCTTCTTCGATGGCGACTTCTGCCGGCTCGCGCAGCGCAATGATGCCGTAGGTAGAAAGTCCGCCGGGCAGGTTGCGCTTTTCAAACACTGTCACCGTGTGCCCCAACAGGGCGAGCTGGCCGGCACAGGACAGGCCCGCGGGTCCGGCGCCGATCACCGCAATCGATCTGTCCGTCGGCGCAACCTTGACGACTGGAAAACTGCGGCGTTCGCTGACGTAGTCCATGGCATAGCGTTGCAGGCGCCCAATCGAGATGGGCTTGTGATCGGCGCCCAGCACGCACGCGCCCTCACATAGCTCCTGCACCGGACAAACCCGCGCGCATGTGGCTCCGAGAAGATTCGAGGTGAAAATTGTATCCGCCGAACCCCGCAAATTGTGAGTGGCAATTTTCTTGATGAAACCAGGAATATCGATATGGGTGGGGCAGGCATGAGTGCAGGGAGCGTCGTAACAATACAAGCAGCGGTCGGCTTCAACAGCCGCCGCATTTGCAGTGAGAGGAGGCAGTTGCTCGGCAAGCGGCTGCGCGATATTTTTGAGATCAGAAGATGCCGGCTCCATCGATCGACTCCTTCAAAAAGGATTCCGGTCTCGACTCCAAAGGATTTGCATGGGGCACTGGCTTAATCGGTCGAAAAATCGCGAAATAACAATTCGGGCATCGTCGAAGTTCCTATTCTAGCCCATATCCTTTTCGATGCAAGCGACATGCTGTCAAATTGGGCCGCGGGTCATTTTGGCGATTCACAGGCGAGCCACGGCCTTAAAAAACATCTGTTGACAAAAAAATAAATCCCCTGATATCGTGGCTAAGCCACAATGTAACACGGGAAAAAGGACCGATATTTTCTCGTGAGGAAACCCGTTCCAGGGCACTCGCGG
Source organism: Occallatibacter sp. (assembly GCA_050013735.1). Classification (GTDB taxonomy): domain Bacteria; phylum Acidobacteriota; class Terriglobia; order Terriglobales; family Acidobacteriaceae; genus Telmatobacter. The sequence goes on from JBEKEQ010000055.1 coordinate 21,318, forward strand.
ACATGGATTTCGACGGCCGGCTATCGCTGCCGCCGCTGCCTTGGGTTGCGCCCCAATCTGTTCGCCGCGGTTTTCGTGATGCACGCACAGTAACTCAAGGGATTTTGAAGGAGAAGTGGAATGACCGAAGCAAAAGGAACGCGATTCAGCACTAAGTTAGGGAGCATCGCATGCCTCGTTGCATTGATGTTGACGGCATTGGCCGCCTGCCCCGCGCTTTGGAGCCAGACCTATCAGAACATCGGCGTGGAGGCGGGGCCCGACCGGCCGACAGGCTTCATTGATGCCTTCAAAGACCAGGGAAGATTTTTTGTGAATGCTTCGACTGGCGACCTTGCGCCCACCGACGGGTCGGGTAACCCAACAACGGACGCGATGGTTGTGGTCTTCGACAATCGCCCCTTCTCCGCCTGGAATCCACCGATTGACGACCCGGCCGAAGACCAGCCGAACCCCAGCGGCACCTATACAATCTCGTTTACGGGGTATGCGCAAGTGGGCAACGCCGTGGGCACTCCGCCCTATCCAACGCTTACGTTTTCCACGCCCGTTTACAACTCGACTACTAATACCACGACCTTGACTGCGTATATGCCTGGCGGCGCAACGTATAGCGCCGGGCAAGCGCTGATGGTGATCAATTTTACGAATACGCAGTTGAGCGGCCCCAGCGGCCCCACCAACACAGGAATTGCCAATCTTCAGGTCATCCGGCCTGGGTTTACCCTGGCGCAGGCCCAGACACAAATCTTCGATCCGGCATTTTTGAATGCGCTTGCTCCTTTTAATTACCTGCGCTTCATGGGTTGGCTGGGAACCAATACCTGCCCATACTACGAGAGCGGCAACACCCCTGTGATCACGTGGTCCCAGCGCACTCTTCCAACCGACGCATTCCAGGGAATGGCAGGCTACGCCATGGGCGCGCCCTGCTATGGAACGGCCGGCATTCCGACTGATCGCTATGGCGCCTGGGGCATCTCCTGGGAATATGTCATTTTGCTGGCCAACGCGGTGAACAAAGATATCTGGGTCAACATTCCGATCAGCGCGACGGGGTCACCCGATTCCGAGGATCCGACATACGATCCTTCGACCAGCAGCTACGTCTATCAGCTGGCCACCTTGCTCAAGAACGGGAATGCATTTACCGGCAATAAAGGCCTGAATTCCAACTTGCATATCTACATCGAGCACAGCAACGAAGTCTGGAACTCGGGCTTTCGTCAATATCCGTGGAATCAGAGCGCGGCCAGCGCTGAAGTGGCCCTGGGCGGCTCGGTGCTGAATAACGACGGCGACACCAATTCGTCTGACTGGGCGAATCGCCGTCACATCAAGCGGCTTTATGAAATTGCGCAGATTTTCCAGTCAGTTTTCGGGGCCGGCTCGTTGAATACCACCATTCGCCCGGTCTATGCATGGTTTCAATATGACGAAGCGTCGGGTTCCGGCGCCGCCAATGCACTGGCATGGTTCAAGAACACCTACGGACCGCCGAGCAACTATTTCTACGGCATGGCTCAGGGAGACTACTTCAGCGCATCCTCTGACACCGACCCGAGCGTGGATGCTGTCCTTGATGACATGCAGTCGAGCAGCAATGCCGACATAAGTTATGTACAGCAGAACCTGGCCACAGCCCAGCAGTATGGGCTTCCTCTCTTTGCCTACGAAGGCGGCCCAGGCGATACCGACCCCAACTTTCCTGATTCGTACCTCCAATATCAAATTGAGGCCAACCGCACCTATGCGGCCCAAAATGGCGGACTCGGGATTGATACGATGGTGGAAACTCACCTTAGAGACAACTGGTTTCCTTACGGTGGAACCAACTTTGGATATTTCATGCTTTCAAGCGCCTATAGCCGATACGGATCCTGGGGCGCAACGGACGACATTTGCAACCTTTCGACGGCGAAATACAGCGCCGTTCTCAATCTCACGGGATATTCGCCAAGCGCCGTAGCTACTCCGCAAAATGTAAGTGCCGTTGCAGGCAACCAGATAGTAACTCTGAGTTGGCCGCCTGTTACGGGCGCGGTGAACTACACCGTCGAGCGCGGCACGTCTTCCGGCGGCCCTTACACAACGCTGGCGACTGCATGCTCTCCCGGCTATACGGATTTAGCCGTGAGCAACGGAACAACCTACTATTACGTTGTTGCCGCGGTGAACACTTCGGGACAGCCTAGCTCCCTTTCGACTCCACTGGCTGCAACTCCGATAACACAGGGGCAGCAGTCGCAGACCATCACCTTTACACAACCGACCTCGCCGGTAACTTACGGCGTTTCGCCTGTTACCCTGTCGGCAACGGCAAGCTCGGGGTTGGCAGTAACCTTCAGTGTTGCCTCGGGGCCAGGAACCGTCAGCGGCAACACGCTAACGATTACCGGCGCGGGCACCGTGGTTGTGGCCGCGAATCAAGGGGGCAACAGCACCTATGCGGCAGCCCCGCAGGTGACGAAGAATGTTGTGGTCAACCAGGCCTCGCAGTCCATTACCTTTACGCAGCCGACGACTCCCGTGAGTTATGGAGTTAGCCCAATCAGTTTGTCGGCAACGGCAACTTCAGGGTTGGCCGTAAGCTTTAGCGTGACTTCCGGACCGGGCACAATCAGCGGCAGCACGCTAACCGTCACAGGCGTGGGCACCATCGTGGTGGCCGCAAACCAGGCGGGGAACACCAACTACACGGCGGCGGCGCAGGTGACGAAGAGCGTGGTCGTCAGCCAGGGCTCGCAGACCATCACATTTACGGCGCCGACCTCGCCGGTAACTTACGGAGTCAGCCCGATCAGTTTGTCGGCGACGGCGAGCTCAGGGTTGGCAGTTACCTTCAGCGTCGTTTCCGGGCCGGGAACAGTCAGCGGCAGCACGCTGACCGTCACAGGCGTGGGCACCATCGTGGTGGCTGCAAACCAGGCGGGCAATGCCGACTATACGGCTGCCGCGCAGGTAACGCAGAGCGTGGTGGTCAACTCCGCCGGGTCTGGAACGCTTCTGGCGTACGAGCCCTTTGGCGAGGCCTCCGGAACAACTCTGCAAGGCGCAAGCGGAAGCGGAGATTCCGGCTGGGGCGAAGCCTGGGTTGAGCAATTTGGCTCGACAGTTGAACCCGGATATGAAGTCCTTTCGACGACCCCTCTGACCTATTCGGGTTTGCAGACAACCGGCAACTACGCCA
>JBEKEQ010000056.1:0-33209 GCA_050013735.1 Occallatibacter sp.
GGGCGTCCGCCGCGGCGGACGCCCTTTGATCTTCCAGTCCTATTTCTGCGCGGGCGGCGTTGATGCTCCCGATGGCGGGTTGTCGTCTGAGATCACAAACGGCTCCGGGTCCTTTTTGCCGCGATGGCAGGTGCCGCAGGTCACCGTTGGGGCCGCAGCGCCATCTTTCGTCGGCACCATGCTCACGTAATTCTCATTGACGTCCTTGGTCATGGTGTACATCAGCCGGGCGGTCGACTTCTCCGGCTTGGAGTCGTCGGCATAGTTCATCCTGGGACGCCCGTTGGGGCCCAGGTTCTTGGGGTCTCTGGCGTGGCAGGTGCTGCAACTCACGCCCAGGTAGCTCTCCCACTGCTCCATAATCTCGTTCACCTGCTCTCCTGTCAGGGTCTTGGGCAAAACCTTCAGGTCTGTGGGAGCAGGGTAGAGTGGACGTGAAGATTGGCCGCCTGCCGGGGATGTTGGCTCGGTTTGCGGCGCCTGGGCAACGGTGCTCAAGCCGAAGACGGCCACAGTCAGCAGAGCAGTCGCGGAAGCAGTCATGAAAGGGGTTTTCAAGGGAAGTTTCGCCTCGCGGGTTGGGATCGTCTTGCCGTTCGAGGGAATTTTACCCCAGCCGCCTGTTACACAATCCTGACGCGTTTGCCGGAGAGCGATTTCCTGCCTGAGACGCAGCCGTTCCCCGGCAGCGCGAACCGCAGGGGCCAGTCTGCTGCCTCGCGAATACCGATTCGGACTGTGGCCAGCGCCTCGGAGGCCTGATAGCCGTCATCGCGCACCTGCAGCGCCGATGCCGCATCCACCAGGTCCACGCCATTGTGCCTCACCCGCGTCAGCTCCAGCGCCTGGCAAAGCCGGCTGGGGCCGGAAGTCAGTTGGCTCGCGCGTGCTCCAGGTGGAAGTCCCCGGTTTCGCGCCATCTGTTCCATGCCCGCCACCGGCTCCACCGCGCGCAGCAACACGCATCCCGCCCGGCCTTCCGCCTCGCAGGAAATATTCATGCAGAAATACCGGCCGTAAATGATGTAAACATAGGCGTGCCCCGCGGGGCCGAAGAGAACGGAGTTCCGCGGCGTGAGGCCACGGTGCGCATGCGCGGCAGGGTCGGGCGGGTCGTTATGGGGGCCCAGGTAAGCCTCGACCTCCACAATCCGCCCGGCCAGCAGCCCTGCCTTCGTATTATGCATAATCAGTTTGCCCAGCAGGCGCGGAGCAACCTCATCTGGCGCGGCCTCAAAGAACCCGCGTGGAAGCAGCCTGCCCAATTCTTCTTTACCCCCGGCATTCAAGCTACTTCTGCGCCTTCTTCCATTCACTGATCAGGGCCAGCACCTCTTCCGCGTGGCCTTCCGGCGTGACTTTGGGGAAGATGTGCAGCAGCGTACGGTCGGGGCCGATCAGAAATGTCGTCCGCTCGATGCCCCACACTTTTTTCCCATACATGTTCTTTTCCTTCATCACGCCAAACTGATTGCACACTTTCTCGTCTACATCAGCAAGGAGCGTGTAAGGCAGGTCGAATTTGGCGCGGAATTTGGCCTGGTCTTTCGGCGTGTCGCGGGAGATTCCCAGCACCACCGCCCCTGCCGCCTGCAGCTTTTTGAAGGTGTCGCGGAAACCGCAGGCCTCTATGGTGCAGCCAGGAGTATCCGCTCTAGGGTAAAAGAAGAGTACGACGGGCTTGCCGGCGTAGTCTGACAGGCTGGCCGGCTTATCCTCGTCGGTTTGCAGGGTAAAGTCGGCGACTTTCTGGTTCAGTTCCATGGGGAGTCTCCTCATTTCGTGATTGGAGGGCCCTGAGTGGCCATCAGGTTCGATTATTCCCGACGCGGGCGGCAAATGTCATTGCCGGGCTTTGCGCGCACACTTTTCAATTTCTTCGCGGCCGCACTTGTGTTGCTCCTGGCCACCCTTTTCGCCGCCGCCCAATATCCCGGCCAAGTGGCCAAGAACGCCAAAGAAAGCCCCGAACTCCGCGCCATTGCCGTGCTTGAGTGGACCGGCGAAGCGGGCAAGCCCAAGGCCAGCCGCCTGGTACCCGTGACCGTGCTGGACCAGGGCGAGCTTCAGGATGGAGGCATTTACCTTGCCCGGCCCGAGCCTCTGTCTCTGACCGGCGAGGTCGAATACGAGCTGGAACAAGACGGCAAACCGGTGGGACTCTTCGACATTCGCAACGCCGGGCAGGAGCAGGGATCGTGGGTTGGCTACGGCGCGTGGAAGCCCCTGCCCGCCGCCAAGCCCAGGCCGTCCGCGCAGGAACTCGCGCGTAGCCTGGTCGACCAGGACGACGCGCAGAGCGATGAGCCCGTCCTTCATCGCAAGCATTACGCCGACGACGCGCCCGCCTCGGGAACCGGCAGCGGCTCCGGAACAGGCAGTCAGGCTCAAGACAGCGACCCGGACCGCCCCACGCTCCATAAGAAAGCCTCAAGCGACAGTACGTCCGACTCAGGCTCCAGCACCAACGCGGGAACTGCGAGCACAACTGGCTCATCCTCCAATCCGGCTTCAGACCCCGACCAGCCGACTCTGCATCGGAAAGACTCCAGCGACAGCGCCAGTGGCAACTCGGACTCCGGCAGCGGGAAGACCGATGATCCTGACCGGTCAGTCCTGAAGAAGAGCAAGAAGAAGCCGGAAGACGTGGGCCATGTGGATTCGCTCCCCGACGTCACCGATCCCGACCGTCCCCGGCTCAAGCGCGGCAAATCCGGCGGCAGCACCCTGGACGTGGTTCCCAGCCTCATGGGCCTTCCCCCGGATATGCAGCAGGCCGTGGCCGTATCCGACGCGAAGTCGCGCCCTGAGCATCCATGGAACTACTCCTGGGCCAACCCGGACGATGAGGCCAAATTGAAGTCGGCCATGGAAGATGTGGCCCGAAACGCGCTGGGCCTCAATCAACCTCCGCCTCCGCCCCATGCGTCGGCGCCCAAAAAGACAAGGGCCAGGAAGAACGCCGCGCCTCCGCCAGCACCTCCCGAGCCAGCGCCGCTGATCGACGAGCAGTTTCGCGTGTTTGAGCTGGCTTACGGCTCCGGCGCCACCCTGGTGCTGTCAGCGCGCACAGACGGCCCAGCCGCCGAGCAGAAGTTTGTCACCCTGGTGGCCCAGCCTGACCTCTATGGCAACTTGCTGGTGTTGCTCAAGAACGTCACAGATGGCGCCCACCTGGACGAGACGCCGCGCATGCGCCTGGTAGACGCAGTGGACGCCATGGCCGACAACCGCGGCGAACTGCTCTTTGAACTGCGTGGCGCGACCCAGCGCCAGTTTGCCCTCTATCGCGTTCTGCGCGGCCAGACAGAGAAGCTCTTTGCTAGCGGCGGCGGAGAGTTTGTGGCCGGAAGCGGCAACTAGCCGCTGCCAACTTTTGCTCCGCTCTACGGTTCTCCTCACTGGCAAAGGCGGGAGCCCAGGACGCAATAGTGAGCAATGTTGCTCACTCGCCATAAAAATTTTTTGCTCTTTGTCTCCAGAATGCGCCCCATTGCACAGCTTGTGGTATTGCCTCCTATATAATCAAGGCATTAGGGTGGGCGTGTAGCCACTCTCTGAGGATGTCTCATCGAATGATCTCTGTGGTAACCACCCCTTCTCCTGCAATTACGACCGAAGGCCTCACCCTCCCGATTCCAGCTTCCGAGGAATCTTCATCCACCGCCACCGTGGCTCCGCCTGCCCCCGCACGGCAAGAGATCCACATGGGACGCGCTGTTTTTGTGAGCGAAGGAATTAACTGGATGACGCTTTCGATCGTCGCCGCCTTTCACGTCGGCGCCCTGGCGGCTCTGTTCTTTTTCACCTGGCAGCGCCTGGTGGTCATGCTGGTGCTTTATGTGGTGGCCATCAATGTGGGCATCGGCATGTGCTATCACCGCCTGCTCACCCACCGCGGCTACCAGGTGCCCAAATGGCTGGAATACGTTATGGCTGTCTGCGCCACGCTGGCGCTTGAGGGCGGTCCCATGTTCTGGGTCTCAACTCATCGCGTACACCACCAGAACAGCGACCAGGAGGGCGACCCGCACACCCCCCGCGAGGGCGGATGGTGGGCGCATACCGGCTGGCTTCTCTTTGGAAATTCGCTGCATGCGCAATCCGAGCTTCTCCATCGCTATTCTCCCGACCTGGGCCGCGACCGCTTCCACGTCTGGCTGAGCAAATTTCACTGGATTCCGCTCACCGCCAGCGGTGTTGTGTTGTTTGCCGTGGGCTGGCTTGTCGGCGGCGTCAGTGGAGCGATCGGCTGGGTATTGTGGGGCGCGGTCCTGCGCGTCACTCTCGGCCTGCATGCCACCTGGTTGGTCAACTCGGCCACTCACATGTGGGGCAGCCGCCGATTTGAAACCCGCGACGACTCGCGCAACAACTGGTGGGTCGCCCTGGTCAGCGGCGGCGAGGGCTGGCACAATAACCACCACGCTCACCCCGTCTCAGCCCGCCACGGCCTCCGCTGGTATGAGATCGACCCCAACTACTACGGCATCTGGCTGCTCTCAAAGCTTGGCCTTGCAAAAAAGATCAAGCTGGCCAAGTACGACCGCGATAACCCCAAACCAGCGGGAGTCTAAGCCGGCGCAGGCAGGCACCCGTCGTCAAAAAAGGCGGCCATCCCACTACGGGACTGGCCGCCTTTTTTGTACCGCGCAAATCTGACGTGCGCCTCAGCCGCCTTTACTTCCTCAACCGCGCCCTCACCCACAACGTCCCGAACACAGGTAATGCCACAAGCAGCACAAGCACCCCTGCCGGAAACCCCACAAACAGGTAGCTGTCTGCATAGTTCACCGCGTGATGGCCAATCAAATTCCAGCCCAGTAACGAAAAAATAGCGATCGCCGTCGAAGCGAAAAACGTGAAGAACCCTGCCGCCACTGACAACAGCAGACTGGTGAACAGACCAAAGCCCTCGAGCGGGAAGCCAAGTACCGTTCCTCCGGCGGCGCGCTGTGCCTTTGCCGATTGTGCCATCGCCTTCGCCTCCGTGATCTAGAATACAGATTCTGATGTCTACCGGCGCGCAAATCGAGCTTTGGCCCGCGGAGAAGGTGGCGACGCAGGTCACCGTGGCCCAGGCCGCCAACGGGGTCAACTACGCTGCCTGGGGCGACACCCGTATCTCCGAGCCGGATCTGGAGCGCCTGGTGAGTGCTGTCCCCGCCAGTCTCTCGGCCGCGCTCATTCACCGCGCCTACTACTTTGTTCCGCTGGCCATCGCCGATACCGGCGATATCCTTATCGCACCCGGCTACAGCGTCGATCTCGGCGACCGCGCAATCTGCCATCGCAACGCAACCTTCGGTTCAACTGAAGCGGTTTTTCTCTCTACTCGCCTGGTTGAAGACCGGTTCGGCCTGGCCTTCGAATTTTTTATCAACGTAGCCCACAACTTTGCTGAGGCCGCCGGCGTTCCCGAGAGCTTTTCCTCGCTGGTCTGGGCGCAGGCCGAGGCCCAGGTCCGCGGCGAAACCAGTCAGGACGCATGGGAGACCCGCCGCCGCGCCCAGGACATCCGCGCCGGCCAGAAAACCATTGACGAGCGCTCTCGCAGCATCTATTTCGAGTCAGCGTTTTCTGACGCCCTGGCCGTCTACATGCTCTCGCTCGCTGTTGACTTTGATTACCACGACCTCCGCGAGCGCGAGTATCCATTGCTCGCCGCCCCCGCTCTCGCCGAGCGCCTCCGCCACATCGCGAGCCTCTTTCCCCCCAACCCCGGCTACGAGTTTCAGGTTCTCTACCGCCGCAAAGGGTGACCGCGGATTTACAATCGCTGGGAGCCGGGAGCCGACGATGCGCAAGTTGCCTCTTCTGTATTTTCTTCTTTTTTCAATTCCTTTGTGCGGTAACAGCCAATCCACTAAACTTGCCGATTGGGCAAAGTTGTGTTCGGCGAATCAGTGTGACGGGGCCAGGCGATTATGCACGCCCTTTGCAGATTCCGCAGCTATTGCCGACAGGGTCGAAGCGCAGAAGTGCCTTGCCAACGTGGCTCTCTGCGGCCATGAAATCGTTCAACTCCAAGGCGACGACGCGGGGGGTGGAACGCCAGGGAGCGGCTTCACACAGGAAGCTGTGGACGAAGCTCTCACACACTTGAACCTTGGCATCAAGCTCGCTCCGCAGGACCTATCCATTCACATGGGAAGATTGCATGTCCTTGAAGTCGCCGTTCGCTACTCCGAAATGGTTGAAGCGCTTGACGAAAGCTGCGGGGTTTACAAAGGAAGGGACGGTCTCGATGCCTGGATGGCCTATGCGCTTGAGCTAAACGACCTCCGGCAATATCAGGTCGCTGTGAATTTCATGAAAGTGCTGGACAAGCATTATCCAAATAACCCCGACGTTATTGGCAACATCGGGGCATTCCTAAATATGCTTAATAAAACCGACGAATCTATTCCCTATTTACAGAGGGCAGCTCAGCTAGCCCCGAGCGACCCCATCAACGCATGGGATTTGGGAAGGGCATATGACTACGCCGGCAAGATTGAGTTTGCGGATACTTGGTATCAGAAGGGTCTCTCCCTAGACACCGATTCGGAGCGGCGTGCGCAAAGTTCCTGCCTTTATGCCATTTTCGTGGAGACAAAGCTCCGCGACCGCGCGCGCGCTTGCCCAATGGAAAAGAAGGATTGCGATGCAAAAAGGCAGACGGCGTGTATTGAGCTTCCACAAACGGAGAAGCCATCCAAATAACGGGTTGCGAGTTATTCAAACAGCGTGACCACCCTTGCCAACACCTCATCCAGAATCCCCGCCGGAAGCGCATCCATCTTCCTGCCTCCTCGCGCCTCAATGTCGAGCACGCGCGGCTGATCGCAGCGCACCACTCCGATCGTCTTGGTGCCCGCAAGAGGGACCGCAAAGCCGATGCGCCGCGCAAACTCGCCACCGCTCGTAATCGGCAAAACCACCGGCAGCCTTGTCGTCTGATTGAATTTTGTCGGCGAAATCACCAGGACCGGCCGTTGTCCGCTCTGCTCGTGCCCAAACGTGGGATCGAGCGATACCAGGTAGATATCGCCCCGCTTCATAACAGCTCACGGCCAACGGCCGGGGCATCAATCCACTCGCGCTCCTCTGCCGTCAGCGGTCCGGAGTAGTCGCATTGGGCCAGCAATTCGTCCAGCGTGTAGCGGGGCCTGCGTCGCGGCTTGAGGATCAATCGGTCCCCGTCCACCGCCAAGCCCACTGTGGACCCCGCGTGGAGCTGAAGCTCGTCCAAGATGGCAGGAGGAACGGCCAGCATCACGGAACCGCCGACTTTGCGCAAATTGGTTGTGTGCATAGTGAGTGCCCGCCTCAAAGTTATATCTAAATATAACACACCCTGCTCAATCCTCCAATCCAATCGATGAAAAAAGCGCTACGCGCTCTCTGCATCGTATGCAATTCGCCCTTCGCTGATCGTCCAGCGTACCTTTCCCTGCATCGCCCAGCCGTCGAAAGGCGTATTTCTCGACTTTGATTTCGTCTCCCGCGCCTTGTAGCTCCACTCCGCCTTGGGATCGAAGATCACGACATCGGCAAAGCTGCCCACAGCCAGCGTGCCGCGGCCCTTCAGCCCCAACAACGCCGCCGGCTGCGCGCTCAGCAGGCTCAGAACCCTGCCCAGCGGCATCTTCCACTGCTTATGCAGCCAGTGCAGGCAAAGGCCGAGCGCGGTTTCAAGGCCTGCGATGCCATTGGGCGCGTTTTCAAACTCCACTTCCTTTTCGTGCACGGCATGCGGCGCGTGGTCGGTGGCGATCGCGTCCACCACGCCATCAAGAATCGCCTGGATCATGGCGTCGCGGTCGGCTGCCGAGCGCAGCGGCGGGTTCATCTTCATGTTGGTGTTGTAGAAGCCCACGTGCTCATCGGTCAGCAGGAAGTGATGCGGCGCCACCTCGCAGGTCACGCGCAGTCCGCTGCGCCGCGCCTGCCGTACGGCTGCCAGCGCCGCGGCCGTTGAGGTGTGGGCCACATGCAAGTGCACCCGCGCGTCGCGCAGCTCGGTTACAAGGCGAATGTCGCGCTCCACCATGCCGCTCTCGGCTTCCGCGGGCATCCCGCGCAATCCCAGCCGAAATGACACCGGCCCCAGGTTCATGCTTGCACCTTGCGTCAGCCGCGTGTCCTCGGCATGCTGGATCACCGTCAGCCCTACGCGCGCCGCGGCGGTCAGCGTCTCGCGCATGATGTTGTCTTTGAGAATCGGCCGTCCGTCGTCGGTCACGGCCACGGCTCCGGCAGCCTTGAGCGCCGCATAGTCGTTGAGCGTCTCGCCCTTCGATCCCCGCGTAGCCGCGGCGATGGGGAAGACGCGAACCGCCGCGCCCCGCTCCGGCGCCTGCATCCAGCGGGTAATCTCCGGCGAGTCGTTCACCGGCGTTGTGTTGGGCATGGCCGCGACCGAAGTAAAGCCGCCTGCCGCTGCCGCTGCCGTGCCGGTGGCAATGGTCTCCTTGTAGCCCTGTCCGGGCTCGCGCAGATGGACGTGGATGTCGATCAGTCCCGGCGCCACCACAAGCCCCGTTGCGTCCAGCCCCTCGGCACCCTCAGCCAGTTTCAGCTTGCCGGGACCGGCAATCTCGGCCACGCGCCCATCCTTCAGCAAAATGTCTTTCAGCCCGTCCACGCCCGCCGCAGGATCGACCAGGTGTCCTCCACGAATCGCAATCGCCGTCATGCGCGGCCTCCTTGCCCGGCCGCCGTCAGCGCCCGCTCCACCACCGCCATGCGGATGGCTACGCCGTTGTGCACCTGCTCCAGGATTGCCGACTGCGTCCCGTCCGCCACGCCCGCCGTCACCTCCAGCCCGCGAATGATGGGCCCCGGATGCAGCACCACCGCGGTTGGCGCGTGCGCGGCCAGCCGTGGACCGGTGAGCTGGTAGTTGGCCTTGTACTCCTCCAGATCCAGTTGCAGCCCGGCGAGCCGCTCGGCCTGGATGCGCAGCATCATCACCGCTTGCGATTGATGAAGCGCCGCGTCGAAGTCGCGCTCTATCGTGATCCCTGGGCCAGCCTGCGCCGCAAGCTCCGGCAGCAGTTCCTTGGGGCCACAAAGCAGCACCCGCGCGCCCATCCGCGGCAGCAGCAGCATGTTGGAACGCGCCACCCGGCTATGCAGGATATCGCCCGCGATGATCACCGTCACTCCTGCCAAGGTTTCGGCGGATACGGTCGTCAATCCCGGCCGCAGGTGGGCCAGAATGGTGCGCAGGTCGAGCAGCGCCTGAGTGGGATGCTCGTGCATCCCGTCCCCGGCGTTCAGCACCGGCAGGCGGGTCTCGGACTCCAATAGCCAGGGAGCGCCTGATGAGTTATGGCGCAGGATGATCGTCTCGGCGCCCAGTGCTCGCAGCGTCAGGCCGGTGTCTTTCAGCGATTCGCCCTTTTCAATGCTCGATGAGAGGCTGGAAACCAGCGTGGTGTCGGCGCCCAGTCCCTTGGCTGCCAGCTCAAAGCTGGTGCGCGTACGCGTGGAGGACTCGTAGAAAAGCAGCGCCACCCTGCGCTTGGCCAGAATGCGGTCGCGGACCAGCGGGTCCATGCTTTCCAGAAACGCAGCGCGGGTGAGGATATGGCTCACGCCCTCCAGAGTCAAGTCCGTTGCTGAGAGCAGCGACCCTGGGTGGTATGGAAATGGAGAGGATTCAACGGTCGGCGCCTGAAGTTGACGGCGTACGGGTGTTGCAGTCGGGTTCATTCTGCTTCTAGCCTCCAGCTATCAGCTCCAGCTCAAAGCCAAGAGCTAAAAGCTGCCTTACTCAATCCACCCGCTCCACAAGCAGGACCTGTTCGTCGTTGTCGACCTCGCGGAACTTCACTTCAATAATCTCGCGGCTGCTGGTGGGCACGCGCCTGCCGATATACGTTGCCTCGATGGGCAACTCGCGATGCCCGCGGTCGATGAGCACGGCCAATTGCACACGGCGCGGACGGCCATGATCGAAGAGCGCATCCAGCGCGGCCCTTATCGTGCGGCCGGTGTAAAGCACGTCGTCGCACAACACCACGTCGCGGCCATTGATGTCGAAGCCGATGGCTCCTGGCGTCACCACCGGACGAACATCCGCCGTGGAGAGATCGTCGCGGTAAAACTGAATGTCGAGCACCCCGGTATCGACGGGACGCTTCTCGATGCCTGAGATCAGCTTGCCCAGCCGCTCAGCCAGAGGAATGCCGCGGCGCTTGATGCCCACCAGCGCCAGGTCGTCGCTGCCGTTGCTCTTCTCAACAATCTCGTGCGCCAGGCGCACCAGTGTGCGCTCTATTTCAGAGCCGGACATTAGCCTGCCCTTGACGCGCAGGTTGGGTTGGTTTGCTTCGCTCATGGCTGCTCTCTCGTCGTTTGTCTATCGCAGGATGATACGAGGGTTGCCGCTTCTGAGCAAGTTGTGGAGAAGTGGAGCGTTACACCGGCTTCGCGTACTGCCGGAAAAGCCGCCTCCACAACGCGAGAAATCCCGCCAGGCCCTAGACTTCCGGCTTGCGGGAACCCGCCTGCAACCGAGCCCCCAAAGCGCCGCCACCCACGGCAAAAAGAACAAGTGCGGCCAACAGGAAAACGATGCACCCCAGCATCAATCCCGCTCGTCCCTCGGGAGACAGCAGCCAGGCCTTGTAGATTGCCACCGTCTGCGCGTCCGCCCCGGCCGCCGACGACTGCCGGCTCACCTGGTCGTTGATGATCGTTTGCCAACTGTCGTCAAATGTCTTTCCCTGGTGCAGGAAGAAGCGCATTGAAAACAAGGTAATTGCCGTGGCCGCTGCCGCCATCCAGCCGCCAAGCAGGCCGGTAACCAATCCAATGCGCGCGCCGGCTCCAATCGTGATCCATGCCGGCCGCTGGCTGCGCATGTAAAGCATCACCGCCCAGGCCGCGGCCGCCGACATCCACAGCAAGCCAAAGATGTTCACCGGAGAGAAGAGAGAGCACAGTAGTCCCGCGGGAACGGCAAGCGTCACAGCTGCGCGCAGCGCCGGCTTCCACTCCACCATGCTGGCATCCCGCACCGGCTCGCTCCACCGTTCCGGTTGAGTCTGTCCAGGCTGGGCTTCTGCCGCAGTGTAGAAAAACTGCGGCAACCCGCATGCGGGGCAGTAGCAGTTGTCTGTCATGACCGTCTGGTGGCAGCGGGTGCAGGTAATTTCCATACTTCTAAGAGCCTATAGCATTTCCCTGCGCCGCGGTGTTCAACTTCGACTCCACAATGCCGACAGCCGCTTCCACAGCCTCTGCCAGCGTCATACGGGTCGAATCAAGCAGAACAGCGTCCGGCGCCGGCTTCAGCGGCGAATCGGCGCGGTTGCGATCCCGTTCGTCGCGGGCGCGAAGGTCGCGAATCACTTCTTCCGGCTGCACGGCCGGCGCGGGGCCAAGCTGGTCGTAACGGCGAAGGCCGCGTACCTCCGGAGCCGCATCCAGAAAGATTTTGACCTCAGCAAGGGGGAAGACCACGGTACCGATGTCCCGGCCCTCCATCACCACGCCTCCCTCGGCGCCAAGTTGTTGCTGAAGGCGAACCATCCAGGCGCGAATGGCGGGAAAGACGCTTACCCTGGATGCCGCGTCCGTCACAGCCGGATCGCGGATCAAGCCCGTTACGTCCTCGCCGTCGAGCAGAACGCGATTGTCTTCTTTGCCAGATTCAGCATTGCCGGCTTCGAGCCGGATGGTTGTTTCAGCGGCAAGCCGTTCCAAGCCGGCGCTCTCATCCAAAGGGAGTTTCGCTCGCAGCGCCTTCAGAGCGAAGGCGCGGTACATGGCTCCTGTTTCCAGGTTCAACAGGCCAAAATGCCGGGCCAGGCGCCGTGCGATGGTGCTTTTTCCGGCGCCCGCAGGTCCGTCAATCGCCACAATGATCTTTCGAGCAGATTGAACAGTACGCAAAGAGCTTTCTTCCGCGCTCATCCGCGCTTTTTCGTTCCCTGCTTGGGCCGGGCGGTGAATCCAAAGCGCTTTGAGTTCCCCGCCTTTGTACCGGCCGTCAGCGCCGGTTTGCGGTTGCTGCGCGCAGTTGCGGCGGGCTTTCCCGCAGGCTTGGCGCCGTTGCTGTGGCCGTTCCGTGGGGTCCATGCAGAATTGGAAGATTTCGCAGTCCGTGTGCCCGAGGAGCCGTTTGCGGGACGAGAGGCGCTACGATTTGGCCTCGCGCCGTTGGAAGATCCTGCGCTGGAGTGCGTCCCGTTGGTCTTGGCGCCGTTGGCAGCGCCCGTGGTCCAGCGTGCGCTCGCCGATGAGGGTCTGGAACCGGGTCTGGCGCCGCTTGCCGGACGCGGCCCGGTTGTTGCTGAGCGGCTACCTGGTGCGCGGCCTTCTGAACTGGTGCGGCGGGCCGGACGGCTGCCAGTGGAACTCGATGTGAATCCGGACTTGCGGTCGCGCGAGTGAGCGGGCCGCCGGGGCGAACTGAAATGGGGCCGCGCCGCGGCGCTTTTCCCTGCTGTTGCCGGCTTGCGTGGCGCCGCCGTTCTGGGAGCATGGGATTCGGCGGCGATGCGGGGCTTCGGTGGCGCGACCGGAACCGACGGAATCGGCTTCTGCGCCGCGAGCTCCGGCAGGTCCTCTTCAAGGCTGCGCGAGTGCAAAAAGTACTCTGAAGCCGGCATGGAGGAACTGGAATAGGCGGTAGGAGCGACAGCAAACTCCGGCAGTGTGCCGGCCACATAAAAGTGCGGCGCATGGCCCATGGAGATGGTATGCACCTGACGTGTGGCTACCAGGCCGCGAAGCACCTCGCGAATCTTGCTGCGGGCAGTCAACGGGGCCAGGAACAGCTCTACCTCTTCCATGGTGGCCGCAATCACGGCTTGCAGATAGATGGAGGCGAGGACTGAAATTGCCGTGACCTGCGAGGTTGAAGCGCCCTCCGCGATGGCCTTCTGGAAACGTAAACGGAGCAGTTGCCACTGGGCAGGCTGGCCGGGGGCTGATACCACCGGAATGATGCGAAGCTGCTGCCAGAGTTCGGTAATGGCGCGAAGCACAGCGCCTTCGGTCACTTCCCGGCCCAATGCGCGCTTGAGAACGGGGATGGTGGAATCGCCCGCCTCGAGCAGCTTGTATGCCTGCACTGCCAATTGCGAAACCTGGCGGGAACCGGTCAGTTGCGGGCTGCGGCGCCAGTCACGGTCGCCCCTGAGAGCATATACGTAGGGCAGGACCCATCCGGCCACCACAAAGTCAGGTTGCTCGCCCGGCTGTCCCAGCAGGTTCAAGCGGACTGCTACGCCGTCGGTCTCAAGGCGAACCAGCAACTCTTCCGCCAGCGCAATATGCTTGGGATCGGGGCTCGCGTTCTGCTTGCCGGCCACGGCCTCGACGAAGGAGGGCGCGATTGATGAGGAAAATTGCCGCCTGGGCAAGAAAAGACACAATCCGGTCTCCTCAAGCCACGTCCGGGCGTCCTCCAGTGTGAGTGTCCCGTGTCCGTTCTGGCGCATCCTTTCGGCGCGCGATGCTTCAAATTGCTCTGCTGTCAAAGAAAACCCTCAATTCCAGGCTGGCGTTACGCCGGGCAACCCATGCTCCTGAGAGGACGGTTGCCGCCTTCAAAACGCTTCTAGATACGATGGAAGGCCCGCTGGATCTCCTTCCAAGAATACAGCAAAGCTATTGGACGTCCATGCGGACAACTAGTTGGGTGACTAGTTTTTCCAAGTTCTAAGAGTAACCATTCCATACGTGCCGGGTCAAGAGCGGTATTGACCTTGATGGCCGAATGGCAGGCGATGGAGGCGGCAATGCGCGTTCGTAACGCCGTAAGATCCTCATTCTGCTTGGGTTCCTCTGAGTCTCCGCTGGATTGCTCGATAACCTCCGCCAGCATCCGCTCCAGAGCCGCTCCTTCCAGGCCCACCGGCGCAGCTTTCACTGCAAGTGTCTGTGGACCAAAGGGTTCCACCTCAAAACCATTGCGGTCCAGTTCCTCAGCGATGCGCGCGAAGACCACCATCTGCCACGGCTTCAATTCCACCAGCAAAGGCATTAAAAGCCTCTGGCGCTGCACATGTTCCACCTGTCGATCACGCAAAATTTTCTCAAACAGCACCCTCTCGTGTGCCACATGCTGGTCAATAATCCATAATCCATCGTCCCCGGCAGCCAGAATGAACGACTCCCGCAATTGCGCCAGGGGCCGAAGCGAGCCCAGGTGGTTCAGATTGGCGGCTGCCTGCTCGGCCTCCACCTGGGCGGTCAACGTCGCCGGACTTGGCTCGCCAGTGACTCCGTGGCCAGCACCGGAGGAGCAGTCCTCCATGGGTGGCCCCGCCGGCTGGAACAGCGCCGTGGCAGCCTCGCTCCACGCTTGTTGGTCGCCCCAACCGCCTGGATTCATTGCACGGGCATCAAACGGCAGCTTGCCGGGAACAGGCGTAGGAGCCCTCGGAGTCAATTGGAAAGGCTCGGCCTCCGCAGCACCGGCCTGAAGCATGTCAGGGTCGGAGTCCGGCAACGGGGCAAACGGCCTGCTGTCGGGCGACCCAGGCAATGGCGAGGCCGGTGCGGGCATCAGCGACGGACTGGCGTCAGGCGATGCGTCCAGGGCTGCCAGGAATCCGGCGGCTGGCCGGGCCTTGATGAGCGCCGTGCGCAGGCTGTCGCGGACAAAGTCGTGAACCCGGCTTTGCTGACGGAAGCGCACCTCGGTCTTGGCGGGGTGCACATTCACATCCACTTCCTCGGGCGGCATCTCCAGAAAGAGCAACACCACCGGGAAGCTGCTGGGGGGGATCACGTTGCGATAGGCCTCGGTGATTGCGTGCAGCAGTAGCCGGTCACGAATAAGACGCTTGTTTACAAAGATATAGATTGAGTTCCGGTTGAGTTTTTGCAGCTCGGGCTTGGAGTAGAAGCCGCTCAGCCGCAAAGCGCCGGGTTGGCGTACAGGCTCGGCCGGGTCCTTCTTCCACGGCGGCGGCTCAGGCAGCCCGCCATGGGCCAGCGGTGCCTCTGCTGCCACGGGCAGCAGCGCTGCCAGCGTGTCTTTGCCGAAGATCTGGTAGATCCGCTCGGCGGTTCGCTTAACCGGCGGCGCCGAAACGATGGTGTGTGTGGCGGAGACCAGCTCAAAGTGCTTCTCTGGATGAGCCAGCGCATAATGGGTCACCAACGCCGTCACATGCGCCAGCTCGGTGCTCTCGGCGCGGAGAAATTTGCGCCTTGCCGGAGTGTTGAAAAAGAGATCGGCGACGGCGAGCGTGGTGCCTCGCGGCAGAGCAGCATCGTCCACGTGCAAGATCTTGCCGCCCGCAATCTCCATCCGCGTTCCACTGGCTTCCTCGCCGGTTGCCGTTTCCAGCGTCACTCGGGCAACCGAAGCAATGGACGGCAGCGCCTCGCCTCTGAAACCCAGCGTCGCAATGGAGAGCAAATCGTCCGCTGTGCGCAGCTTTGAGGTGGCGTGGCGCTCGAAGGCCAGCAATGCGTCGTCGCGGCTCATGCCCTGGCCGTCGTCGGTGATGCGGATCAGTCGCCGTCCGCCGGCCTCAACCTCGACCCGAATGCGGCGGGCGCCCGCGTCCAAGGCATTCTCCAGCAGTTCCTTGACTACAGATGCCGGCCGGTCCACCACCTCGCCGGCGGCGATCTGGTTGGCAACCTGGTCGGGAAGGATGCGGATGCGGCCCATAAGCATTCAGGGTAACTCAGGCAACGGCGCCAGAACGGGAAGCCATGTCCGCTTTCGGACATGAGTTTTCGATTCCGAACAAACTCAACGTTCGAGGGAACCGGGTGATCCGCGTAAACGTACCCACCAACATAGGTTAGGTTCGTCCGGGTTTGGCTGCGGGCATGCAACTACAAGCGCATAAGTGCCCGGGGGGAATTCATGGGATACCTGCTCCAGGATCTTCGCTTCTCTTTCCGTCAACTCAGGAAAGCTCCGAGCTTTGCTATAACCGCAGTGCTCACCCTAGCCCTGGGAATTGGCGCGAACACCGCCATCTTCAGTCTTGTGAATTCCCTCATGCTCAGGCCGCTTCCGGTGGCGAATCCCAAACAAGTTGCCGAACTGGCTCTGCGCGAAAACAACGGACTTTATCAGCAAGTTTTCTCCTGGCCGGAGTTCAAGGAGATTCGCTCCCAGAGTTCACGCCCGTTCAGCGACGTCTTCGCCCATACGCTGGGGCTAGACGGTTTGGCGATTGCAGGCCAGCAGCCAGACCGCATACTCACTTCCTATGTAAGCGGCAATTTTTTCGACGGGCTTGGGCTGAAGCCGGCTGCCGGAAGGCTCCTGCTGCCCACCGAGGGCGAGGTGATTGGCCGCGACCCGGTGATTGTTCTTGGTTACGACTACTGGAAAGATCGATTCAACCTTGATCCAAACGTGGTCGGACGGCCGGTTACGGTGGACGGGCACCCCTTCACCATCGTCGGCGTAGCTCCGAAAGGCTTTCACGGCGTGCAAAGCTTTGTAACCATCGCAGCCTATATGCCATTGGCTGAGGTCACCATTGAAGGAACTCCTGCTGCGTTCCTGAATGGTTGGCAGAATCGTATGTTCCTGGTCTATGGACGCCTGCGTCCCGGGACTAGCATGCACGAGGCGACCGCGGAGTTGAATGTCGCTGCCGACAGCCTGATGCGTCAGCACCCGGATATCGAGAAGAAACTCAACATCGCTGCGTTTCCTGAGCCGAGCCTGCGCGTCACTGCCGGCAATCCAAACATCATGTACGTGATTTCAGCGCTCTTTCTTGGGCTGGCCGGCATGGTGCTCCTGCTGGCCTGTGTCAACGTGGCCAATCTGGTCCTGGTGCGCGCCACAGTACGTGAGCGCGAAATGGCGATCCGCACCGCGCTTGGAGCTCAGCGATCGCGTCTTATCGGCCAGATGATCACGGAAAGCGTTACGCTCGCGCTGATGGGCGGAGGCATGGGTGTGCTCCTCGGAATGTGGGCCAGTTCCATGCTCGCGCACATGAACCTCCACGTCGACCTTCCTGTAACTCTCTCGTTCGATTTCGATTGGCGCATCTTCCTCTATTCCTTCGCCATCGCCTTAGCGGCGGGGATTGTCGTGGGAATGGCGCCCGCCCTGCGGATAGCCAGGGCCAACGTGAACACCGTCTTGCACGAGGGCGGCCGCGGCGTTACCCGCGGCCGGCATTGGCTTCGCGACGGCCTGGTGGTGTTGCAGATCGCCGGTTCGCTGGTGCTGCTAGTGGTGGCCGGCCTGTTCGTGCGCAGTCTTTCGGCAGTCCAAACAACAGATTTGGGTTTCAAGCCGGATCATGTGCTCAATCTGGCCATCGATGCCAACGAGATCGGGATGAAGGATGCACAGACGCGCGACCTGGCTCGCGACATCTCTCTACGGCTGCATCAACTCGCGGGCGTGGACTTTGTGAGCCACGCCAACGCGGTTCCCCTGGGTTACTTCAACAGCGGCGGAGACCGGTTGCTGATCGACGGCGCGCCGGTCCCGACCAACCCCTCAGAGCAAAACTCCGGCCTCAACATCATCTCCCCTGAATACTTCAGCGTAATGGGCATCAATGTTTTGCGCGGCCGAGCCTTCACTGACGCGGACGATGAGCATGGCCGGGATGTGGCCGTGATCAGCCAATCTACCGCTCGGAAGTTCTGGCCTGGCCAAGATCCAATCGGCCACACCTTCCGCCTGGCAAGCGAAAAAGACCGCAAAATCGAAGTTGTTGGCATCGTCGGTGACGCGCAGTTTCAACTTGTTGGCGGCGCCAAGACGCAACCCTACGTTTACATCCCGTATGTACAGCACATGGCCGGCAACAGCCTTATGGTGTTCCAACTCAGGACTGACGGAGATCCGCTTGCCCTGGCGCCGATCGCGGAAAAGACCATCCACTCGCTTGCTCCCCAGCTTCCAGTCTTTCAGGTGGAATCCATGCGTCAGGGCCTCTATACCTTGAATGGACTTCTGCTTTTTCAGCTCGGGGCCACACTGGCGGGAATCATGGGCGGTTTGGGATTGACGCTGGCGGTGATCGGTCTTTACGGAGTCATCTCTTACGCGGCAGGCCAGCGAGTGCATGAAATCGGCCTGCGGATGGCGTTGGGTGCAAGCAGGGGCGCCGTGTTTGGAATGATCTACCGTCAATCCATGGTGATTGTTGGAGCCGGCCTGGTGCTCGGCCTGGCCTTCGCGCTGCTTGCCGCGCGGACTGTCGGCAGCCTGGTCATTGTCAGCGTCTGGGATCCCGCGACGTACGGGTTTGTGGCGACCCTGCTGGCGATCGCGGCCCTGGCCTCATGCTATCTGCCGGCACGCCGCGCCATGGCCGTAGAACCCATGGTGGCGCTGCGCGAAGATTGAGCTGAAACAGAAAATGCCGCCCGGCGGCGGCATTCTGGGGAGGGCAGGCCCGGTGCTTCTTTCGGCTGCCTTAGGACTGAGCCGATTCGATGGTGAATATCCTGTTGGTGTGCTGGAACTCAACTTTGTGCTTTTCGAAAAAACCGGCTTGGCCAAGCAATCCGAACCCAATGGGGTCCATACCTTGAGTAAAACCTGCGTAGGCGGAAAAAGTAATTCCGTTCTCAAGTCCGATTGTGACGGTATCGTAGTAGGTTACGTTGGACTGACTGCCCACCCCTCCGGTCAGCGCCTTTGGCAACTTAAACACATCCAAATTGAGCAGAATGGCCAAGCTCAGGGGAAACAGGCAGGCATCCGCGCCGGAGTCCGCCAAGACCACGCAGCGTATCGATTGGCCGTTCGAAGCGGTGAGAGTCGCGAAGGTCAACGGCCGAAATGCTGTTGTCCCTTGAGGATGAGCTTCGTTTGCCGGTAGAGGGATCGAGACGTACGGGTACGTCGCTTTTGCCATCTTGCCTTACAGAAACATCGCTGAGTCCCGGTCGGGGACCCGGACCATGAGCGGAAGATCCTCGCCTTTAACTCGGGCCTCGTCGAGAACTGCTTGAGCATCCACACCGAAGGCTATGACTTTGTTTCGCCGCTCAGAAATGGCAACCCATGCACCGGCGGGAATGCTCTTGAGCAGATCCGGAATGTCGGCAACAGTGGTGGCCATCTTGTGCTTCACTTTTCCCGGCAGATCACGTCTCGCGATCTCTCGCGGGTGGCATCTAAATGCCCATGCCGAACTCGCCGGCTTGCCGTTCGCCGGCGTTCTCATAGAAGTCGTAGGGAGTGCGCTTTTTGAACTTGTAGCGGCTGCGCAGCTCAGCGCCCACAAAGATGCCCAGCGCGGCCACCGCCATTCCCACTGAGAACCAGGTGATCACCCGCAGGGCGCTGGTTTCCCTCGTCTCTTCAGTGTCGGTCTCCTGCGCAGGCGTCAGGCTCTCAGCTCGATTGAACATGGTGCAGCCCCCAATACGATCATAATACCGCAGATTTACCTCAAGCGGCTGAGCCGGAGGAGCATGCGGGACGGGATCTCTTTAACTTGTAGAAGCAATTTGGGAGAGCCAGGTTGCCTTTTCCGCATCGGGAAGGAAACTGGCGCGGATTGAATTGGCGGCAAGCTGCCGTAGCTTTTCGCGATTAAAGCCCTGCTCCGTGTGCGCCAGCAGGTACTCGCCGGCCAGGTCGGAGCCGAAAAATGCCGGATCGTCGGAGTTGAGCGTCACCAGCAAGCCAGCGTCGAAGTAGCGCCGCAACGGATGCCCCGCAATCGACTCGCAAACTCCGGTTCGGACGTTCGAAGTGGGGTTCAGCTCCAGGGCCGTACCGCGCCGCTTTAGCTCTTCCAGCAGAGCATCGTCCCGTATCGCGGAAAGCGCGTGGCCAATTCGCTCCGAGCCAATGGCCAGAGCCTCCCAAATAGCCTCGGGGCCGGTGGTTTCGCCGGCATGGTTGGTCAGGCGCAGTCCCGCCTTGGCTGCCGCGTCATACAGGGCCCGGAATTGCTCAGAGCCTGCTCGCCGCTCGTCTCCGCCCAGGCCTATGCCAATGATCGACGGAAAAAGCGGCCGCAATTCAGCAGCTTTCCGGAATACCCGTTCAGCCTCTTCGACAGTAAAGTGGCGCACCGCGTCGAAGATCCAGTAGATCGAAAGTCCCAGTTCCCGCTGCGCTCGCTCCCGAGCCCTCTCGAGCGCCGCAAAGATGGGCTCAAACGCGCCGGGATCGTGGTTACGCCACAGGTAGATGACGCCCACAGAGATGTACACCTCGGCGTGTACCACCCCTTGTTCGGCAAGGTGCTGCATCATGCGCCAGGCGGCGAGTTCATAGTCTTCGGGATCGATGAGCCGGCGCGTGACCGCCTTGAAGGCCTCAATAAACTCGGTGAAATCGGTGAAGCGGTAAAGTTCCTCGGCCTTAGCCAAGGTCATCGGAGGGTCATCGTGGCGGGCGCTCAACTCCGCGAGGGTGGCGGGCAGGATGGTCCCTTCAAGGTGCAGGTGCAACTCAGCTTTAGGCAGCCGTCGAATGAAGCTTTCAATATCAGACATCAAACAAGAGTTTACCGCTGTTTGGCGAACTCCGACCTGTGGCGACTGTAGAAGAAGTAGATCAGTAATCCCGTAAACAGCCAGGCAAAGAAACGAATCCAGGTAATCACCTCAAGCCCCATCATGAGCACGATGCAAAAGATGATGCTCAGCACCGGGAACAGCGGCCCAAGCGGCGCCCTGAAACCGCGATAGCGGTCCGGTTCGCGATAGCGAAGAATCAGCACCCCGATAGAGACCAGAACGAAGGCGAACAGCGTGCCAATGTTGGAGAGGTTTGAGACCGTGCCGATATCCAGCAGGCCGGCAGGGATGCCGACCACAAAGCCAGCCACCCAGGTGGCAACAGCAGGAGTGCGGAATTGCGCGTGGATGCGGCCAAAAATGGCCGGCAACAGGCCATCGCGCGACATGGCGAACCACACCCGCGCCTGGCCAAGCTGGAAGACCAAAATAGAAGAGATCATGCCCAACAGGGCGCCAATCAAGACAAACAGCCGCACCCAGTAAAGCCCCGATCCGCCGGGAAGCAGCGAAAGTTTCTTCAGCGCATTGACCACCGGCGCCGCATCGCCCATCACCGACTGCCAGGGCACGATTCCGCTGAGCACAATGGCCACGGCGCCATAGAGCACCGTGCAGGCAATCAGCGTGGCCAGAATGCCGATGGGGAGATCGCGCTGCGGGTGTTTGCACTCTTCGGCTGCGGTCGAAACGGAGTCGAATCCTATGTAGGTGAAGAAGATGATGGATCCGCCGGTGAGCAAGCCAGTCCAGCCATTGGGCATGAAGGGATGCCAGTAGTGCGGCTTGATGAAGCTGGCCCCGGCAAAAACGAATACCAGGATCGCGGCGATCTTCACCAGCACCATCACGTTGTTGGCCCGCGCTGACTCGCGGATGCCGCGCACCAGGATCACCGTGAGAATCATCACCACGAGAAACGCGGGAATGTTAAACCCGAAGTGCCAGCCCGACTTGTACAGGTCGTTCCCCGCCAGGTCTTGCAAGCCGGTAGGCAGATAGGCGGGAGAAATCCACATCAGCGGGGGATGAAGGCCGAACCAGTCCATCAGATCGACAATATGGGCGGCAAAGCCCACGCTCACACTCATATTGCTGAAGGCATATTCCAGAATCAGATCCCAGCCGATGATCCACGCGGTGAGTTCGCCCATGGTTGCATAGGTGTAGGTATAGGCCGAGCCGGCAATCGGAATCATGGACGCCATTTCGGCGTAACACAGCCCGGTGAACGCGCAGACGATGGCTACCAGCACCAGCGACAAGGCCAGAGCGGGACCCGCGCCCGGCCGGCCAGCCATAGCCGTGTGATGCAGAATGTAGTGCAGCAGCGGCGTATCGCCGATGGAGGGCACATCAAACTTCTGCCCGGCCATGGCCGTGCCGATGACCGTGAAGATGCCCGAGCCAATGACCGCCCCGATGCCAAGCGCGGTAAGCGACCAGGGCCCGAGCGACTTCTTGAGCGCGTGCTCTGGCTCTTCCGACTCCAGGATCAGCTTATCGATCGACTTGCGGGCAACAAGTTGGCTGGGCAGGGCAGTTGTCCTCATCCCTCAGGTTATGGGGTCCTGTCGATGCGGAGTCCAGCGGTTCCGGCCCGGCAACTTCCGGGCCAGGAACCACATTGGGCGCTTTGAAACTGGTGGTCTAGCGCTTCGAAACGCCGCGTGCAAGTTTCTTTACTTTTTTCTTGTTTTCGCCGCGTGCTCCGGTCCGTGGCGCCTTCGGGGCGGCCTTTTTGCGGGCGGCGCGCTTCAGCTTTTTCCGTTCCAGCTTGTCTTCAATTTTGGTGGTATCTGCCACGTGGTACCTCTCTCGCTCGAATCTCTTCAGGGTTTCCCGCAAATCGGGTAAATGTGAGGTCTATGTTAACAGGGAAATTGAAGCGGTGAAAGCCGCACCACCGCTGGTTGGCTTCCGTGGCCTGCGTGCGGCGGTTGAATTGCTGCGATTGTCCACGCGGCACGGTCAACCTTTGTGCGGACGCGGCGCTGTAGCCGCTTCGGGGGTACAATGAAAGAAGACCGAAATTTTCTGTCAAGCCTGCTCGGCTTTGGCCCTACCACCGCTTCGGACGAGCTCCGCACCCCACGCGTCAATCACAGCATCATGATGACCGGAGTTCGCAATGCGTTCCGACAAAATTCACCGCGCTCTCGCGCAGGGAATGAACCGCTTTGAAGTTTGCCAGCTTGTCGCCAAAGGTGTTAAGGCCACTCACAAGACCGGCTCCCGCTTTGAGGATTCAATTAACGATGTGCTGCAATACATAGGCACCCACGATACGCCCAGGGAAGACCTTCATCCGGCGATCCCCCAAGTCAGCGTCAAGAGCCTCAAGCCGGCTGCCTAGCATTCGCGTGCAGCCAGAATTGCTGCCAAACGCAGAAGAGGGACAGCAGTTTTGCTGTCCCTCTTCTGGTCTCGAACCAAGTGCCCAGGTTTAACCCTTAGACAACCTGGACGTTCTCAGCCTGCCAGCCCTTGGGGCCCTTGGTCACGTTGAACTGGACCTTCTGGCCTTCTTGCAGCGAACGAAAACCGTTCGATTGAATGGCGGTGTGATGGACGAACACGTCCTCGCCGTTTTCGCGGCTCAAAAATCCAAAACCCTTGGCGTCGTTAAACCACTTCACTGTACCTGTTTCCATTGTGTGTTGCTCCTGAATTACAAATTACCGTCCGAATGCAATGTGGAAGTGTTGCGAGCAGGCGGTAACCGAAACAGGCAAGAACTTCAGATCGAATTCTACGATTGAATGGAGTATAGCACGAGTTGTCAACTCGCCATCCCGAAATCGTCCGTCGATGCAGACGTAAGACCAATGCACTCGGGAAGATGCGGAATCTAAATCTTCCGCAAATTTGCAAACTTCTCCATCAGCTTTTTCATCCCATGCCGGTCGAAGCCTACGGTGAGCTTGGCGTCTTCGCCGTCGCCTTCGCGCATCAAAATTGTCCCTTCGCCGTATTTGGCATGACGGACTCGCTGGCCTTTCTTCAGGCCGGTTGCGCCGCTCGCCGCGGGAATCTCCATCGACGGGCGCGCCAGAGCCCCCGGCCTGGCCCCGAAAAAGCGGGCAATGTTATCGATGGAGGTCGCGTCCGCCGGAGCCTCGGCGCTTTTTTTCTTCGGAGCCGCCGAAGTTCCCGGCGTGAGCCGCTGCGTTTCCTGGCTTTCGTCCTCATAGTTGTAGTGCTTGTCGGCGAACTCGCTAAATTGGCTTGGACGGCGAGCAGACCCATAGCCGGTGGCGCGGCCGTTGTAGCCGGGCGTGGACCAGGCCGGGCTGCGACCTCCCAGGCTCTCTACCAGCCGCTGGGGAACCTCCTCAAGAAAGCGCGAAGGGATGCTCATCTCCGGGGCATCGTTGCCATAGCGCCTGCGATAGTGCGCGCGGGTCAGGATCAGCGTGTTCATGGCTCGCGTCATGCCCACGTAGCAGAGCCTGCGCTCTTCTTCTAGCTCGTCGGGATTGTTCAACGTGCGCGAATGTGGAAACAGCCCCTCCTCAAGGCCCGCCAGGAAAACAAGCGGGAATTCCAGGCCCTTGGCGGCGTGCAGGGTCATCAGCGTCACGCGGGAGTCGGGATCGAACTGGTCGGTGTCGGAGGCCAGTGCAGCATGGTCCAGAAATTCGGCCAGCGTTTCGCCACGGACTTCAGCGTCATGGGCGGCATTGGCCAGTTCCTTCAGGTTTTCAATGCGGCTGAAGGCTTCTGGCGAACCTTCAGCCTCGAGCGCCTTGATGTACCCGGTCCTGTCGATAACAAAACGAATCAGCTCTGGGAGCGTGGCAGCCCCGCCCGGAGCGCGAAAGGCCTCCGTCGGCCCCATGGTAAGGAAAGGGCGCTTGGGCTCGGCGGGAAAAGGCGAGAAGCCGCTCGCGTCGAGGAGCGGGAGCTGAGGATGATCGCTCGATTCCCCAAAGTCAAAGCTGGCAGCGGAGTCGGCGCTGGCTGCGTCCGCCGTCACTCCGCCAAATTCAAATCCCGTGTCAGCCGCATCGGATTCCGCGCCGGCAGCCACGTCCGCCGAAAGCTTGCCGGCAAAGTCAGGGTCCATCATGGCCTGCGCATCCAGGATGAGTTGGCGGAACGATTCCAGAGCCACGAGGGCGCGGTTGGGAATCAGCCGGTTGGTAATCGCGGCTGAAAGAGCCTCCCAGGTGGAAACGCCAGTCTCCAGCGCCAGCCGCTCCAGTGTTTCGAGAGTTGTTTTGCCAATGCCCCGTGCAGGCGTGTTTACCACGCGCTGCAAGGCCATCGAATCGTGAGGATTGCGTACCAGGCGCAGATAGCCGAGCAAGTCCTTGATCTCGGCACGCTCGTAAAAGCTGAAGCCGCCCACCATGGTGTAGGAAATGTTGTAGCGGCGAAGCGCCTCTTCCACCAGGCGCGACTGCGAGTTGGTGCGGTAAAGCACTGCGCAATGTCCCGGCCCGCTTTCGCCTGAATCCGCGCGCAGAAAGGCCTGAATACGGTCTGCAATGAACAGCGCCTCGTTTTCGCCGTCAGGAGCCTCATAGAAGCCGATCAGCGAGCCGCCCAGCCGATCCGTCCACAGCTTCTTTCCCTTGCGGCGGATATTGTTGGCCACCACGGCGCCCGCGGCTTCGAGAATAATCTGCGTTGAGCGGTAGTTTTGCTCCAGCCTCACGATGCGCGCGTTGGGGAAATCCTTCTCGAACTCCAGAATGTTGCGGATGTCGGCGCCGCGCCAGGAATAAATGCTCTGGTCCTCGTCGCCCACGGCGCAAACGTTCTTGGCTTCGCCGGCCAGCAGCTTCATCAGCTCATATTGCGGACGGTTGGTGTCCTGGTACTCGTCCACCAGCAGATAGCGGTAGCGGCGCTGGTAGCGTTCCCTCACTTCCTGCGACGCTTTGAGCAATCGCACGGCTTCCAGTAGCAGATCGTCGAAGTCGAGCGCATTGTTTTTGCCCAGCTCTTTGCGATAGCTCTCGTAGATGTGTGCAATCCGCTCGCTGTTCGGGTCCTTTGACGCCAGGTAATATTCCTGCGGATCGATCATGTGGTTCTTGGCCCAGGAAATGCGCCCCAGCACCGTTCGCGGAGTCAGTTGTTTGGTGTCCAGGCCCATCCGCCGCATCACCTGCTTCACAATGGCTTGCTGGTCGTTTTCGTCGTAGATGGCAAACGCCCGCGTCAGTCCTTCATTTCCGACCTTCAAGGCCTCAATATCCCGCCGCAGGATGCGAACGCAGAGCGAGTGAAAAGTGGAGATCAGCGGCTTGGCCAACGAGGAGTGCCCCAGCAGCCGGTCCACGCGTTCGGCCATCTCGCTGGCCGCCTTGTTGGTAAAAGTAACGGCCAGAATCGAATCGGGAGCCACGCCTTTTTCACGGATGAGCCAGGCTATGCGGCTGGTAATCACGCGCGTCTTGCCGGAGCCGGCGCCAGCCAGGATGAGCAGGGGGCCTTCGGTAGCCTCAACGGCCGCGCGCTGTTCGGGATTCAGATTGGAGAGTTGCGGCGGCAAAAGGCGCGTCCAGGTGGGAAGGTTCCTTATCCAGTGTACCGTTAGGCGGAGGGGGTTTGGTTTGGGTGGGTCAGTTTGAAGAGAGGGGCTAAAGTGTGCGCGTGAGAACTCGAATTTTATACAACGCATTGTGCGGAATCGAAACGGTAAACACAACACGTTGCGCAAATCGCTAGTTCCCACGCAGACACTAAAGCCCGCCACTTTGCGGGGCTAAATGTATGGGCTGAAGAAAAATAGACAAAATGATCATTTTAAATATAATGAACATTTTGTCTATTTCGGACGTTTTGGAGGTACAATCAATGAATGCCTACGATGTCCGCGACCCAAGCCAAACAGAACTTTGCCGCTTTGATTGATGCCGCACAGCGCGAACCAGTGCGAATTCAGCGTCATGAGCGGGATGTGGCCGTCCTGGTCTCTGCCCAAGAGTGGGAGAAGGTTCATAAAATGCGCGTGGAACAGTTGATTCGCTTCACCGAGGAGACAGGCCGCTATGCTGCATCCAAGGGCATGACGGATGAACTGCTTGAGCAACTTCTGGCCGATGAGGAATGAGACGGCTCATTGTTGTCGATACGAATGTCTATGTGAGCCGCTTGCTTCGTCCGCATTCTGTGCCTGGACGCGCAGCCGCAAAGGCGCTAGAAGCGGACAGAATACTGCTTTCGACGGCCACTTTGATGGAATTGCGAGGAGTGCTACGGCGGCCGAAATTTGCTCTCTATATTCCCCCTGGCTGTGTTGAACCGTTCCTCGAACAGGTTTTTTCGCTTGCCATCCACGTGGAAATTCATGCTCCCATCCGCGCCTGCCGCGACCCCCGCGACGACAAATTCCTCGAAGTCGCCGTTCACGGACACGCCGACGCCATCGTCACCGGCGACGCCGATTTGCTGATACTCAACCCGTTCCGCGGAATTGCGATTCTCACGCCGGCGGACTATCTGGATTTGCGATAGATTAACCGCCGCCAAGTTATCCTGAAAACACAATGACACCGCTCAACAAGACCCGCCGCGTAGCGGTTTACTGCGGCTCGGCGAATGGAAACGACCCTGCATTTCTGGCCGAGGCACGGGCTCTCGGTGCGGCCATTGCCGTCGCGCGGCTGGGCATGGTCTATGGCGGGGCGTGCGTTGGCCTGATGGGCGCAGTGGCCGACGCGGCGCTCGCGGGCGGCGCGGAGGTGATCGGCGTGTTGCCCGAGGTCCTGTCTGGAAAAGAAATCGCGCACCAGGGTCTGACCACCCTTGAGTTTGTTTCCACAATGCACCAGCGCAAGGCGAGGATGGTGGAGCTGGCCGACGCATTCCTGGTGCTTCCGGGCGGCTATGGGACGCTCGAGGAGCTGCTGGAAGTGGTGACCTGGGCGCAGCTGCGGCTGCACGCCAAACCCAGCATTCTCATCAATACCGCCGGCTACTGGGAGGGGCTGCTGAAGTTCCTCGACACGGCGGTTGCGTCGGGCTTCCTGAAGCCGGAGAACCGGGCGCTGATGCGCGTGGCTGCGACTGCGGAAGAGGCGGTGGGGATGGTAGTTTGTTCGCACTGAATTCAATGTTCGGCCGTTTGCCACGAATGTCACGCTGCCCTGAAAAACTTCTCCACCTTGGGCCGCTTCCTCTGCGCCGCGTGCCACAAATCGTACTGCTGCTGCAAGTCGAGCCACATTCCCGGCTCCGTCCCAAAAGCATCGGCCAGCCGCAGCGCCATCGGCGCGGTGAACGACGCTCGCCCATTCAGGAGCCGCGAAAGCGTTGACCGTGCCACACGCAGCCGCTTGGCCGCCACGCCGACCTGCACGGTTCCGAGGTATTCCCGAAGAATCTCACCCGGATGCACCGGGTTGTACATCGTCATTGCCACTTCAGCCTCCTGTTCTCAGTGGTAATCCTGGTAATCCACGAGGATTGCGTTTTCATTCTCAAACGTGAACGTCATGCGCCAGTTTCCATTCACTTTGATCGACCAATGATCGGTGAGCTTTCCCTTGAGCGGGTGCAGGTCCCAGCCGGGAACATTCATGCGATTCGCGTTCTTTGCGGTGTTGAGCAGCGAGAGCTGTTTGCGCAGCTTGCTTTCATGCGCCGGCTGGATGCCCGCCTTGCTGCCGGTCAGAAAGAACTTCTCCAAACCGGCGTGCCGGAACGACTGAATCATGTCTGCACTGTAGCGCGTAGCGCCTCGCGCGTCAAGAACGAGAGGGTACGCGCATCTTCCGCACAGACCTTTGTCTTCCCTTGCTTAGTTCGGCGGCCCACCGGCCGCATCGGCGGCAAATGTACATTCCCTGCACTGGCAAACCCGGCGCAGGTATTCCCAGGAATAAATCCCTCCGGAGTGGCCGTCTTGCCAGTTGAATTGCAGCGCGTAACGGCCCACGGCGTGGGCGCTGGCGGGCTTGGGCGGCGGCGTGTACATGGGCAGCACGGCAGTCGGTTTTGCTTGAGGCTGGCCCGGTTTGCGGCCTTCCAGGGTGCGCTGCTCCACGCAGGTAGCGCAAGGGCAGGCTTCGCGCAGCCAGGCAAAGCTCCAGGCGCTCCGGTGGCCATCCTGCCAGTCAATCTCCAGCCCCTTGCTTTCGGTGAGCAACACGCGCACCTTTTCCGGCGTCACGGCGATGCGGGCGAGCGGCCGATTCGCCTCGGTCTCTCGCTCCTCCTGACCCTTTTCAACGAAACGGATGCCTTCGTGGCTCATGACGACAGTTTACAGTGCGCAGTGGACAGTGCCCCGATTGCACGCTGCACACTGGCCACCGTTCACTGGTGCACAAAGAACCACGCCGCCATGCCCAGGCCGATCAACACCACCAGCCCGCGAAGAAACGCCTGTGGCACCCTGCGGGCCAGGCGGGCGGACATGTATCCGCCAATGGCGCAGGTGACCATGGCCAGCAGGCAATAGCGCCACTCCACCTGGCCGCCGACGGTGAAGATGATAAACGCCATGCCGTTGGCCATGGTGGTGGAGACCACCTTGAGTGCATTGATCTGATTCAGGTCTTCAAACCCGAAAAGCGACAGAAGGGTAATGATCAGAAAGCCCGCGCCGGCGCCAAAGTAGCCAATGTAAAAACAGACCACGATGGTTGAAATGAAGACCGGCAGGCGTCGGGGCGCGTGGGTCGCCGTCCCGGTGGCATTGTTCCGCCGCGCCAGCCAACGCGAAACCGGCCCGCTCACCGCAAAGATCGTCGCGGCCACCACCAGCAGCCACGGAACCAGGTGCAGGAACGTCAACTGCGGCGTGTTCAGCAGCACCACCGCGCCGGCCGTTCCGCCCACCAGGCCGGCCAGGCCCATCGGCAGCGCCAGGCGCAGATTCGAGCGAATATCATCCCGATAAGCCGCAACCGAGGTGAGTTGGCCCGGCCATAGTGCCACTGTATTGGTGGCATTGGCCTGAATGGGCAGCATCTTCATGCCCAGCAAGGCGGGAAAAAGCAGGAAACTGCCGCCACCGGCCACGGCGTTCAGCACCCCGGCCAGAAACGCGGCCACGGTGAGCCAAGCCCAGTGCCAGTTCATGTATGCGGGAACGTTCGAGAGGTTCTGCATCCAGCTCTATTGTAGGGGGAGGCTTCAAGGCTACTGATCTACGCCGAAGGTGAAGACCTCGCCTGCAATCAAAATAGCGTACTCGCCGGGCGTAAGAGGCGACGCGGGAACCAATTGATAGGACGACGTTCCAAATTTGCTCACGACGACGGGAAGGCCCCGAAATTCTTCAGTTGTGAATCCAGTGCCAAACTTCGGCCGAGCCAACTTTTCGAGCACCAGGCGCCGGTTGTTCTTTTTCAGCTCAAAACGAAAAAGGCTCACCTTTTCTGGACTTCCTGTGTTGAAGTGGAATTCAAGTTTATCGTCAGTCTTCAGGCGGAAGGCGGAACCCTTTCCCGAGACTTCAATGGCGCTGCACGCCCCGCCCACGCCACATGATTTCATGACCTGTGTCTGGTGCTCGTCAGGAAGCGGATTGAGCGTCTGGGTGGTGGGATCCAAATGGAAGATTACCCCAATGGCTGTGGGTTCGACCGGCTTGGAAGGTGTGGAAGACTGGGCGCCGCACAGGCCCATTGGTAGAACAAGCAAAAGCATGGCAAGCATTTTGCGCATTGAGCGGGACTCTCCTAATCCGGAGCGAATGCTCCCTCTTTTCGGAATGCGATCAGTATATTCTCACGATCCGAAGATCTTTCGACGGCCCGGCGCTTTTTCAGGGAGCGGCCGGACATGGGTCCAAATCCGATAAACGTGAATGCCCGCGACTGGGTCCGTGGATTGGACTGGATGAATTTCAACGGATGCCTTCTTTGAGTGCTCACCCTTACGGTCTTGATAAACAATAGGTTAAGGGGCGTCTTAATATATGAGTGTAATGCAAGCATATTTTATGAATTATATATGCTATGATTTAATCAAATCAGTTGAGGGGCTTGGACTCAGGTTCGGCCCCGCCAATTCTGACAAAGCATCTGGAGGAACAAAACTATGGCTATCACTCGTTGGGACCCGTTTCGGGAAGTCGTTACCATGCAAAATCGCCTGAACACGCTTTTCCGCGAAATAAACGACGGAGACAATCCGTTGACGACCGCCAGCTTTGTGCCGGCCGTCGACGTCTATGAGGACGACGAGAAAGTCGTGATCAAGCTCGAAGTGCCGGGCATTGAAGAGAAAGACCTGGACGTGCGGGTAGAAAACCACACCCTCACCGTCAAGGGCGAGCGCAAATTCGAGGCTGAGGAAAAGGAGCAGAACTTCCATCGCATCGAGCGGCGCTACGGCACTTTTTTCCGCGCCTTCACGCTGCCTTCGACCGTGGATACTGAGAACGTGGGAGCCAGCTACAATGCCGGCGTACTGAAGCTCGAGCTGAAGAAGAAAGCCGAAGCCCAGCCCAAGCAGATCAAGATCACTGTCGACGGCGGGAAGAAAGTGGAAGAGCCGGAGCTCGCCGGAGTGCGGTAAGGAAAACAGTGATTAGTGTTCAGTGAACAGTGGTCAGTTTTCTGCGGCCGGGTGGAAATGTCGCTTCTCACTCGGCCGATTTGCGTTGGATACTGTTACCTGACCGGGTGGCTTACTGACCACTGAAAGCTGAGAACTGACCACTGAGAACTGAGGGTGAAATGGCAATTCGCTGGGAAAAACTGACCGTCAAGTCACAGCAGGCAATGCAGCAGGCGCAGCAGCGCGCCGCGGAGCTGGGAAACCCTGAAGTTCAGCCGGTGCACCTGCTTCTGGCGCTGGTGGAGGATCGCGAGGGCGTAATTCCGGCGGTTCTTGAGAAAATCGGTGTTCCCACCGAGCGGCTGGAGCACGACCTGCACGCCCTGGAGGAGAAACTGCCTCGAGTGGCGGGAGCGGCCAGCCAGCCGGGCCTGAGCCAGGCGCTCAACAAGGCGCTTGAACAAGCCTTTCGCGAAGCCCAGAATTTCAAGGACGAGTACGTTTCCACCGAGCACCTGCTGCTGGGTGTTGCGCATTCAAAGGGCGACGCGGCACGCGAGGCATTGGCCGCCGTTGGCGCAACGCACGAAGCCATCTTGCAGGCGCTCACCGCGGTGCGCGGCTCGCAGCGGGTAACCGACCAGAATCCCGAAGGCAAATTCCAGGCCCTGGAAAAGTACGCAAAAGATCTAAACGAACTGGCCCGGCGCGGCAAGCTCGATCCGGTGATCGGCCGAGACGAGGAGATCCGTCGCGTGATCCAGGTGCTGAGCCGCCGCACCAAAAATAATCCAGTGCTGATTGGCGAGCCCGGCGTGGGCAAAACGGCCATTGTCGAGGGGCTTGCCCGGCGCATCGTTTCCGGCGACGTGCCAGAGAGCCTGCGCGACAAGCGCGTTATCTCGCTGGATTTGGGCTCGATGCTTGCCGGCGCAAAATATCGCGGGGAATTTGAAGACCGGCTCAAGGCGGTGCTCAAGGAGATCGAGGAGTCGAACGGGCAGATTGTGCTGTTTATCGATGAGCTGCACACGCTGGTTGGCGCAGGCGCGGCGGAGGGCGCCATTGACGCGAGCAACATGCTCAAGCCGGCTTTGGCGCGCGGCGAACTGCGGGCCATCGGCGCGACCACGCTCAACGAGTACCGCAAATACATTGAGAAGGACGCGGCGCTGGAGCGGCGCTTCCAGATTGTCTTTGTCGGCGAGCCCAACGTGGAAGACACCATTGCGATTTTGCGCGGATTGAAAGAACGCTACGAGGCGCACCACAAAGTGACGATCAAGGACGCCGCGATTGTCGCGGCTGCCACGCTCTCCCATCGCTACATCAGCGACAGGTTTTTACCCGACAAGGCCATCGACCTGGTGGATGAAGCCGCGGCATCGCTGGCCATCCAGAGAGGCTCGGTGCCCACCGAGATCGATCAATTGGAGCGCCAGAAAACCTCGCTCGAAATCGAGCGCGAGGCCCTGAAGCGCGAGACCGATGCCAACAGCATCGAGCGCCGCGACGAGGTGGAGCGCGAGGTCGCCGAGCTGACCGAGCAGATCACGGCCAAGCGTGCGCGTTGGACC
This sequence comes from Occallatibacter sp., assembly GCA_050013735.1. Lineage (GTDB taxonomy): Bacteria > Acidobacteriota > Terriglobia > Terriglobales > Acidobacteriaceae > Telmatobacter. The sequence goes on from JBEKEQ010000056.1 coordinate 32,481, forward strand.
AAGGAACGCGAAGCCGATAGCCACATCAGCACGACAAAGGAAAAGATCGAGGCGTTGCGCTTCGAGGCTGAAGAGCAGACCCGCAAGGGGCAGTTGGAGCGGGCTGCGCAGATCCAGTATGGCGAGTTGCCCAAACTCGAAGCGGAACTCAAGCGTCTTGAGGCGGCGCAGGAAGGCGGCAAAGGCGCGGCGCGGATGTTGAAGAACGAGGTGGATGAGGAAGACATTGCCAAGATCATCAGCAAGTGGACAGGGATTCCCGTTTCGCGCATGTTGGAAGGCGAGGTGAAGAAGCTGGTGGAAATGGAGCAGCGGCTGCGCGAGCGAGTCGTTGGCCAGGACGCGGCGCTCACCGTGGTGGCCAATGCGATTCGCCGTTCGCGGGCGGGTTTGAGCGATCCCCGCCGCCCTATCGGATCATTCATATTTCTGGGACCCACGGGCGTGGGCAAAACGGAAACAGCCCGCGCGCTGGCCGAGTTTCTCTTTGACGACGAGCAAGCCATGGTTCGCATCGACATGAGCGAGTACATGGAGAAGCACGCCGTGGCCAGGCTCATCGGCGCGCCTCCCGGCTATATTGGATACGACGAAGGCGGGCAGCTGACCGAGGCCGTGCGCCGCCGTCCCTACGCGGTGATTTTGTTCGACGAAATCGAGAAGGCGCATCCCGATGTTTTCAACATTCTGCTGCAAGTGATGGACGACGGCCGCCTGACCGACGCCAAG
>JBEKEQ010000057.1:0-24182 GCA_050013735.1 Occallatibacter sp.
GGAACCGGGCTGGGACTGGCGATTTGCCGCACCATCGTGCAGCAGCACTCAGGCCGCATCTGGGCCGAGCGAAATCCCGTCCGCGGGACCACATTCCACGTGTTTTTGCCGTTTCAGCCGGACGAGGCAGATTCGAATTCCTCAGTGCCCGCCACGGCTCTGAGGAATGCTGGAAAGGTTTAACGAACCTGGTTGATTCGCTTCAGGAAGCGGGCAGGTGGTTCTTCCTTTTGGCGAGTGATGGAACAATCGGAAGGGACAAAGATCGTTCATGCGATTCTGTTGCCGGTTGGGCCGGCATGGGAACCTGCTAACCTGTTGAGTTGTTACTTTGAGGGTTTACGCCAGTGTCCCACCGCATCCTGATCATCGACGACGAAGAAGATATACGAGAGGTTGCAGCTCTGAGCCTGGAAACCGTGGCCGGTTGGGAAGTGTTGGTAGCCAGCTCAGGCGCACAGGGGTTGGCGCGGGCCATTGAGCACCAGCCGGATGCGATCCTACTGGATGTGATGATGCCCGGCATGGATGGCGCGACCACCTTCCGGGAGCTGCGCAAGAATCCGGCCACCGCGCGCATTCCCGTACTGTTGCTGACGGCCAAGGTGCAAAGCTCAGACCAGCGCCGTTTCGCCGATCTGGGGGTGGAGGCGGTGCTTTTCAAGCCTTTTGACCCGATGACACTTTCCACGCAAATCGCCGGCGTGCTGGGCTGGAAATGAAGGAGACTCAAGGTTGGTAGGACGCTGAAGGATGGATTCCAAGGAACAGACCGCTCTGAATGATGCTCTTGACCGGATGTGGACTCAGTTCCTGCCCAAGATGGAGGAGCGGGTCACTCTTCTGGAATCCGCCGCAGCAGCCTTTGCAGCCGGCCGGCTTTCCGCGGAACAGCGGCAAGCCGCCAGCGCCGCCGCCCACAAACTGGCCGGCGTACTGGGTTCCTTCGGCCTCGCCAGGGGCACCGAACTCGCCCGCGAGCTGGAGGTGCTGTACTCCGCCGAAAATGAGATCGACCCAGGGGTGGGCCTGCGCCTCATTTCCATCGCCGCCGAGTTGCGGTCGCTGGTGGAAAGCCGCAAATAGGACCGAGCCGCCAGGTACTCAAAATTGATGGTGAAGATTCGCGGATCGCGTGCGTGGATGGATTCCGCAATTTCTCGGGTCAGATTTGGCTACGGACGACTGTGATCGCAGCCCAGGGAGAAACGCAGTGCCGCACATATCTGGTTCATTCGCAGGGAACTCAGTTGGGCAACGCGCTTCCCCAGTCGATGCTGTGAGACGGTGACCACATTGTGCACGTTCACCGCGCAGGACGCTCTCATGCCGTCTTCTTCATTCAACACTACCTCGGATGGCACGCCACGAATCGCGGAAGTGATGGGTGCGACGGTCACGGTGGAAAGATAAGCAACGGCGCTCGAACGAGTGAGAATGACCACAGGCCGTTTTTTGTCGGGTGGGGAAAAATTGTAAAGGCGAACATCCCCACGGACTATTCCGCCGGCCATGACGCCTCCTCTTCCCATTGGCGCGATTCATCAGGCAACTGCGGCTGCCTCAAATAACCCTCACGGTCGCGTTCTTCCCAGGCGCGCAGTTCCAAACTCCGCAGATGTTCCCGCAGGGCGTCGCGCACCAGCGCGGAACGGTTCCGTTTGGTTCGGCGCGCAGCCTGGTCGGTGGCGCGCAAAAGCTTAGTATCGAGAACAATTTGGACTGTTTCCATATGTCGACCTTGCTCCACAGTATAGTCCACACCCAAATCTTCAATCAATTGAAACGCGCGCCCCGCCAAAATCGGAAGTTTCCTTGAAAGACGTTGAAACGCGGCGAGCATTCCTCAAACTCTGCCAATTACACTTGATAGAGAATGTCCCTGTCCGATCCATTCGCGCCGCAGCTGGACCTTACTTTCGACGAGCCACGCCACGCCCGCCACATTTGGCCGGTTCGCGAGCTGGTGGGCCAGGTCCGCGAACTCATCGAACAGGAATACGGCGATGTGTGGGTGGAGGGAGAAATCTCCAACTTCCGTCCGGCGCCCTCCGGCCACGTGTACTTTACGCTGAAAGACGCCGAGGCGCAGTTGCCCATCGTTCTGTTCCGCCGCCAGGCCATGCTGCTGCGTTTCCGCCCTGAAGACGGCCTGCACGTGCTGGTGCGGGGGCGGGTGAGCGTCTATGAACAGCGCGGCCAGATGCAACTGGTGGCTGAAACCATGGAACCGGTGGGCGCGGGCTCGCTGCAACTAGCCTTCGAGCAACTTAAGGAGCGGCTCAAAGCCGAGGGGCTCTTCGACACAGATCGCAAGCGTCCGCTGCCGGCATTTCCGCGCACCGTGGGCATCGTTACCTCGCCCACGGGCGCGGTGATTCGCGATTTCATCAACATCGTGGCGCGCCGGCACTCCGGCCTCAATGTATTGGTCTGCCCGGTCTCAGTGCAGGGCGACCAGGCACCGGCGGAGATTGAAGCCGCGATTACCGTGCTGAACGCCTCCTTGCTGGTAGACGTGATTGTGTTGGCGCGCGGCGGCGGATCGTTGGAGGACCTGGCCGCCTTTAACAGCGAGCGGGTGGCCCGCGCGATTGCTTCAAGCAGCCTGCCCGTCGTTTCCGCGGTAGGCCATGAAACCGACTTCACCATTGCCGACTTTGCCGCCGACCTGCGCGCACCCACCCCCTCGGCCGCCGCCGAGCTTATCACCGAGGCGCAGCACAAGATTGCGGAATACCTGGCCAACCAGTCGCACCGGCTGGAACGGGCCGCACGCTTCCAACTGCTGCAAGCGCGCCAGCGCCTGACCCGCCTGCCCGTGAGCCGGGCCGAGTCGCGCATGGCTGCGCTCACTCATCGCCTGGCGCAGCGCCTCGACGATTTTTCATTCCGGCTTGAAGCTGCCGTGAGCAGCCAGCTCAGGCAGCGTCAGGCGCGCGTGGCCGAGCTGGCTGCCGCCGTCCTCCGCCACGATCCGCGGCAGGCTCTGGCCCATGCTCGCGAACACCTGCAAAGTTGCCGCAATCGCCTGGAGCTCGCGCTGGAACGGCTGCTTCACACTTCAGCCGCAACGGTAAACGCTCTCGACGCACGTCTGCACTCGCTCTCTCCGCTGGCGGTACTGGATCGCGGCTACGCGCTGGTGCTGGATGCGGCAGGCGGTCTGGTGCGCTCGACGGCCCAGGTTGCCGCGGGCGACCATGTCACCACGCGCCTTGCTGACGGGGCCTTTACAAGCCGCGTGGAATTCGCTGCGCCCAATGAACCTCTACCCGAAGACAAAATCAAGAATTGAGCCTATGACGACAACGCGCGCACGCAATCTGTTTGGTACCGACGGCATTCGCGCCGTTGCCGGCGAAGCTCCGCTCGATCCAACCACCATCTTCGCCATCGGCCTGGCGCTGGCGCATTCGCTGCGCAAAACAGCCGCCGAGCCACGGGTGGTCATCGGCCGCGACACGCGCGAATCGAGCCCATGGATTGCAGCTACTCTCGCCGCCGGCCTGCGCGAGGCCGGAGTGCGCGTGGAGAGTGCGGGGATCGTGCCCACGCCGGCGGTTGCCTTCCTGGCGCGGGCGCATGGATTTCAGGCCGGGGTTGTCGTCTCCGCTTCGCACAATCCGTGGAGCGACAACGGCATCAAGTTTTTTGGCGCGGACGGATTCAAGCTTCCCGACGCGGTGGAGTCGGCCATGGAGGAAGAAATCCTCCACCATGCCGCAAAAAAACACGTTCCCGATCCGCATTCACTCCCACCCGTCGAAGATAACGCGGCTTTTCAGGCGGAATATATTCAATTCCTCGTCGATGCCGTCCCCGGCCTCTCGCTGGGCAGCAAGCGGATTGTGGCCGATTGCGCCAATGGCGCGGCGTCTGCCGTGGCGCCCGAACTTTTTTGCCGCCTGGGAGGAGACGTGGCGCTGCTCAACGTCACGCCGGACGGTCGCAACATCAACGACCATTGCGGCGCGCTTCATCCGCAGATCGTGGCCGCTGAAGTGGCCGCTTGCGGAGCGGAGCTGGGCGTGACGTTCGATGGCGACGCCGACCGCTGCATGCTGGCCGGAGCGAAGAATAACGTCATCAATGGCGACGCGATTCTGCTGATGGCGGCGCGCGACCTGAAGGCGCGCGGACTGCTGACGGGCGATCTGGTTGTGGCCACCACCATGTCTAACATGGGTCTTGAGGCGGCGCTCAAGCGCAGCGGCATTCGCATGCTGCGCGCTCCCGTGGGCGACCGGTACGTGCTGGAACAGATGCTGGAACACAAAGCGGCGCTGGGCGGCGAGCAATCCGGACACATTCTTCTGCCGCACCTGGCCACCACTGGCGACGGCCTGCTGACGGCGCTGGTGGTGCTCGACCTGATTGCGCGAACGGGCAAAAGCATCGACGAGCTGACCGCGGACCTGAAGGTTTTTCCGCAGGTGATCGTCAACATAAAGGTCCGCGAAAAGAAACCGCTCGAATCCATTTCCGCGGTGGCCGAGACCATTCGCGCCGCCGAAGCGCAGCTCAAAGATTCAGGACGCGTGGTCATTCGCTACAGCGGCACGGAGGCCCTGGCCCGGGTGATGATCGAAGCGGAAAGCGAAGTTGAAATGCGCCACCATGCCGACGCGATCGCCGACGCCATCCGCAACGAGCTTGGCGTTTAGCCTTGCGACAGCGGCGGCAAACAAGTCTTTGAGTCCCTGCGCACCCGGTGATTTTTCATCGCGTCCGGATTAGAATTGAAGCAGTGGTCGCCGGTGACTTCGCCGATTTACGCGCTGCTTGAGGGGCTGGTGCTGGGCAGCCTTTCGGCCGCAATGGACCTGCGCTATCCGGGCATCGCCATGCAGGCGGTGAGCCTGACCTTCGGCACGCTTTTCGTCTTGCTGATAGCCTACCGCTCCGGATTGATCCAGGTAACGCAGCGGTTTCGCCTGGGCGTGATTGCCGCAACCGGCGGCATCATGGTGTTTTACCTGTTGGAGATGGTGCTTGGATTCTTCGGCATCAACTTCGGCGCCATCAACGGCTCGGGGGTGGTTGGAATTGGATTCAGCCTGATCGTCGTGGCCGTCGCGGCCCTGAACCTGGTGCTCGATTTCGATTTCATCGAGAGAGGCGTGCAATACGGCGCTCCCAAATATATGGAGTGGTACGGCGCCTTTGGGATTATGGTCACGCTGATCTGGCTGTATATCGAGATTCTGCGGCTGCTTTCGAAGATGCGGAGCAGATAGGCGCGATGGGGTCACGGTTCGCCACCCTTGCGCCAGAGCTAGGGCGCAAGGACGGGCCACGGAGTTGACAGAAAAACCGGCGGTTAGAAGAGCCTACTGGGGCGCGCCGGCGTTTTTGCGGCGGCTAAGCACGAACGACTTGCGGCGGTCGTTGGAGGCGTGGTCAATCTTCTTCCAGAAGCCGACGAAGTAGTCAACCGCTGAGACCACCGAAACCACCACCGTGAAATAGATGGCGGCGACGGCAATCCATTTCACCGGAATGACCAGCACGCCGAGGCGCCACCAGTCCCAGCGATGGGCCAGGATTGCGGAAACCACAGACACAATCTGGACGACCGTCTTCAACTTGCCCAGGTCGCTGGCCTCGATGGTAAAGCCCTCAGAGGAAGCGATGGAGCGCAGGCCGGAGATGACGAACTCGCGGCCGATGATGACTACGACGATCCAGACTTTGACCACCTGGGGGTTATAGGCAACCAGGGCAATAAGGGCGCCTGTGACCATCACCTTGTCTGCGATGGGGTCAAGCAACATGCCCATGGTGGTGATCTGCTTGCGCTTGCGGGCCAGGTAACCGTCGAGGCCGTCGGTGATGGAGGCCAGAACAAACAGGATAGACGCGGCAATCTCCTGCTCGCCATGAGAGCCCTGCCAGGGATAGTGCTGGGAAAGAATCCAGAGCAGCAGCGGGATCATCGCGATGCGGCTGATCGTGATGGAGTTGGGCAGGTTCATGAGGGCTGAGCGGCGCCGGAAAAGCTCGTCCGGCTAAGCTTCAATTATTGCACCGTGAATCGGGGCGGCGGCCCGCGCGCAATGGTTCGCGCCGTGCGCAAGAGCCAAAGCGGGAAGAACCGATATGGCCCTTCCCGCTCCGCGCAGTTCGCGGTGAGGCAGGCGCGGCCTTAGAAGACGGGCTGGACGGGCTGCGCCGGCATGGGAGGCAGTTTCGGCTCACTGTTATGAAAGGCAATCGCTCCCCCGATTGCCGCGCCGGCAAAGGCAATGGGAAGAATAATGACAAACGCCTTCTGGCCGTCTGTCAGCCCCGTTTGCAGATAAACAACGTCGTTGTAAGCAACGGGGGTGACCTGCGGGTCGCCCCACAACTGCAAGCCGAACGAGTTGTCGTCGATGCTGACAATGGTTCCGCAGAACGCGACTCCATTGAGCAACTGCACGCCAACCCATCTTCCCAGGCCGCGCTTGATGAGGCGCGCGTGAACGGTTTCGGGAGTCACCGGCCTGCGTTGGAGATAGGCCACCGACATGCGCACCTGGAGATAGACCACGTCGCTGTAAGCCACCGGCGTGGCCTGCTCATCGCCATAGCGCTCAAGGCCGAAGGAATTTTCGTCGAGGCTGACGATTTTTCCCGCGAAGGCAGTTCCGTTGCGCAACTGCACGCCAACCAGGTTGCCCACGCCGATGGATCGGATGCGCGCGCAGGCTTTTTCGGGAGTAAGCGGGTTCGGCGCCGCACTGGCCATTGAAGGCGCCAGCAGCGCGCACACCAGGAGCATTGAAACACACCTGAAAAGATTCCGACAATGAGCGTTCATCTTCGTTCTCCTTGCATTTCCGGTTACTGACCGTAAGAACCTCAGAGCGCGGCCATAGTTGCGTTCAATGGAAAAAAAGGACGGGATGGGCTCGGGGCCCGTCCCGCCCTGGCTGCTGGACACCTCTGTGGAAAATATGCCCGGTCCCTCGGAGATCACTTCCGGGGCTGCGATACGCCCAGCGGAAACGAAGCAATGAGATACTTTGCCTCGTCACTGTCCGCGGGATCGAAAGACACGACTAATCCGGCCGGCGTGACGCTGGCTCGTGCGCGGAAGTAGTACACCTTTCCAGCTTCCGCCGTGAAATGCGCGACTTCCACGCGGCGCTCATACGCGTAGTGCGCGTCGGCGCAAAGATGATGTTCGCCCGGATCGATCGACACGAAGAAATAGGAGTTATTCCGGTTCGATCCCACCCACGCCCCATCCAGCCCAATTCTGCCTGTCACAACCGCTCCGATGCCGAAGGATTGCGGCCCCTTGTCCTGGATGAAATAAACAGTTGCCTTTCCGGGTTCAGGCTGCTTTACCGCGTGTTGAGTGTCATCGAGGCTCACCTTGAAGCTGACATTTTCGGGGCCACAGGCTGCCGGCAGAGCGGGAGACTGGGCCTGGGCGAATGCGGATGCTGCGAGAACCAAGGTAATCAGTACGGCTTTCATAGTTTTCTCCTGACGGGCGCTGCGCCCATCAGCATAGACACGGCCTACAAGAAATAGTTCTGAATCACCGAATTACAAGAGCGGGACAGGCTTGATGCCCGTCCCGCTCTGCTTGCTACCGCCAAACTACCCGGAACTTATGCGTAAAGGCCGCGCTGCTTGATGGTGAAGGCTACCCGGTCAATGGCCAGCATGTAGGCGGCGATGCGATTGTTGACGTTGTGCGCCTCGGCATAGCGGACCACATCGTCAAAGCTGTCGCGCAGGATGGTTTCGAGCTGCTCGTTGACGATGGCTTCTTTCCAGAAGTAGCCCTGGCGGTCTTGCACCCACTCGAAATAACTGGCCGTGACGCCGCCGGCGTTGGCCAGAATGTCAGGAACGATGAAGACCCGCTTGTCGGCGAGTATCTCATCGGCCACTGCGGTGGTGGGGCCGTTGGCGCCCTCCACAACAATGCGCGCCTTGATGGCGTCTGCGTTGCGGCTGGTGATGACGTTCTCAGTGGCCGCGGGGATGAGGATTTCGCAATCGCTAACGATGAGCTCTTCGCTGGGTGTGGCCTCTGCGCCGCGGAAACCGAGGGTCGTTCCGTTGCGGTATTTGTACTCGATCAGCTGGTGAATGTCGATGCCGTTCAGGTTGGAAAGGCCGCCATCGCGCTCGGCGATGCCGACAATTTTGTAACCGCGCTCCATCATCAGGCGGGCCGCATTCGAGCCCACATTGCCAAATCCCTGAATGATGACCCGGCAGCCGTCGACGGGCATATTCAGGTAGCGCAGGCTTTCGTCGCACACCACCAGCACGCCGCGGCCGGTGGCCTCAATGCGGCCGCGCGAGCCGCCGATATTCAGCGGTTTTCCGGTAACCACGCTGGTGACCGTCTGGCGCATGTGCATGGAGTAGGTGTCCATGATCCAGGCCATGGTCTGCTCGTTGGTGTTCACGTCGGGCGCGGGAACGTCCTTTTCCGGACCGATGAACTCGATGATCTCAGAGGTGTAGCGGCGGGTCATGCGCTCCAGTTCGCCCTGGCTCATGTTTTTGGGGTCGCAGATGATTCCGCCCTTGGCGCCGCCGAAGGGAATGTTGACCACCGCGCACTTCCAGGTCATCCAACTGGCCAGCGCCCGCACCTCATCGAGGGTTACTTCCGGTGAGTAGCGGATGCCGCCCTTGGCCGGACCGCGGGCCATGGAGTGCTGCACCCGGAAGCCGGTGAACATTTCAATATGGCCGTCATCCATGCTGATGGGAAAGTGAACGATAATCTCGCGGAAGGGAGAGCTGAGCACCTTCCATAAGCCTGGGTCGAGGTTCAGTTTGCGGGCCGCGAATTCAAAGCGCGCGCTCTGCGCCTCCCAGGGGTTGATCTCCTGATCCAAAGTCACTGCGGGGGTTCCAGTTGGCATACATCTCTCCAATTCCGATCGCGTGCCGCCGGGCGATGAGGTTCCGGACCACCTGCTCCGGAACTCTCAAGTGCGGCAAAATTTTTACCGGTTCGTCAACTTTTCCTGTCCGGTTCTTCGCCGGACTCGGCCTGCCGGCGGTTGGCTTGCGGAGCGTTCCTCACAAGGCCAAACCTCAGTGAGTCTAGGCCCCCCAGAGGGCTCAGTCAAGCCGCCGGGAACCCGCTTTGAAACCCCATCCCGGTTCGGTCAACACTTCCAGTATCGGCGCTGAGCCGTAAAAATTGGCTCAAAATGAGGTTGAATCCTCGACTTTGGGCAGGGTTGGCTATGGGAATCCGTCCAAGGGCGCTGTCGCGGACTCTTCCCTACGCCTTGGCGGCCCGGCACGCGCATGCGAGCGCCGAGGGTACCGCTTTGTCCCGCCGGCCCGTGGGCAAAGTGCGCAAAATGAGCAAAATGAATCAGACCCGCCGCCGCCAACGTGGTGTTGTGGAACCTGAAGGCATAGATTTTTTGCCTCTCAGGAACAAAGCGCCTCACGTATCGTCTTGCCGTGAGTTCCGGCCCGCCGGCAATGGGAACCCCAAAAACGCCAGTCTCCATCAGAAATGAGGTGAGGCGAAGTTGAAATCCTTCTTGAATCGGCAAATGTCGCGCTGGTTCAGCGCGGCGACGGACTCAAGCGAGCTCCAGAATTCAGAAAAGCATCTGGCGCGGATGGAGGCCAGGTACCGTGGACTGCTCGAGGCGGCTCCGGACGCGATGGTGGTGGTGGACCAGAGCGGGGAGATCGTTCTCTTGAATGCTCAGTCGGAAAAGCAGTTCGGCTATAGCCGCGATGAACTGCTGGGCCGGAAGGTCACCAGCATTATTCCGGAGGGATTCGCCGAGCGTCTGATCGCCGATGGAACTCGTACCGCGGCCGAAGCGCTGGCGCAGCAGATGGGTACTGGAATTGAGCTCAATGGCCTTCGCAAGGACGGCAGCGAATTCCCCATCGAGATCATGCTCAGCCCCCTCGAGAGTGCGGAGGGAATTCTGGTCACCGCGGCCATTCGCGATATCACCGTGCGCAAGGATGCCGAAAAGCATCTGGCGCAGATGGAGGGCCGGTACCGCGGCCTGCTGGAAGCGGCCCCGGATGCAATGGTGGTGGTGAACCAGAGCGGCGATATTGCCCTGGTGAATGCCCAGGCCGAAAATCAGTTTGGGTACCACCGCGATGAACTCCTCGGCCAGCAAGTAAAGAACATCATCCCCGAGGGTTTCGCGGAGCGGCTGATCGCCGACGCTCTGCGATCCGCGGAAGATGCGCTGGGCCAGCAGATTGGCGCAGGGATTGAGCTTTCCGGAAGGCGCAAAGATGGAACCGAGTTTCCCATCGAGATTATGCTGAGCCCCCTGCAAAGTCCCGAAGGGACTCTGGTGACCGCAGCCATCCGCAATATTACCGCTCGCAAGGCTGCGGAAAAGCACCTGGCGAAGAAGCTTGAAGAATTGTTCCAGTCAAATCAGGATTTGGAGCAGTTTGCCGCGATTGCATCGCACGACCTGCAAGAGCCGTTGAGGATGGTGGCCAGCTACACGCAGCTGATCGCCCGGCGATATAAGGGGAAGCTGGACTCAGATGCCGATGAGTTCATCGCGTTTGCGGTAGATGGAGCGACACGCATGCAACAGCTGATCCAGGATCTGCTGGCTTACTCGCGAGTCGCATCAAGAGGGGCGGAACTGCTCGAAGTCTCCAGCGAATCCGCCTTAAAGCAGGCCATTCGAAATCTGGGCGGCGCCATCAAGGCAAGCGGCGCGGTGGTGTCCAACGACTCGTTGCCCAGGGTCCTGGCGGATGAGTCCCAGTTGGTTCAGCTCTTTCAGAACCTTGTGGGCAATGCCATCAAATACCAAAAGAGCGAGGCGCCGCTTGTGCATGTCTCCGCCGTCAGGAACGGAAACCAGAAGTGGATATTTTCAGTAAAAGACAACGGGCTGGGAATTGAGCCGCAGTTCTTTGAAAGAATCTTCGGCATGTTCCAGCGGCTTCACAAGAGAGAAGAGTTTTCAGGCACCGGCATTGGATTGGCTATTTGCAAGAAGATCGTAGAACGGCACGGTGGAACAATCTCCGTCGAGTCGCAGCTCGGGCATGGGTCCACATTTCACTTCGCTCTGAACGCAACCGAACTGAAATCACATCACAAAACTGAGGAGGCAGTATGTCAATAAATGTTCTTCTGGTCGAGGATAGTCCCGGCTATGTTCGGCTCACGCAGGAGACTTTTCGCAACTCTAACCTGCCCGTCACTTTGCACGTGGCTACTGACGGCGTGGAAGCCATGGCCTACCTTAAAGATGAAAAGAGAGACGGCCAGTCTCCTCGCCCTGACTTCATCCTTCTGGATCTGAATCTCCCCCGGATGAGCGGTCGCGAGGTTCTGGCCGCGGTCAAGGGCGATGACTCCCTCAAAACCATCCCCACCATCATTTTGACCACCTCCGATGCGGAAGCGGATATTTTGAGGAGCTATGAGCTTCAGGCGAACTGCTACCTCACTAAGCCCGTCCGATTCGAAGATTTCGAAACTCTGGTAAAAAGCATCGATGACTTCTGGCTGACCAAGGTTAAATTGCCGGGCCGAGGTGTCGCGAGTGATTGAGAAATCGATAAAAACGATTCTGCTCATCGAAGATAACCCCGGGGATGCTCGTCTATTTTGCGAGATGTTGAAGTTCGAAGAGAAAGATTCCATCCACGCCGAATTGATCCATGTCGAGTGCATGAAGGATGCCGAAGAGCATCTTGCACAGTGGCCGGTGAACATTATCCTGCTTGACCTTGGCTTACCGGATGTTCAGGGGCTTGAAGCGGTCAGGCGAGCCCGCGCAGCTGCGCCCCATACCCCCCTGGTGGTGCTGTCGGGCCAGAACGACGAGTCGTTAGCGCTACAAACCTTGCAGCAAGGCGCCCAGGATTATCTCATCAAGGGTGAATTTGAACCCCACGATATTTTCAGAGCGTTACGCTATGCCGTCGAACGCGAAATCATCGAGGAACGGCTATTCAATGAAAAAGAGCGCGCGCAGGTCACGCTAAACAGCATTGGCGACGCGGTGGTGGGTACCGGCATAGACGGAAGCATTACCTTTTTTAACCGCGCGGCGGGAAGAATGACGGGCTGGTCTCTGGCCGATGCGGTTGGGCGGCCGGTAGCCGAGGTATTTCGAATCCTGAACGCGGCAACGCACGAAGTTGCTACGAGCTCAACGGGTAGAGCAGCTGGGCATTTTGACACGAGGCACTTGCCGATGAATCGCATCCTGGTTCGGCGCGACGGATTTGAAACCCACATCGAAGACTCCGCCTCTCCCATTCTCGACCAGAATGGACAGGTCACCGGATCGGTGATCGTTCTGCGCGACGTGGGAGCCCTCCACGAAAGTGAAGAAAAATACCGGACTCTCATCGACGCCGTGCAGGTTTATGCCATCTTCATGTTGGACCCGGACGGCCAGATCCTGAGCTGGAATTCCGGCGCCGAGCGAATCAAGGGGTACAAGGCCGAAGAAATTATCGGTCAAAACTTCTCCCGCTTTTTTCTTCCCGACGACATCAAGCGGCACAAACCGGCCGAGATACTGCGGATTGCCGGAGAGCTTGGAAAATATGAGGAACATGGCATCCGCGTGCGCAAAGACAATTCAAAGTTCATGGCCAGTGTCACCGTCACGGCCATGCGCGATCCGGCTGGAAATCTGAAGGGATTCTGCAAAATTTGCCGCGACCTGGCAGAGAACAAAGAGTCGGAAGCAAGGTATCGCGGGCTGCTTGAGGCAGCTCCGGATGGGATGGTAGTCGTAAACCAGGAAGGTGAGATCGTTCTGCTGAATGCCCGTGCGGAGAAGCAGTTCGGGTACAGCCGCAATGCGCTGCTGGGCCAGAAGGTTACCAACATCATTCCGGAGGGCTTCGCGGAACGCCTGATCGCCGATGAAACCCGCACTGCCGCTGAAGCGCTGGCGCAGCAAATCGGCACCGGAATCGAGCTCACCGGCAGGCGAAGGGATGGCAGCGAGTTTCCCATCGAGATCATGCTGAGCCCGTTGGAGAGCCCGGAAGGCGTCCTGGTAACCGCGGCAGTCCGCGATATTACCGTGCGCAAAGACGCAGAGATGCATCTTGCGCAAATGGAAGCCAGGTACCGCGGGCTGATGGAAGCAGCGCCGGATGGAATGGTGGTGGTGAACCGGCATGGCGAGATCGTCCTGCTGAATGCCCGTGCGGAGACGCAGTTCGGATATCGCCGCGACGAACTTCTCGGCCAGAAAGTGACCAATATTATTCCTGAAGGCTTTGAGGAGCGACTGATCGCCGACTCTCTGCGCACCACCGCGGAGGCGCTGGCGCAACAGATCGGCACCGGGATTGAATTGAACGGCTGGCGAAAGGACGGAAGCATTTTTCCGATCGAGATCATGCTCAGCCCCCTGGAGAGCGCCGAAGGCATCCTGGTGACGGCGGCAATCCGCGACATCAGCGAGAGAAAGAAGCTGGCGCGCCAGTTGCATCAGAGCCAGAAGATGGAAGCGATCGGCCAATTGACCGGTGGCATTGCTCACGATTTCAACAATCTGCTCGGCGTCATCATCGGAAATCTCGATCTGCTCGACCGCCTTGTCGCTGACAATGAATCGGCCGTAAAGCGGGTAAGGACCGCGCAAAAAGCGGCCACGCGCGGTGCGGAAATCACGCGGCGCCTGCTGCTTTACTCAAGCAATGAAGATCTGATGCCGTCGGTTGTGATGCTGGGAGATTCGATTCAAAACATGATCGAACTGGCAACCCGCGGGCTCGGCCCGTCAATCAAGATCACCACCCACACTGACGAGTCTGTGCCGCCGCTCTTCGTCGACCCCGCGGGGCTTGAAAGCGCACTGCTCAACCTGGTGGTCAACGCGCGGGACGCGATGCCGAAGGGCGGCTCCATCATGATCGGCTCGCGAGTGCAGAAGGTCGACAGCACCCATCCGGCTGTGCGGGCAGGAGAATTGAAAGTGGGCCAGTACGTCTGCTTGCGGGTCACGGATACCGGGCAAGGCATGTCAAAGGAAACCCTGGAACGCGCCTTTGAGCCCTTCTTTACCACCAAGCCGCGCAACAAAGGTACGGGCCTGGGCCTGGCCATGGTTTACGGTTTCGTGAAGAAGTCGGGAGGCACCGTCCGCGTTTATAGCGAACTTGGTCATGGCACCACGGTGTCGATCTACCTGCCTATCGTGGCGGATTTGTTGCGCCCGGTTCCAGCGGTTATCCAGAAGCCGCTGGTCGCGGGATCGAGCGGTACGGTGCTGGTTGTGGACGACGAAGCCGACCTGGTTGAAGTGGCCCTCGCCTATCTTGCTGAGATGGGCCTAACAGCCCTTGAAGCGAAGGATGGCGCCAGCGCGCTGGAGGTGCTTGGGCAGCACGGAGAGATTGACTTGATGGTGACGGATTTCGTCATGCCGGGTGGAATGAACGGAGCAGAGCTTGCGCTAAGAGCCCGTGCTCTGCGCCCCGGCCTCAAAATCATTTACTCTTCCGGATTTCCGGCGGAAGCGCTGGCCGAGAAGAGCATGGCGGTGATTGACGGCCCCATGCTTCGCAAGCCGTATCAGCGGTCTGAGTTCGAATCGATGGTTCACCGCGTGATGGAAAGCAGCAATGGCAAATTGGGAGAACTGGAACACGCCGCGTCTCCCCAGTAAGAATCGGCCGGCGGCCGGAAGCAAACAGAGGAACGATGACAGTCAAGCAAAGAATCCTGGTGATCGACGACGAAATCGACGTAGGCGAATTCGTCTTCGCCACGGCGCAAGCCATGGGATTCGATTGCACCCCGACGACCGACGCAAAGACATTTTTGAAGGAGCTCAAGCCGGATACAACCCTGATTTTTCTCGATCTTGTGATGCCGGAGATGGACGGCGTTGAGCTGCTGAGACTGCTCGGCGAGCGCAAGTGCACAGCCGGGATCATCCTGATGAGCGGCTCCGGCAAGCGCATTGTGGAGTCAGCCGGTCAATTGGCGCAAGCCCTTGGCCTGACCATAGCGGGCACCCTTCACAAGCCGTTCCGCCTGGCTGAACTTGAGCAGATGCTTAAGAAACAGGCAGCGTCAAAAGTGCCGCCAAGCGCCAGGCAAGACCAGAGGATCGTCATCCGAAAGGAGGAGCTGCGGCGCGCGCTCGAGCGCGATGAGTTTGTGGTTCACTATCAACCGCAGATTGAGATTGGGACCGGGCGGGTGATTGGGGTAGAGGCGCTGGCCCGGTGGCAGCATCCTGAGCGAGGCCTCGTTTTCCCTGACAGCTTTATCGGCCGCATGGAAAAACTTGGGCTCATCGACGAGCTCGGCTGGATTGTTGCGAACCGCGGAATGAGAGATGTGAAGCAGTTCATGAACGGAGACGGCATCGCGGTCATGCTGTCGATGAATGAATCGGTATATTCCCTGCACGATCTGAAGTTCCCCGACGCTCTTGTATCCGCTGCCGAGAAACACGGGGTATCGCCGGCGAACGTTACGATTGAAATCACGGAAAGCGGATTGATCAAGGAACTGGCGAGCACCTTGGACATATTGACCCGTTTGCGGATGAGAGAAGTAAAGCTGTCGATCGACGACTTTGGCACCGGTTACGCCATGATGCAGCAATTGAAAATCATACCGGCGACAGAGCTGAAGATCGACAGAACCTTCATTCTGGATATGCACAGTAATGAAAGAGACCGCGTGATTGTGCAAAAGACCATTGAGATGGGCCACGAGCTCGACATGCATGTGATTGCGGAAGGCGTGGAGACACAGGAACAACTGGACTTTTTGCGGGTGAAAGGCTGTGACAGCGTGCAAGGATACTTCTTCAGCCGCCCTCTGCCGGCAAACGAAATGGTCGCCTGGCTGCACGCGTACCGCTCCGCGCTGGTTGGCTGAGCCGGGTGCTGCGCCCGCGCATCCGGCGCGATTACACTGGAGCAGTGAAAGCTTCCTCGAATCCCGTCCTGCCCAGTCGCAAGGAATTTCTGGCGCTGGCCAAAGAACACACACTGGTTCCTGTTTGCCGCACGCTGACCGCAGACCTGGAGACGCCGGTTTCAGCATTTCTGCGCGCGGCGTGGCCTGAGCGGGAGTGCTTTTTGCTGGAGAGCGTGGAGAATGGCGAGCAATTGGGCCGGTACACGTTTATTGGGCTGGCGCCGTTCAAGCGGATTGTGGCGCGCGGACGCGAGATCACGATTACCGAAGGCAAGAAAGTAGTCCAGATGGAGGGCGATGTTTTTGCCGTGCTGCGGCGGGCGCTGGCCGGGCACAAGGCGGCGCGGCTGCCGGGGCTGCCGCCGTTTACGGCCGGTGCGGTGGGATTTTTCTCTTATGACGCGGTGCGCCAGATCGAGCGGCTGCCGGAGCTGGCCAGGGACGAGCTGGGCGTTCCAGACGCTTGCCTGCTCTTTTTTGACGAAGTGCTTGCTTTCGACCACGTGCGCAAGGAGATTTGGCTGGTGGTGACGGCTGACGTGACCCGGCATAAGCCCGCCAAGGCCTACGACAAGGCTGTTGAACGGCTCGACAAGCTGGAAAAGCGGCTGGCCCAGCCGCTGCCCAGGCTGCCCGAACACAAGGGCAAAGGCAAACTGAAGGTTGCGCACCGCTCAAGCAGGAAGGAATTTCTGGCTGCAGTGACGCGCACCAAGGAGTACATTGCCGCGGGCGATGTTTTTCAGGCGGTGCTGTCGCAGCGCTTTGACGTGGAACCGGAGGTTGACAGCTTCCAGGTGTACCGCTCGCTGCGCACGGTCAATCCCAGCCCCTACATGTTCTTCCTGCGCTTTGCGCCGGAGGGTGCGCTGGGCGGCGTGCCGGAAAAGCCGGGGAAGTTTTTCAAAAAGAGAAAAGCGCCTGCCGTGATCGAGCTGGCCGGCTCCTCGCCGGAGCTTTTGGTGCGGGTCCACAAGGGTAGAGTGGAGTACCGGCCCATCGCCGGGACGCGGCCGCGCGGCGCCAATGAAAAAGAGGACCAGGCGCTGGCCGACGAGATGATGAACGATGAGAAAGAGCGCGCCGAGCACGTGATGCTGGTGGACCTGGGCCGCAACGACGTGGGCCGCGTAAGCGAGTTCGGCAGCGTGAAGGTGGAGCGGCTGATGTTCGTGGAGCGCTACTCGCACGTGATGCATATAGTGAGCGCCATTGAGGGGCGGCTGAAGCCGGAGCTGACCGCCGTGGACGCACTGCGTGCCTGCTTCCCTGCCGGGACGCTGAGTGGGGCGCCCAAAGTGCGGGCCATGGAGATTATCGAAGAGCTTGAGCCGGCGCGGCGCGGAACGTATGGCGGCGCCGTGCTCTACGCCGATTTTTCCGGCAATCTCGATTCCTGCATTTCTATCCGCTCCATGCTGACCACCGGCGGCAAAGGCTACGTGCAGGCCGGAGCGGGCATCGTCGCCGACTCCATCCCCGAGTCGGAATACCAGGAAACCATCAACAAGGCTTCGGCGGTGATTCGGGCGATTGAACGGGCGCGGGAGATGTAGTGGCTCCTTCCACCAAGAAATCCGCCACGCTGGTTGACCGGACTCAATCCGACCCCAAACCCTGCGAAGTAAACTGGTAATGCCCCGAGCCCACTTCGTGTTTGCCGCCGTTCTTTCCCGGCACCACGATGGTTGCGGTAGTGTTCACCGGGATGGTCACATCCATGGTCAGTTGTTTGCCTTCGATCTTCCAGTCGCTCACGATCCGGCCGTACGGCGAATCGAAATGAGCCTTCACCCACGTCAGATCACCCAAAATCGTTGGCTGGATAAGAATCTTCTTGAAGCCCGGCGCGGCGGGGCGGATGCCCGCCAGCGTTTGGTAGAACCACGCGTCCGCATTGCCGGCCTGGATCAGCAGCGCCTCGCTGTTCATGCCGGGGTCGCGCGTGTCGTAGTCCCACCGTTCCCAAATGGTGGTTGACCCTTTTGAAAACATGTAGCCCCAGCTGGGCCGCGTGGTCTGCGTGGCGATGGTCCAGGCAACATCCGCGCGCCCTATATCGGTAAGCGTCTGCATCAGCCATTGCATGCCGATGAGCCCAACCGACAGATGGCCGTTGTGCTTGACCATGATGTCATCAACCAGATTGGCGATGATGGCATCGCGCTGTTCTGTGGGCGCCAATCCAAAGGCCAGCGCCAGAACGTACCCGGTCTGCGTCGCTCCAAGGTACGTGTGAGTTTGCGGATCGAGGAACTTCCGGTTGTACGCGATTTTCAGCTTGTCCGCCAACTGGCTGAACTGGCGCTGGTCCTCGGCATGCCCCATGGATTGCGCCAGCCGCTCCATAATCCGTTCGTTGTGATACTGGTACGCAGTTGAAACCAGGTTCCGCGGCGTCGCGCCGTTGTCTGAAACTTTCCCCCCGATTGTGTAGGTATCGCACCAATCGCCGTAGCTGGCAGCTTCCAGCGTGCCGTCTGATACCTCGTGCATCCTCATGGCCAAAACCCACTTTTTCATGGCGTCGTAGTGCGTCTCAGCCACGCGGCGATCGCCATAAAAATCGATGAACCAATCGGGAATGATCGTGAACACGCTGGGCCACTCCACACCGTAGCCGAACAGCCAGTACATCGTCACATCGGGAAGCGAACCGTCTCCCCGTTGCGTACTCTCCACGTCGTCCATCCATGTCGCATAAAAGGGCTCAACGTTGAAGTTGTAGGCCTCACTCTCCGCGTCTTTTGCCGGATCGCCTGTCCACGCCTGCCGCTCGTCGCGGTCGGGGTCCAGTGGCGCGGAGCGCATAAACATCCGCATCCCCCACCACATCGAGGTGTGGATTTTGTTGATCAATTGGTTCGAGCTTTCAAACTCGCCCACCGGCTCGGCCGCCGTATGAATCACCAGGCCCTCGAAGTTGTCCACCGTAGGCGTGCCCGGAAATCCGGTCACCTGCACGCGCCGAAATCCCTGCCCCCTGAATTCGGGATTCCAAACTTCCATTCCCTGGCCTTTGAATGTGTAAACATCGGTGGAAGCCGCGGTGCGATTGTCCGCGGTCTTCAAACTTCCATCTGGATTCAAGCTGTAGGCGCTGACCATGCGCACCTGGGTTCCGCGCGGTCCGGCGGCCTTCAGCCGCACTGTGCCGTAGAAGCTCTGCCCCATGTCGACGATGTAAGTTCCCGGCGCGGGATTGGTGATGCCCACCGGATGCATGATTTCGGTCACCTTCATGGGTTCAATCGTTTGTGCGCTGAGCGCGCCGCCCGGAGGATGCACAATCTCCGCCTGCTTCCACTTTGTGTCGTCGAAGCCGGCGCGATCCCAACCCGGCATTTCCATCCGCGCGTCGTACTCTTCGCCGTCGTACTCATTGTTGGCGCGAATGGGGCCTTCCGTCGTCAGCCGCCAGCTTTGGTCGCTCACCACGGTGGTTTTTGTCCCGTCCTGATACTCGACTTCCAACTGCAGCAGCAGTTTGGGATATCCGAACCGCGTAAATTGCAGCCCCTCCTGAAGCCTGGGGCCGTAGAAGCGCCCATTGCCCAGGATTACGCCTAACGCGTTGGCGCCTGCATGCAGCCGATCTGTCACGTCGAACGTTACAACGTATGCGGCTTTGTCGTATTCCGAAAGTGCCGGGTCCATCACATCCTGGGAAACCTTTGCCCCGTTGAGATAGAGATTGAAAAAGCCGAGCCCGCAGACATAGGCCGTGGCGCGGGTCACCCTCTTTGTAACGGCAAACTCACGGCGAAGATAGCGGGCGGGCAGCGGGTGCGTGTCTTCCCAAAGCAAAGTACCAGCTCCGTCGTGACCGATCCACTTGGCCGACCACTGCTTCAAACCGGTGCTGAAGGTGGCCGGCTTGCTCCAGCCGGAAGCGGTTCCCTCCGCATCCCACACGCGCACCTTCCAGGTGTAGCGCGAGGCGGGAGCTAAAGCTTTGCCGCCATACTCAATGTTGATGGATCGATCAGAAGCCACGCGGCCCGAGTCCCACTGGCCATCCACAACCACTTCATACGCCGTCTGCTTTTCACCTGAGCGGCTGGAGTCGAGAATCCAACTGAATCGCGGCCTGGATACATCGATTCCCTGTGGATCAAGAAGATTTTCGCACCGCAAATGAGAAACGGTCATTGTGACCGCGCTTCCCTGCGCAGGGAGCGTGCCAAACAGGATGACAATGAACAGATAAATTGCGGAATTTAACGGATGGAGAATGTTGCGGATAGATGTGGACATGCCCATGGACTTGCCTTTCTCAGAGGCCGCGTTTGGATGCGCATGCGAAGCCCACCTCGCGGCGGCCCCATCCTATCACGCAACCGTCAGCGCATGAGCCTGACCACTATTCCCTCACCACTGCCGGGGCCCCCGGCGACAGGTCTTCGTCGCTGGGGTGGCTAACCACTGTCTTTTCACTCCGCGCCGAAGATGCGGCGGAAGAAGTTTCCGACCCGCGTGAAGAAGCCAGGTTTTTTCTGCACAGCGGGCGGGTTTTGAGCTGCGCCGGCCGCGGGCGCCGGCGTTGCGGCAGGCGGGGAGACTGGCTCGGGGCTCTTGTAGACCAGCGGCTCGATGGGCGCCGAGCCGCCGCCGAGGCTTGTTGCGCTGGGGGTGGGTTTGGCCAGCGGCGCAAGGCCCTCGCTCTGGGCCAACGGAAACTCATTGCCCACAGGCGCCGCCGGCGGGCAGCCGCACGGTTCTTTTTCCTGATCCACCACCTCATGCAGGCTGCCGTGCTGGAACATCACGCGCTGGCCGGCCTGCACACGATAAGCGCCGTCTTCAAAAACGCTGGTCACCAAAACATAAGCATCAGCGCCGGCGTTATCCACGCAGGTGTCGCCGTGCCGGCCGAGGCGGACCTTCACATCTGCCGCGCCGGGACCGCCGATGAGGATGCGGAAATCGGGCGTGAGAAGAATGTCGGAGTTGCGACCGGTGGCGAAGCTTGCCTCAACAGCGCCGTGATCCATTGAAATCATCAGGCCGGGGGCGTCGCCGGCGGGCACGCTCGAGTCGGCGGCAAGATTAACGCTGGTGGAGGCGCAGATGCGCAGCACGCCGCGATGGGGCAGGATCACCTGCGTGGTCTCAGAGCCGGAGGTCACGGCGCCGCTGGCAGCAATCACCGCCTTGCCCTGCGAAACTTCAAGCGCGCCGGTAACCTGGGCGGCGCGGCCGGGATTTTTGCTGTCGATGGGCACGATGGCGATGGGCCCGGATTCCGTTTGCTGGGCGTCGGCTGCCGCGGGGGTCGATTCCACTGGAGCCGCTTGCCCGCACAAAACAGGCGCGACCAGAAGAATAGTGGCCAATAATAAAGCCTCGACGAAAGCGGGGATTTGGGAGGGTTTTGTGTCAGGGCACGGCTTCAGTCGTGCCGATAAGGCCAACAAAATGATTCGGGCTTTAGTCCCTGCGTACAGCCTCCTCAGGCTTTCCGCATTCGCGCTATCCGCCCGCACTCGCATCGGCTCATTCATAGCGCCTACATTTCTAAAAAATTGCGGATCATCTGATGGCCGCCTTCGGTCAAAACGCTCTCAGGATGGAATTGCACGCCTTCAATGGGCAGGGTGCGGTGGCGCAGGCCCATGATGACCGACCCCTCCGCCGAGCCGGCGCCGTCGGTTTCCGGGGTGCGGGCGGTGACGGCGAGTTCGGCGGGAAGCGAATCTTCCTCGACGATAAGCGAATGGTAGCGAGTGCAGGTGAGCGGTGTGGGCAGGCCGGCAAAGATGCCTTTGCCGTCGTGCTCCACCGGGCTGGTTTTGCCGTGCATCAGGCGGCTGGCGCGCACCACCTGGCCGCCAAACGCCTCGCCGATGGCCTGGTGCCCCAGGCACACACCGAGAATGGGCGCCTTCCCGGCCATGTGACGAATGAGGGGAACCAGGATGCCGGCTTCGGCGGGCGTGCAGGGCCCAGGCGAGAGCAGAATGCGCTCCGGATGCAGCGCTTCCACCTGCTGCACCGTAAGCTCGTCGTTGCGATAGACCTCGACCTCCGCGCCCAGCTCGCCCAGGTACTGGACAAGGTTGTAGGTGAAGGAATCGTAGTTGTCGAGGACGAAGACCATGGTTGAGTCCAGTGTAGCGCGCGACGGGCTTGCGCCCTACGCCGTCAGCGACACCAGCTCCGGAGCAATGAGCGAGGTGGTGGATTCCACGCCCGTGGCCAGCCGGGTGAGGGTGAGCACCGTAATGTCGTCCTCCTGCCCGAAGGCGACAGCCGCCTCAACAGCAACAGCAGCGTCGGGACGCGCGGCAATCAGCCGCTCAAGGCGCTCGAAGCCGAAGAGCTCGCCCGCCGCGTTGCGCGCTTCAAGCAGGCCATCGGTGTAGAGAGTCAGGCGGTCGTCCACGTTCAGGTGGACGGAGCGCGCGTCGTAGCTGGCTCCGGGATCGAGTCCAAGGGGCAGCGCCGCGGGAAGGATGAGCTCGCGGCCATTCAGGAATGGCGCGGGATGGCCGGCGCTGGCCATGAGGCAATCGCCGGCCGCGTCAAGGCGCAGCACCGCGCAGGTTACAAAGCCATGGCGCAGGCGCCCCACCAGTCGCCGGTTGAGCCCGGCCAGAATCTCCGCCGGATGCGACGTTGTTTCGGCCAGCGTGCGCAGCGTACCCACAATCAGCGTCACGGCCATGGCGGCTTTCAGCCCCTTGCCGCTCACATCGCCCACCACCAGCAACGCTGAGTCGCCCTCCAGCGGAATAAGCTGGAAGAAGTCGCCTCCCACTTCGGCCGCCGGTCGATAGGCGCTGGTCACGGCGAATCCCGGCAGAGCGGGTAGCGCTTCAGGAATCAGGACGCGCTGCAACTCCTGTGCGCTCCGCATCTCCTCTTGCAGAGCCTGTCGCTGCTGCGCCTGCTCCACCGTGAAACGGTAAACGGCATAAACAATTGAGATGACGAGCAGCAGCGAGAGCAGATCCTGCGCATGAACCTCCACACCGGCAACCATGAATAGCGTCTGTCCCATGGTATCGGCCAGGGTCCACCGGGTGAAACGCTGGCCCTGCACGGCCGTATGCTCTATGACGAAGTACATCTCGGAGAGAAAAGCCGCGATGGCCACGAAGCGGCGTGACCAATCCTTCGAACTGCGGAAACCGAGGTAGATGAGCACCAGCGGGTAGATGGTGACCAGCGAGAATCCAGCCGTGAACACTACGTCGAGGCCCTGAAAGAAGGAAACCTGGGGCTCAGGCCAGCGAACATGAAAGATCAGCTCGTCGCACAGGGCGGAGATGAAAGCAATCCATGCAAGCATGCGCGTCCAGCGACGCAAAGCGGGTGAGGAGTCGAGGTTGAGCAGATAGAGCAGCAGATACCAGAGCGAGATGTCCTCAAGCGTGTGGAAGGTGGAGTTGATGTAGTTGCCAAGGTTGCGAAAAATGAGGAATGGCGGGAAAAGCGGATCGAAAAAGGTCCAGCAAAACGCCGAAAAGAAGTAGAGCGAAAGCCACAGCAGCAGGCTCTGGCTGCGACTGCGCCACCAGACAGCCAGGCTGAGCAGAAACAACTGCCCGTAGGTCATGGTCTCGATCAAGGTGAGTAAGCGCCTGCGAAGGACCTGGCCCAACTGCACATCTCTCAACAGGCTGAGGGCCTCAACATTGACAGCTCTCGGCGCAGCAGAAAAGGCAGGATTGTCGCCGGACATCGAGGTATCCGGCGCCGGGCTCCAGACACGAATGGCCAATACGCCGTTTTCAGCAGCGGGAATCGTAAAGGCGCCGGGCTGAGCAAAAAGTTCGGCGGGAGTGGCGGGCAGGCGGGCTGAGCGGCCCACCAGGCGGCCATTCCAGTACAACTCATACTGAAGGCTCGCCAGCGGTATATAGAGACCGAGGTTGGTTGAGTCTGAGCCGGAGGGTTCAAAGCTGACGCGACGGCGGTACCAGGCAAAACCTGAATAGGCCCAATGGCCCTGATCGCCCCAGGGCTGGTCGATTTGGATCCGCTCCCAATTGCTGTCGTCGAAGCCGGGAGCGGCCCAGGCCGGGTCGTCGCCGGTATGAAACTCCCATGGGCCATCGAGCACAACCGAGCCGCGGCCCAAGCCCGCGACCACCAGCGGCGCGGGCGCAGGCGCAGCCTGGCTTGCAACTGTAGCCGTCAGAAGAGTTGCGAAGAACGCGGCGGCTCTGCCCAGGTTCATTGGTCGCATCGTTCCGACATCATATACGGGACGAGCGGGTTACGCAGCAAATTCCTTCGCTCGGCCGGGCACGGTTGCGTGCGATGCGGCAATCTG
>JBEKEQ010000058.1:0-24086 GCA_050013735.1 Occallatibacter sp.
CGCACGGGAATTTCTTCCAGCGAATTCAGCAATTCGCGGCAAAAGTCGTCGATAGCCGAAGCAAACACCCTTATGCGCGTGGTGAACTGGTTGTAAGCCACCAATGCCGGCACCGCGACAAAAATGCCGGCTGCGGTGGTAATCAGCGCCTCGGCAATGCCCGGACCGACCGCCCTCAGCGTCGCCGCACCCGCGGTGCTCAATTCCAGGAAGGCGCGGATGATGCCCGCCACGGTGCCGAACAGGCCCACATAGACGGCGCTGGAGGCGATGGTGGCCAGCCAGGTCATGCGCCGTTCCAGGCTGGTCACGGCTTCGCTGGCAGCGGTCTGCGCCGAGCGCTCCAGCAACGTGATTTTGTTCGGCGGTCCCGAGCCGCCGGTCTGCCGCTTGTAGCTCTCGTAAACGTCTTCAAACACCTGCGCCAACGGGCTGAACTTGCAATCGGCGGCCAGCGTTGCCACTTCCTGCAGACGGCTTGCCTTGCGGAAGGCGCGGATAAAGCGGCGGCTGTCCCTGGTGGCCTTTCCAAAGGACGACATTTTGCCCAGTATGACGGTCCACGAATAAAGACTGGCGATGAGCAGCAGTCCCAGCACACCCAGCGCCACCGGACCAATGTTTTTGAGCATCTCCAACAGCGCGCCGGAACCCTGCGCCAGGGACGAGCCCGCGGCAGGCGCCGCACCGCTGTCGTCCTGCAAAATCAAGAGCAATATAGCAGTGAGAATCTGCATTTCACCTCAATATCAACGGTATCAGACGCGATGGCCGCTTCCAAGTTATCGAAGAGATGCGCGGCAGCGCCTGCGCCGCGTTCCCGGCCCCACCAACGCGTCGTCCATGCTATGCTGCGTTCGGATTCCTATGCTCGTTGAATTGCGCGCCGAGAACTACGCCGTCATCGATCACGCCATCGCCGGCTTTGGCCCGGGCCTGAACCTGTTGACGGGTGAAACCGGCGCCGGCAAATCTATTCTTGTAGATGCACTGGCGCTGCTCATGGGCGGCAAATCCTCTGCCGATGTCGTTCGCCACGGCGCAGACAAGGCCGTAGTGGCCTGCGTCTTCGAGTCCACCCCCGGCGCAGAGATCATCCTCGAAGAAAACGGCATCGACTCCGGCGGCAACGACGTGATTCTGCGCCGCGAAATTCTCTCCACCGGCAAGGGCCGCGTCTTCGTCAACAACCAGCCGGCCACGGTCGCCGTCCTTAGGCAACTGGCCCCAGAACTGGCCCTCGTCCACGCCCAGACTGAAACCCTCAGCAGCTTTGACCAGGCCCAGCAGCGCATCCTGCTTGACCGCTTCGGCGGCATCTCTACCGAAGCCGTCGCCGAAGCCTACGCCGGCTGGCGCACAGTCTCGACAAAACTCGACGACCTCCTTCAGGGCGAGCAGGACCGCCTGCGCATGGTCGATCTGTGGACGTACCAGAACAAAGAGATCGAAGCCGCGCGCCTCGTCGCCGGCGAAGATGAAGCGCTCGAAACCGAAAAGCGAGTGCTGGCCAACTCTGAAAAGCTCTATGCCGCCGCCATGGGCGCCTTCGAGCAGCTCTACGAAGGCGGAGCATCGGCTGAAGTGGCCCTCCGCGCCGCACTGCGCAACGTCGAGGAGTTGGCCCGCTACGACGGCCGCTTCACTGAGGCTGCCCAGCAGCTCGCCTCCGCCCGCGCCACGCTGGGTGACGTCTCCTCGAGCCTCCGCGACTACGCCGAAGGCATCAACGCCTCGCCTGAGCGCCTGGCCGAAATTGAAGACCGCCTGGCCCTGCTCGACCGTCTCAAGCGCAAATACGGCAAGACAGTAGGCGAAGTTATAGCCTTTGGCGAAGATGTTGCGCGCAAGCTGGCTGAAGTCGAAGACCGCGATGAAATCCTGAAGGTACTGCGCAAGGATCTCGACCAAGCTGCCGCCGCTTACCGCGCCGCTGCCTCCGCTTTGACCGCCGACCGCAAAGCCGCCGCATCCAAGCTGGCAAAACTCGCCGAAGCCCAGATCAACAGCCTGGCCATGAAGGTCCGCTTCGAGGTTTCGGTGGTAGGTCAGGGCTTTAGCCCTGACAATAGGCATGTCAGGGAAGCGGCGGCTCTAAATGCAGAGCGCGACGACGCAAAACGGGGTGAAAAACAAAGCTTTGTATCAGCGCACGACTTTAGTCGTGCCGAAAATGCCGCAAAAAAAGCGGGGGCTTTAGCCCCTGAGGGAAGTTCTTCCGACACAACCCACTGGACCGCAAACGGCTGGGACGAGGTCGAATACCGCATCGCCACCAACCCTGGCGAGCCGCTCAAGCCCCTCACTGAGATCGCCTCCGGCGGCGAAATGTCGCGCGTGATGCTGGCCCTCAAAGTCAGCGTGGAAGAGAGCGCCGCCAAGCCCAAAAAGAAGAACCCTACTCCCCGCACCCTGGTCTTCGACGAAATCGACATCGGCATCGGCGGACGCGCAGCGGAAGCGGTCGGCCAAAAGCTCAAGTCTTTGAGCCGCGGCCAGCAGGTCCTCTGCGTCACTCACCTGCCCCAGATCGCCGCGTTTGCCGACCAGCACTTCCTCATTGACAAGCGCGAGGCCGATGGCCGCACCAAGATGCAGGTCCGCCTCCTCGACGATCGCGCCCGCACTCACGAAGTAGCCCGCATGCTCTCCGGCGCAACCGTCACCGAAACCAGCCTCCAGCACGCCGCGCAGATGATCGCCAGGA
This sequence comes from Occallatibacter sp., assembly GCA_050013735.1. Classification (GTDB taxonomy): domain Bacteria; phylum Acidobacteriota; class Terriglobia; order Terriglobales; family Acidobacteriaceae; genus Telmatobacter. The sequence goes on from JBEKEQ010000058.1 coordinate 2,708, forward strand.
GCCGGTAAGCACCAGGACCGATGCAGAACGCACTCATGGAAATGGTTCGGAATTAGGGGTGCTTGATTCTCCACCAGACAACGATGCAGCCTGCAATCGCGAGGAAGCAGTAAGACAGGACGTTGGCCACCCATACTGTGTGGGTGCTACGCCGATCGCTTCGTGGCCAGCGAAACCGACTGAGCAGAATACCTTCGACAAACGCAGATAGCAGAAAGGCCGGGACGAGCAAGATAACAAAGGCTGCCAGAATCTCCCAATCGGCCCCGTATCCTGGTGTTGGCCATGCGGCTGTGAGGATCATGATGAACACCGCCGAGTGCGTCTGATTCAGGAAATCCGTAGACTGGAACTGCAACGAGACCAGAAGGATCCAGATCAAGGGGTAGCCCAGCAGCATCGTCAGGGTATTTGCAATCGTCGTGGCGATGATCGTGTTCCGCCACTGCGTGCGAAGACGCCGCTGGATGTAGAAAACTTCGATTGCAATCACTGGAACCAGGAAGAGCAATATAAGCGGATAGGCCGCCGGCAGGATGGGTACGCCCGCGTCTGCATATGCTGTTGCCGGGGACAAGAGCAATGCAACGGCAAACAGACCGAGAATTTTGACTTTGCGAACCGTGGTGGGTGCCATTTCATCGGATAATACGCCGGCTGCCCAATCTCTCGCTTTCGAGACGTGGAATCGCACAAACCTCACGCCGCCGTCCGCTTCCTCTTCTTCGGCTCCGCATCGGGCGCGACGGTCCGCTCGGTCGAGCGCAGCAACTCCTTGAGTTCATCGGGCAGCGCCGAGAAGGGAACAGCGCGAGAGAAATCCTCTTCGGTCAGCTCGCGAACCTCACCCTCGTCATTCGTCAATGGTTTTCGGCTTGCCATATTTTCGCGCCTCCCTTGCATTGGCCTTTCTGAAGCTAATCACCCGAACTCCGTTGTGGATTGGGATGAAACAGAGCACATGGAGTCGCCCGCCCAGATATCCAATGCCCACCACCCGGTTTTCTCCGTTGCGAACCTCGCCAAAGTACGAAGCTGAGAGGAAATCGAATCGCGCAGCCTCGTCGAAGCCCAGATTGCGCTCGCGGAGATTGCGCTCGTGCTTCTGTGGGTCGAACGTAATTTCCACAACCTCGATTGTACCCTGAACAGGCAATTTCAAGCGGCCAGGCATCCATCCTCGTTGTTTCAAACGAACGGTGGGAATACCACTAACCTCGGCCTTCCGCCTTCCGTTTTTCCAGCCAATCGCCGGAATGCGCACCACCCCGCAGACGCGCTAGCGGAATCGTCCTGTTCTTCACCCTCAGTTCTTATTTCTTCCCCACGTGCCCGCGGCCGTCCCGCACTTCATTCCCTTTGAAGTGCTCAATGTGATTGATGTCTTTTCCGGCTTCGGCCTTGTCGCCGCGATTTGGACGGGGGCCCGTGTAGCCATGCTGCACGTCGAAGCGGTTATTCACATGGCCGTGGAAGCCGGCGGGTCCGTGAAACCACGGCCCGGCACCAATGAAGACGCCGCCTGTAAACCACTCAGGCCCGTAGTATCCATAGGGCGCACAGTCATACGGCGGAACATCGTAGTAGCCATAGGGGCAATCGGGCGCTACGGTGACGTCTACGGCCACCTGGGCACCGGCAACTGGCAAAGGTGCCCCGTTGCATACCAAAAATGCCGCACAGAACATGGCAACAGCAGCGGACAGAAAAAGTTTGGTTCGGCGCATACATCCTCCTCATTTGGGTTTCAGATGAGGCCGAATTCAGAAAGGATGTCAGCAGGGAATCAGATATCTTTCTTCAAGCGCGGCGAATCCCGCTTAGACTACCACTGAGAGGAGAGAGCGAATGCGTATGTACAACCCGCCGCATCCCGGCGAAGTCATTCGAGAGTATCTCGGCGAGATGACCGTCTCGGCAGCTGCCCGGCATTTGGGCGTGGGACGGGTTACCATTTCCCGCGTCCTCAATGGCAAGGCGGCTATATCGCCGGAGATGGCCATGCGTCTTGCCGCCGCCTTCGGTACTTCCTCGCCGGAGGTCTGGTTGCGCTTGCAGGCAAAGTACGACCTATGGAAGATTCGCAAGCGAAACAGAGTCCGCGTCGATCTGCTCCCCCACCTTCAGCACTCGTGATTGCTTGCTCGCTCTATAATCCCCGCACGGGAGAAGACCTCTTGCAAACGACCAACCGCAAATACCTCCGCGCCTTAACTGTTGCCCTTGTTGCGCTCATCTCCATTGGCGCAGCCCGCGCCCAGCAACTCTCGCCCAAGCTTCAAAACGCCGTCGGCCGCTGGCAGATCGTCAACAGCGACGGCACGCCCGGAGGCAAAGCGGAAACCTATCTCGCGAACGGCAAGCTCTTTGGCCGGGTAACAGAGGTGCGTCCGGGCCGCACACCGCGCGACGTGTGCGACAAGTGCTCCGGCGAGTACAAGAACCAGCTCATCCTGGGGATGGTCTTCATGCGCAACTTTCATCCTGACGGCGATGACTGGGTTGAGGGGACTGTGGTGGACCCGGAAAACGGCAAGGAATACAAGGGCAAGATCTGGGCCGTGGGCAAAGACAGCCTGCACATGCGCGGCTATATCGGCATCTCCCTCCTGGGCCGCACCGAGACCTGGACCAGAATTCCCTAGTTCCTAACCCCTGATACCGATCTCTGATCTCTAACCCCTAAACCCCAACCCCTAATCTCTATACTTGGTATACTGGCAGTGTGACCCCTACTGTCCTCGATTCCATCTCGAACGGTACCCACGCCGAGACTTCCCCCAGCCAGAAAAGGGTGTTGTTGCTCAAGCCGCGCGGCTTTTGCGCCGGAGTGGTGCGCGCGATCGATGTTGTCAAGATCGCTCTTGAAACCTTTGGCGCTCCCATCTACGTGCGCCGGGAAATCGTCCATAACCGCTATGTTGTGAATGAGTTGGCCGAGAAAGGCGCGATCTTTGTCCACGAGATTGACGACGTGCCCGACGGCCAGCGCGTCATCTATTCGGCCCACGGCGTTTCGCCGGCGGTCCGCGAGGTCAGCAAGGGCCGCAACCTCAAGGTGATTGACGCCACCTGCCCCCTGGTGACCAAGGTCCACATTGAGGCGGTCAAATTCGCCCGGCAGGGCTACTCGCTGGTGCTCATAGGCCATCGCGATCACGACGAAATCGAGGGTACGCTTGGCGAGGCGCCTGAAGTCACCCAGGTGGTTTCAAACGTCGAGGAAGTTGCCGCGCTCCAGGTGCCCGATCCGGACCGCGTAGCCTACCTGACTCAGACCACCCTCAGTCTCGATGAGGCGCGCGACATCATCCACGCCCTCAAGTTGAAATTTCCCAATATCGTCGGGCCGCATACGCAAGACATCTGCTATGCCACGGAGAATCGCCAGGTTGCGGTGCGCAACGTGGCCCACGATGCCGAACTGGTTCTGGTCGTCGGTTCCACCAATAGCTCGAACTCCAACCGGCTGGTGGAGGTTTCGCGCAACCTGGGGACCATTGGTTACCTGATCGATAACTCCCAGGCCATCGACCCCAAGTGGCTTGAAGGCGTGACGAATGTTGCGGTTACGGCGGGCGCCTCGGCTCCGGAAGTGCTGGTGGAAGACGTTGTAAATTACTTGCGTCAAAACGGTTTCGATCGCGTCGAAGAAGTAGAAGTAATGCCGGAGAATGTCCGCTTTGGACTGCCGGCTGAGATTGTGCAGGCGATCGGCAGCGCGGGCGGGCGAGATTCCGTCGCGGTACGCTGAACGGGAGCTTTCATCTGAAAGCTGATCGCTGAAGACTGAAAGCTGAAAGCTAAAAAGCTGGCAGCGAATTGAAACTGAGGCCTCTGGATCGCATGAGTCAACAGCAAGGAACGGCAAAATTCGCGCCATCCAGTTTCCCGACCACAAGATTTGGCCGGGTGGATGCGGACCCGGCCGATGTGGAGTCGGCCATCGCGCGGTCGCGCGAGTTCCTTCTATCCCTGCAGCATCCTGAGGGTTACTGGTGCGGCGAGCTCGAGGCAGACGCGATGCTCGAGGCCGACTACATCTACCTGCACACTCAACTGGAAAGCGGCGATCCGGGGCGGCTCAAACGGGCGCTCGCCGAGATGATGCGCTACCAGAACGACGACGGCAGTTGGAGCATCTATCCCGGCGGCCCGGGCAATATTTCGCTCTCGGTCAAGTGCTATTTTTCCGCCAAGCTCATGGGCATCGGCCCGGACGACTCGCGTCTGTCCAAGTGCCGCGAGTGGGTTCTGGCGCATGGTGGCGTGGTGGAATGCAACACCTTCACCAAAATGTATCTGTGCGGCCTGGGTCAGTATGACTACGATGCTGTGCCTGCCATTCCGCCGGAGATTGTTCTTTTTCCCAAATGGTTCTACTTCAATATTTACGAAATCTCCGCATGGTCGCGCTCTATTTTGGTGCCACTCGCCATCATCTACGCCAAAAAGCCCTATAAGAAGATTCCGCCAGAGCAGGGAATCGATGAGTTGTTTGTGGGCGGACGGGCCAGTGCAATCCTGCGGCTCAGGATGAATCGCAAGCATCCGTTCTCGTGGCGCAGTTTCTTTCTGATTCTGGATAGAATCACGCATCTGGCGGAAGCCGTCCACATTCGCCCGCTGCGCAAGCTCGCGCTCAAGAAGGCGGAAAAGTGGCTGCTGGCGCGCCTCGAAATGACCGACGGCCTGGGCGCCATTTATCCGGCCATGCTGAACGCCATCATTGCGCTGCGCTGCCTGGGCTACTCCGAAGACGATCCGCAAGTCATCCGCGCCCGCGACGAGTTTGAGAAGCTGGGAATCGAGGAGCCGGCCAGCGCCGCGCTGCCCGAGCCTACCTTCCGCATGCAGCCTTGTGTTTCGCCGGTGTGGGATACGGCGCAGGCGGTTTATGCGCTGGGCGAGTCGGGCGTGGCCCGCAACGATCCGCGCATGATCAAGGCTGCCGACTGGATTCTGTCGAAAGAAGTCCGGCACAAGGGCGACTGGGCTGAAAAGGTTCGCAACACCGAGCCCGGCGGTTGGTACTTTGAATTCAACAATGAGTTCTATCCCGACACCGACGATACCGCGCAGGTGCTGCTGGCGCTGAACCGTGTGGACCATCCCCGCGAAAGCTACCAGCACAAGGTCGCGCAGCGGGCCATTGAGTGGGTGCTGGCCATGCAGTGCAAAAATGGCGGCTGGGGCAGCTTCGATAAAGACAACACGAAGATGATCTTCCAGTACATTCCGTTTGCCGATCACAACGCAATGCTCGATCCGCCCACAGCGGACATTACCGGAAGAATTCTGGAGATGCTGGCCACCTACGGCTATACGCGCGAAGACAAGCGCGTGGAGAAGGCCATCAAGTTCATCTTCAGCAAGCAGGAGCCGGACGGAAGCTGGTTTGGCCGCTGGGGCGTGAATTACATCTACGGCACGTTTCTGGTGCTGCGCGGGCTTGAGGCCATCGGCATTGACAATCACGAGCCGGAAATCCAGCAGGCAGCGGAGTGGATCCGCATGGTGCAGAATCCCGACGGCGGCTGGGGTGAAACCTGCGGCAGTTACGACGACCCAAACACCCGCGGCGTGGGGCCGAGCACGCCCTCGCAGACGGCCTGGGCCATGCTCGGGCTGCTGGCTGCCGGCGACGACCGTTCCGACTCCCTCGCCAAAGGGGTTCGCTGGCTGCTCACGCGGCAACAGGTGGACGGCGGTTGGGACGAATCTATGGGTGAGGGACCGACCCGCCAGAATATAATTACAGGAACAGGTTTCCCCAGAGTCTTCTACCTGTCCTACGACATGTACCGCCAATATTTCCCGCTGCTGGCTTTGACCGGTTATAAGCGGGCTATGGAACGGAAGAGCAGCTTTTAGCCGTCAGCTATCAGCGGCCAGCTTTTTTTGATGAGTGATTCGAGCGTTTTCTGAGCCTTGGCATTTAACTGAAAACTGATAGCTGAAAGCTGAAAGCTAACACGGAGGATCGAACCTAAGATGGCAGTTCCAATCTCTCAGATGGGTACGGTTGCATGGTACGTAATCAAGAAGAGGCTGGCAGGCAACAAGCGGTATCCGTTGGTGCTGATGCTTGAGCCGCTCTTCCGTTGCAACCTGGCCTGCGCCGGATGCGGCAAGGTGCAATATCCGCCGCATATTTTGAAGAAGCAGCTCACGCCGGAAGAGTGTTTCGCCGCGGTGGAAGAATGCGGCGCGCCCATGGTTTCGCTTCCCGGCGGCGAGCCGCTTTTGCATCCGCAGATTGTGGAGATCGTCAACGGCCTCGTTGCGCGCAAGAAGTACATCTATCTGTGCACCAACGCTCTCGAGCTCAAGCGCCGCCTGCCGGAGTTTACGCCTTCCAAATACCTCACCTTCTCTGTTCACTTGGATGGAGAGCGCGAGCATCACGATTATTCCGTGTGCCGAGAAGGCGGTTACGACATCGCAGTCGAGGGCATCAAAGAGGCCGTCAAGCGCGGCTTCCGCGTCACCACCAACGCCACATTCTTTGATGGCACCGATCCCAACAGCGTTCGCGGCTTCTTTGACGAAGTCATGGATATGGGCGTCGAGGGCATCGTGCTTTCACCCGGCTACAGCTACGACAAGGCGCCGGACCAGACCAAGTTCCTTGGGCGCGCCCGCGTGCGGCGCCTCTTCCGGGCCATTCTCTCCAACCGCAAGCCCACCTGGAAGTTCAACATGTCGCCGCTGTTTCTCGAGTTCCTGATGGGCGACCGCAAATATGAGTGCACGCCCTGGGGTTCGCCCGCATTCAACATCTTCGGCTGGCAGCGCCCTTGCTACCTGTTGCAGGAAGGCTACGCGGAATCCTTCAAGGAGCTGCTCGAAACCACCAAGTGGGAAGAATATGGCGTGGCCAGCGGCAACCCCAAGTGCGCCAACTGCATGGTGAGTTGCGGCTATGAGCCCAGCGCCGTGATGGAAGGGTTCGGGTCTCTGAGTGGATTTTGGGGCATGGTGCGCGGCACCTTCAGCCGCTATCGCGACCCCCACGCGCTCAAGCTGCTTAATGAGCCCATGCCGCACGGCCGGGCTCCGCTGGTGCAAATTGCGGAGCCAGATCGCGAACTGGCGAAGCTCTAACACGTTACCGGGCAAGATCTTTCTGGGCCATAAGAAGGGTCAGGGCACGGCTTTAGTCGTGCCGATAAGGCTCAACAAAGAGTCGGGGCTTTAGCCCCTGAGGGGAAAATCGCATGACCGCCGAAGTAGCGAAATACACCATGGCCCAGGTGGAAGCCCTGGAACTGGCGCCCGGTTCAGAACAGGAAAAACTGGAAGGCTGGGTTCCCGCGCTTGCCACCGACGACGATCTGCGCCATGCCCTGGGCAAAGCCCTGGATTATCGCGGTGACGTGACGTTAACCTTAAAGAACGGTGAGCGCATTGAGGCCTTCATCTTCAACTGCCAAACCGGTCCCACCCTGGCCGAATCGTTCCTCCAGTACTTCACGCCCACTTCGCCGGAGAAGCGCAAAGTAGGCTATGCGGACATCGCCCGCGTCGAGTTCACCGGCAAAGACCGCGCCGCCGGCAAGCACTGGGAAGACTGGGTCAAAGCCTACAACGAAAAGAAAGCCGCCGGCGAAAAGAACATCGCGCTGGTACCGGACAAGCTGGACTAATCGCTCCGCGAGTTCGATAAGGCACCGGCCGGGTCCCCTATTCCCGATTCTGGGATCGGGGATGGCGCACCACCTCAAAATCAACAAGACGGCGCAGGCGGGCTCTGAGGTCCCTTTGCGTGCGATTGCGGGTGGATCGGGCTGAACTCGCAAATTCCGTCAGGAAGAAACTCTACTTTGAGCTTTCCTCCCGACGGAAGTCCGCAATGCTCCATAACTTCCCTCGGTAATGTGACCTGTCCGCGCTTGTTCGTGGTGAGGATGAATCGTTTGCACATATAGCCTCTATCGGCATGGAAGCTTCCGCGAATGAGTCCCTCACGCCCCCCCAAAGCCATCGGTTTAGTATGGAACGTGAGAATATCCAATGAAAGTTTTCCTTACCGGCGCAACCGGCTTTGTAGGCCATCACGTTGCCAAAACCCTCGTCGCCGAGGGCGCAAAGCTGCGCTTGCTGGTGCGCAAGACCAGCAAACTGGCCAATCTCGAAGGCATTCCCGGAGAAACGCACGCAGGCGACCTCATCGATCCTGAGTCCATCCGCCCCGCTCTCCTCGGCTGCGACGCTGTTGTCCATGTCGCTGCCGACTACCGCCTATGGATTCCCGATCCCGACGCCATGTACCGCGCCAACGTCGACGGCACCCGCGATCTGCTGCGCATGGCCCGCGAGGCCAAGGTGCCGCGCTTCGTCTACACCTCCAGCGTGGCCACCATGCATTTCCGCACAGACGGTCTGGTCATCAATGAGGACACGCCGGTTTCGCTCAAGGATATGGTGGGCCACTACAAGCGCTCCAAGTTCATGGCCGAGCAGCAGGCCATCGCCGCCGCCGCGGACGGCCAAAAGGTCATCATCCTCAACCCCACCACCCCCATTGGCCCCAACGACGCCAAGCCCACCCCCACCGGCCGCATCTTCGTCGACTTTCTGAATCACAAATTTCCCGCCTACATGGATACCGGCCTTAACCTCGTCGATGTCTCCGAAGTCGCCCGCACCCACGTCACCGCGCTCACCAGGGGCAAGCCCGGCAAGCGCTACATTCTCGGCGGCGAAAACCTCACCCTCAAGCAGATCCTCGATAAGATGTCGGCCATCACCGGCATCCCATCGCCAACCGTGAAGATTCCCTTTGCCGTTGCCGCTACCTACGCCTTCTTCGAGGAATGGATCACCGGCCGTATCCGTGGCCGCGAGCCCCGCGCTACCTTTGAAGAAGTCCTCATGGGCCGCAAGAAGATGTACGCGAGCAGCGCCCACGCCCAGCAGGAACTCGGCTTCCGCATCGTCCCTGTCTACCCGGCCATGCGCGCCGCCATTGAGTGGTTCCGCGCCAATGGCTACGCGCCATAAAACCACTTCAAGGAATCCAGATGCTTAAATTCGGAAAGCCGCAAAAGGAACAGCGCTCCACAGTCGTCTTCCCAGCGCTGATGGCCTATTGGTTTGCTTATTGCGTCTACCGCCTCGATCGCATTCGGCTGCATCCTAGTTCGATCGATCTGACGCTGGCAGTCATTATGGGCCTACTTGCAGGGGGCGCGTGGCTGGTCACTACACTTGCCCGATTGGAGGAGCTGAATCTCAGTAAAGCATGGATCGTCGCTCTCGTTGCTCCCTTCGCGTTGTCGATTCTCGCCCTCTGTTTTAGGTGGGACGTCGCGTTTTGGTCGATGCTGGCGGCAGGAGTCCTCGCCCAATGGAGTCTTGTCTTTCTCTTGCCGGGCGCGAACGCCGCGTCGGCGGAATCCAAAGGTTCAAGCCGGGAGTCCGCATGACCCGCACCGCCATCATCGCCGCCATGCCCGACGAGTTGAAGCCTCTCGTCCGCGGCTGGGCGCACCAGCGCCGCGGCCACGTTCACCTCTGGCGCTGGACCTTCGACGGAGGTGAGTGGGTCGCCGCCTGCGGAGGAGCCGGCGCCGAAGCGGGCACCCGCGCCTTCGCCGAAATCGAGCACGACGGCGCGATCGACCGTGCAATCTCCGCCGGCTGGGTAGGCGCCCTGCGAGCCCACCACACTCCCGGCCACGCCTACCCGGTCGCCGGAGTTATCGACGCCCGCACCGGCGAGCGATTCTCAGTCAGCGGCAATCCTGACGGATGTTGGGTGGTGACCAGCCCCAGGGTCGCGGACGCACAGGAAAAGCTCCGCCTTGCCACAACCTACAATGCCGACCTCGTGGACATGGAGGGAGCCATCGTTGCCCGTCTCGCCGCCATGCGCGGAATCCCGTTCCACTGCGTCAAGGCCGTGAGCGACGGACTCAACGCCCGATTGCCCGATTTCAATCCATTCATCACGGCCGACGGGCAGTTCAAAATGGCCCGATTCGTCGTTTTTGCCCTTCTTCGCCCCTGGCACTGGCCCGCACTCGCGCAAATGGGCGAAAATAGCAGTAAGGCTTCCCAAAGCATAGCGAAGTCGCTGCTCGAAAATCTGGATCCACAAGGAACAATCAGACAGCGCAATGGCTACCCAAACATCAAACGTTGAATCCCATTTCGAGAGCAAAATTCCCGCCACCATGCGAGCCGTTGTTTATCGCGGCGTGAACGACATGCGCGTTGAAACCGTTCCCGTCCCGGCCATCGGCCCCGGAGAGCTGCTCATCAAAGTGGCTACCTGCGGCATCTGCGGCACCGACCTGAAAAAGATTCACACCGGCTCCCATTCCGCGCCGCGCATCTTCGGCCATGAAATGTCGGGAACCGTTGTTGCAGTGGGCCAGGGGGCGCACTTCGAGCTGGGCGAGCGGGTGGTGGTCCACCACCACGTCCCCTGCGGAGATTGCTACTTTTGCCGCAAGCAGACGCCGTCGCAGTGCCCGCTATACAAAAAGGTGGGGGTGACGGCCGGCTTCGAACCTTCCGGCGGCGGCTTTGCAGAGTATATTCGCGTGATGGACTGGATCGCCTCCAGCCGCGGCGTCGTCCGCATTCCAGATAGCGTGCCGTTTGAGCAAGCCGCGTTCTTGGAGCCTCTGAACACCGTTCTCAAGGGCGTCAAGCTGCTGAATCTTGCCGCCGACGATACGGTCCTCGTCATCGGACAGGGCCCCATCGGCCTGATGCACGCCGCGCTGGCTCGCCGCACCGGGGCACGCGTGCTCACCTCCGATCTTTATCCCGAACGCCACGCTATTGCAGCACGGTTCGGACTCAAAGATCCAATTCATGCCGGCAGCGAGAATGTGGTGGAGCGGGTATTCAAGGAAACTGACGGCCGTGGGGCAGACGCAGTGATTCTGGCTGTAGGCGGCAACGCGCTCATCAAGACCGCGATGGACGCGGCCAGGCCGGGCGGCAAGGTGATGCTCTTCGCGCAGACCCAGCACGGTGAAGCAACCATCGACCCTGGCGCCGTTTGTATGGACGAAAAGACTCTGCTGGGTTCATACTCATCTTCATTTGAGATTCTGGACGAAGTGACCACCCTGGTCTTCGGCGGCTATCGCAACGGATTTGATTTGACACAACTGATCTCGCACCGCTTTCCGCTGGAGCAGGCGGTGGAAGCGATTGAGATCGCTTCGCACCCCAAAGCCGACTCAATGAAGATTATGATTGAGCCTGTGCCGGGGGCCGGCGCAGAGTAGGAGGGTTCGATGGCGAGCACGGTGAAAGACGCGATCCTCCGCGGACGGAAGACGGTCGAAACCGTCGTCGAAGAGGGCCGTAAGAAGGTTGAAACCGTCGTCGAGGGGGGCCTCAACACTGTTGAGACGGTGGTCGAAGCAGGCCTGAATACAGTCGATGCGGTGGTGGGCAAAGGCCGTCAGACGGTCGAATCCGCCGTCAGCCTGGGCCGCAGGACCGTCGAAAATGCGCTTCTCGGGCGCAGCACCATGCAGGCCGCCGTGCTGCACGGCCGCGAAGATATCCGCATCGAAGAGGTTCCCATCCCCAAAGCCGCCGAGGGCGAGCTGATCGTTCGCGTGGGCGCGGCTCTGACCTGCGGAACGGACCTGAAGGTTTTCCGCCGTGGTTATCACGCGCGCATGATCGTGCCCCCTGCGCTCTTCGGCCACGAACTGGCGGGGACCGTTGTTGAAGCGGGCGATGGCGTCACCGAGTTTGCGCCTGGCGACCGCGTGGTGGCGCTCAACTCCGCTCCCTGCGGCAAATGTTATTTCTGCCTGCGCGGCCAGGAGAACCTTTGCGACGATCTCCTCTTCAACAACGGCGCTTATGCCGAGTTCATCCGCATTCCCGAGCGCATCGTAGGCAAGAACACGCTCCGAGTGCCGGAAAATGTGCCGCTGGAGCACGCGGCGCTGACTGAGCCGCTGGCTTGCGCGGTGCACGGGTTTGAAGATTCGCGTCCCCGCAAGGGCGACATCATTGCCGTGATTGGCGGCGGCCCTCTGGGCCTGATGATTCTGCACGTGGCCGCATTGGCGGGATACGAGACCATCGCCCTGGTCAGGCACGATGGCCAGGTGGAGGCCGCGCGGCAGTTGGGCGCCACCCACGTGGTGCAAAGCGCATCGATCCGTAAGGCCATCCAGGAGACGCGCGCCCTAACGCCCAAAGACCGCGGCGTGGATATCGCCATTGAGGCTGTGGGCGTGCCCGAGGCGTGGCAGGAGGCGGTGGAACTGGTTCGCAAGGGTGGCACGGTGAACTTCTTCGGCGGCTGCGCGAAGAATACCCACGTCACTCTCGACACCAACCGCATACACTACAGCGATATCACGCTGCGTGCCACCTTTCACCACACCCCGGCCATTTGCCGTGAAGCCCTCGAGCTGATTGCCTCGGGCCGATTTCAGGCGCAGGCATTCATCACCGGCCACGCTCACCTGTATGAACTTAACCGCGTCTTTGAGAAGCTGATGAAGCGGGGCAGCGAAATCAAGACCGCCATTGTGCCCTGAGGCGAGCTTATGACCCAGGCAACCCAACAAACCGAAGAATTAGATAAGGAAGCGGAGGCGTTGGAGCGGGAAGCGCTGCGCAAGGAGATCTTGATCAACCGCGGCTGGGCGGCGCTGCCTTACAGCTATCGCATTCCCGCGGTTGCGCCCACCCTCGACGAGGCGCGGGCGTATTGCAAGCGGCTGGCCGAAACCCACTACGAAAATTTTCACGTCGCCACGTGGTTTCTGCCCAAGGCGCTGCGCCCGCATTTTCACGCCATCTACGCGTACTGCCGCATCTCTGACGATCTCGGTGACGAAGTGGGCGACCCCTCGGTTGCCCTCGAATTGCTCGAACTGTGGGGCAGGGAACTGGACGCCTGCTATGAGGGCCGGGCGACGCATCCGGTATTTGTCGCTCTGGCCGAGACCATCAAGGAGTGCGCAATTCCCAAGGCGCCATTCGCTGACCTGCTCACCGCCTTTCGTCAGGACCAGACCGTCTCGCGCTACGCATCGATGGAAGACGTGCTGGGCTATTGCCGCTACTCTGCCAATCCAGTAGGCCGGCTGGTGCTTTATGCCTGCGGCGAGGCACCCGCCGATGAATCCGACGCGCGCTTCCAGCTCTCCGATGCCACCTGCTCGGCCTTGCAACTGGCGAATTTCTGGCAGGACGTGCGCCAGGACTATGCCCGCGGTCGCATCTATCTGCCCCGGCAAGACATGGCATTCTTTCATGTGGACGAAGAAACGATTGCCCAGGGCATTGCCACGCCGGAGTTTCGCGCCCTACTCCGGTACGAGGTGGATTATGCGCGCGGGCTTTTTGAGCAGGGACTGCCCTTGATCGGTATGGTAAATCGCGATCTGGCTCTGGACCTGGACCTCTTCAGCCGCGGCGGCCTTGAGATTCTGCGCGCCATCGATCGCCGCGACTACGACGTGCTGAGCGCAAGGCCGTCGATCTCGAAGATCGCCAAAGGAACTCTTGCCTTGAGAGCCGTCACGGCCAAGTTGCTGCCCTTCTTGAGGCCCGGCGACAGCGCGCAGCGCGAAGAGAAGGCGGATTGAAGCACGACGCTCCATTCGACGGACGTACGTTCGGCAGGCCTACATTAGATGAGGCCTATGCCGTGTGCAGGCGAATCGCGTGTCGCGAGGCCAAGAATTTCTACTACGCTTTTGTTGCGCTTCCCGCGCCGCGGCGCAACGCCATCTGCGCCATCTACGCCTTCATGCGCCGCGCTGACGACCTGGCCGACGATGAGAGCCTGACGCGCGAGGAACGCCGCACCCGCCTCGACGCATGGCTCGCGGAATGGCTTGCTGTTTGCGCCAAAGGTGAAACCGGCGATCCGGTTTTCATGGCCGTTCATGACGCGACGGAACGGTTCGCAATTCCAGTCCAGTTGCTCGATGAGCTTGTGGCCGGTGTCATCATGGATCTGGACGCCAACACCGCGGACCGGCCAGACACCTATGCCGCCTTCGCCGATCTCTACCGCTACTGCTACCTCGTCGCCTCGGTGGTGGGCCTGGTTTGTATTCGCATCTTCGGTTACACAGACCCGCGCGCGGAGAAGCTTGCCGAGGAGACAGGGATTGCATTTCAGCTCACCAACATTCTGCGCGACGTGGCGGAAGACGCTGAGCGCAATCGCGTCTACTTGCCGCTAGACGATCTGGCAGCCCACGACGTCGCGCTGAACTCGCTGCTGCTTCGCACCGCGGGCGCTCCGCCAACGGAGAATGAGCGAGCGCTGCTCAAGTCCATCGCACAGCGTGCGGAAGTTTATTACCGTTCAGCGCAGGCGCTGCTACCGTTGATCGATCGCGAAAGCCAGCCCGCGCTGTGGGTTCTGGTGCGCATTTATCATGCATTGCTCAAGCGGATCGAGCGTGCGAACTACGATGTGTTTTCGCGCCGCGCCAGCGTGCCCACAGCGCAAAAGCTGGCGATTCTTGCCGTAGGATTGGCGCGAACGGCCTGGGCGCGGGTGGCTGCTTGAGCGGCCTACCGCAAGTCTCTGACAAGACCGTCACCGTCGTAGGCGGCGGCGTGGCCGGCATGAGCGCGGCCTGCGCGCTGGCTCAGGCCGGCTTGCGCGTGCAACTTGTCGAACGACGTAGCTACCTGGGCGGGCGAGCCAGCTCCTATCGGCATCCAGGCGTCGATGAGGTCATCGACAACTGCCAGCATGTGCTGTTTGGCTGCTGCACCAACCTCATCGGCTTCTACAAACGCATCGGCGTCGATCACCGCATTCACTGGACCAGCGAGATGACCATGATTGAACCTGGCGGCCGGCGCTCTCCGCTCGGGCCATCGTGGCTGCCTGCGCCGTTGCACGGCCTGCCAAAGCTGATGGCGGCGCACGCATTCACCCTGGCCGACAAGCTGGCTCTGGGGCGCGCGTTCGCGGCGTTGATGCGGCCGGTGCCGTTCGATTCTCAGGAAGCCCTGGGCACGTGGCTGCGCCGCCACGGCCAGACCGAAGGGGCGATAGAGCGCTTCTGGAGGCTGGTCATCGCCAGCGCCTTGAATGCCGACCTCGATTCCATTGGGCTGCCTTATGCCGCCAAGGTCATCCGTGAACTGTTCATGAACTCGGCCGAGGCAGGCAGCATGGGGATGAGCACCGTGCCACTGACTGAGCTCTATGCGGGGGCGGCGGAGTTCCTTCGGCAAAATGGATCGAGCGTCCTGTTCAACACGAACGTGGAGTCGACGGAGTGGGACGAAGAAACCTCGCAATGGACGCTGGCCACGCGCAACGGCGCGCTGATGTCCGATCTCCTTGTCCTCGCGCTGCCGTTTGAAGCCACGGCCAAGCTGCTCCCGCACATGCCGGCGACTGACGGCGCAGATGCGCTCGCCGCGCAGCTCGAACGCCTCGAGCACTGGCCCATTTGCAGTGTCCACCTGTGGTTCGATCGCGAAATTACCACGCTCGAACACGCTGTGCTTTTGGACCGTGAGATTCACTGGCTCTACAACAAGAGCCGGTTGCAGCCATGGCGCAAAGGCAACGGCAGTTACGTTGAATTGGTGGTCAGCGCGTCGCGTAAATTTGCCGAGCTGAACCGCGAAGAAGCGATTGCACTCGCATTGCGCGAATTGGGCGATTTTTTCCCGGAGATGGCCACAGCAAAACTGGAAAAAGCAGCACTGATAAAGGAAGTGCGAGCGACCTTTGGAGTTCCGCCGGGAATTGACGGTGCCCGGCCCCACGCACAGTCACCGTGGCCAAATTGCTTTCTCGCCGGCGACTGGACGGCCACCGGCTGGCCCTCGACCATGGAGAGCGCAGCACGCTCCGGCCACCTGGCCGCCGAAGCGGTTTGCGCGAGCATCGACGATCCGCGAGTTTTCCTCGATCCCGACCTGAAGCCGCAAGGATTGATGAGATTGATCAGCTTGTAGCTCTCAGCTTTTAGCTTTCAGCCGCTGGCTTCGAGACTCCGGCGACGGCGTGGAATAGAGTAGCGCAGTTCACTTCCTCAATCTCTTTGGCGTCGGAAAAAAGCTAAGAGCTGAAAGCTGAGAGCCGAGTACCGCTCTTCTCAATGCGCCAAAAAGTAAACGCCCACGCAAACCAGCACGGCCGCTGTCCAGCGTCTGCGGTCAACATTTTCCTTGAGGAAGATTTTGCCGGCAATGGCGTTGGTGACCAATGTCAACGAGGCAGAAGCCGGCGCCACCAGGCTCAGGTTCAGGTGGTTCAGGGCCAGCAGCAGGGCAAAGAAAGCCAGCGCCAGAAAGCCCACTCCCGCAAAGAAGAGCGGAGACGTCAGGACGGCGCGAATGGCCCCGGTGAGGCCGGAGCGCGCGCGAATATCGTCCAGGTCGCCGATTGATTTCATTGCCGCAGCAGTGAGCACTTCGCCCGTTGTGGAGCAGAGAACAACAGCGGCGATCATGGCGGCCGCGGACCACGCACTGACAGCAGGGGCAGGGAAGGAAAGTGTCATCGCGGCTGCTCCTCGACTGTACGGCCGGCAGACGCCGTGCTTCCAACCAGCGCTGGTCCAGTCGCGTGGGCCTGCGCGACGAGTCTCTCCGTCGCAGGCTCCTCAATAGCCAGCTTCGCCGGTCTCTCAGTCAACGACGGCCCTTGAGCCACAAAGCCTACACCGAGTGTGATGAGGACGATTCCCGCCCAACGCTCCAGCGAGATAGGCTCCTGCAGCCAGAACCGCGCGAATAAAGCGACAATCACGTTTCCGAATGCCGTGGCCGGGAGCACATAGGTAAGATCGGCCCAGGAAAGCGCGGTCAGGTAGCTGGCGAAAAAGCCAATCAGCAGCACAATGCCAAAAGCGATCCAGGGCGTAAAGACTGCGGCGATGAGCGTGGCGGGGTGGGACAGCGAGATGGGCGGCAAAAGAGTCATTCCCCGCGACAGGCAGGAATCGCCGAGGGGAGCACAGACCGCCACCAGCAGCAGGACCATGTATTGCCGCGGCGATAGTTTTGCATCAGCCATCAATCCTTAGATGATCCTCATTGGCAATTCAGATGCAAATCGAGGGCGGCGCATATGCGTCCGCCCTCGAGGGGATGGAATCGAGCTGAATCTATGCGCCTGCACCCACCGGAGCGGGCGGGTCGGCCTGGTGGCTGCGTGCAATCTTCACCATCTTGTTGCGTTGCGCGCGCAGCTTCAAAAACGCCCTTGCCTCAACGTAGAGCCGCGGCAGGTCGCGATTGACAAACGCCTTCCAAACCACGCGGAAAGCCGCCTTGGGCCGGAAGTAGTACTCGTCGTAAAACTTGTGCACCATCTCCATCACATAGTCGGTGGGCAGGCCCGGATACTCGATGTGCGCCATCTGGTGGCCGCCGCCGTCTTCCATGCGTTCGTTGGTAATGAACCCATTGGCCTTGGCGTAGTCGTAGAATTCGGTGCCTGGATACGCGTGGGCAATGGAAACCTGGATGGTTTCGCAATCCAGGCCCTTGGCAAAGTTGATGGTGTTCCAGATCGACTCTTTGGTCTCTCCGGGCAGGCCGAGAATAAAGTCGCCGTGAATGGTCAGGCCCAGGTCGTTGCAGTCTTTGGCGAAAGCGCGCGCGCGCTCCACGGTGGCGCCCTTTTTAATGTTCTTCAGGATCTGCGGGTCGCCGGACTCAAAGCCCACAATCAGCAAACGGCAGCCGGCGTCTTTCATGGCCTTCAGCGTTTCGCGATCGGTGGTCACGCGCGAGGTGCAGCTCCAGGTGACTCCCACCGGCTTGAGCTTTTCGCACAGCTCAATGGTGCGGGCCTTTTGAATGTTGAATGTGTCGTCGTCGAAGAAAAATTCCTTGACCTCAGGAAAGTTCTGCTTGGCCCAGGCAAGCTCGGCAGCCACATCGTCTGTCGAGCGCTTGCGCCACGCGTGCCCGCTGAGGGTCTGCGGCCAAAGGCAGAAGGTGCACTGCGCCGGGCATCCGCGGGTGGAGTAAAGCGCGATATACGGATGCAGCAGGAAGGGGACGTTATAGCGCGTCACATCCATGTCACGCTTGTAGATCTTGGTGGCCCAGGGCATCGCGTCCAGGTCTTCGATCTGCGGGCGGTCGGGATTGTGAACGATCTTGCCGTCCAGCTTGTAGCTGATGCCAAGGATTTCGTTCAGCGGCTTTCCCTGCGCAAACTCGACCACCGAGTAATCGAACTCGCGGCGGCAAATGAAGTCGAGCACTGAGCACTCGTTGAGGGCGCGATCCGGGTCAGTGGTCACCGGAGGGCCGACAAAGGCGATACGGATGGAAGGATGGGCTGCCTTGATGGCCTCGGCCAGGCGTTGGTCGCCCGCCCAGCCCACAGTCGAGGTAAAAAGCACAAGGAACTCGAAATCCTTGCAAATATTGATTGTTTCGTCGGCGGAGACGTGGTGTGGAGGCGCATCGAGCACCCGGGAGCCCTCCAGCAGTCCGGCCGGGTAGGTCAGCCACACGGGGTACCAGTAGGATTCAATCTCGCGCGTAGCGGGCCAGCGCGAACTCGCGCCGCCGTCAAAGTTCTTGAACGAGGGCGGATTCAGTAAAAGTGTTTTCAGGGGCATAGGCATCCCTTCCATTCTAGCATTTCGGCGATTTTCAAGCCGTTCTCTTTCGGTCTGGCGGCTATTTCGCGTGTAATTCCTGCAGCCAGTCTTCCATGTGGCCGAGCGCGCGCAGTAGCCCCAGCCGCGCCTTGGCCAAGTCCAGCCCGGCATCCAGGGCGTCCTGGTACTTCTGCCGCTCGTCAATTCGGGCCAACTGCTCCGCCTTGGGAGTCAGTTGCGGTTGCGCGCCAGGGCCGCTCGATGCGCCGTTGCCCAACTTCAATTCGCTCAGGACCGCCTTCAGCTGCTCGCCGGCAATCTGTTGCTTTAGACTTGCAACCTCGGCCTGGGCGTCCAACTCCCGCAAGTTGCCGGTCAGCGTCGCGATTTGAACGTCATTCTGGCGCTGGGCCTGCTCAGCTTCCACAGTAACGCGCAAGGCGTCAGCCGCGGTTTGCCGGGCCTTGGCACGCAGGGCAAAGTCGAAGAATGGCACCGTAATCTGAAGCCCGAAACTAATGTTATTAGGAGTGAAATTCCTGTAATACGTGCTGTAGTTGTTCAGCTCGTTGGAGTCGTAGTTGTAAACGGCTCCGAACCCGATCTGGGGCCGCCGCCACGACAGATCGTCCCCCTTGGCCTGGAGCTCCTTCGAGTGCGCCATGACTAAGGCGGCTTTGGTTCCGGGCAAGGCGCGCGGAGCTTCATTCACCGCGATGGCAGGAATCTCTGGGATGCTGCCGTGGTCAGGGGAAGTTGAACCGGCGGGCAAGCCGGTCAGAACGGCAAGTTGCTCTTCAACCGTGGCCGCCCTGGTTTCCAGATGCAGCCGCTGCAGCTTCAACTGCGCGGCCTTCAAACGGGCCTGCAAAAGGTCCAGGCTGGAATCGACGCCGGCCTCGCTGCGCTGCCGCTCAATCCGAACCAGATCTCCAGTCAAACTTTCCTGCTGGCGCGCCGCATCCAGTTCGCGGTTCACGGTGTCCAGCTCAATGTAGGCTGTGGAGGCGTCGAGAGCCGCCTGCTCGCGGGCATCCTTCAGGCTTAGTTGGGTGGCTTCAATCGCAGCGCGGGCAGCTTTGATGTACTGCCGCTGCGAGTAGCTCAGAACCAGCGACTGCATGGTGGCGCTTCCCACAGAGGGCTGGCCAGTGGGAAAGCCGTACGAGTAGCCGACCGTGGAGCCGATGACGAAATTGGGAATATAGGCGTCCTGGGTCTGGTTAAGCGCGGCCACTGCCTTCTGCAAATCCGCCTGCGCCAGCTTCACTGCGCTGGAGTTGCGCTGCGCCATGTCGACTACGGTGGCCAGCGAAACCTGCGCCGGCGCGTTCGACGCCGCGGCGGCCAGCGTCAATGCAAGAACCGTTGACGCCCAGGCACAGCGCGAATTGTAAGCTTTCTTTACCGGCATTCTTCCACTCAATTGCTGGCTCGCTTGGGTCGTGCATCCTCAGCGGGGTTGTAATCGTGCGCCATGTCCAGTGCGGCTGCCCGTTCGCGGCTTGCCGCTGCCGGGTCTCCAAGCTGATCTTCGAGGTGAGCCAGGCGGCTGTGGGCCACAAACGCCGGCGCATCCTCTGTCTTCCCTGGGCTTGCCAAATATTCTTCAAGCATCTTCGCCGCCAGCGCGGGATCACGATTGGCGCTGATCAGCACAGAGGCTCCATCGAAGAGAGCAGCCCCCGCATGTTTGTCCCGTTCCGCCGCGTTCAGGCCGTTGTGCAAGGCTTTTTCCATCTCCGTCCATTGATGGCGCCGGCGATAGAAGCTTGCCAGCGTAACCCATTGGTTGGCGGGATGCGCGCCTGCCGCGAGGGCTAGCTTGAACTCCTTCTCAGCCGTGACAAAGTCCTTCTGCTGCTCGGCGATCCGTCCGCGAAGCTCATGAGCGCGGGCCGGGTCCAGCTTGTCGAGTTGCGCGGCAATTCCTGCCGCCTTATCCATACCGCCGCCCACCACACCCGGCGCCTGCTCGTAAAACTCGCCCAGGTCAGACAGTGCCTCAGCATTGCGTGGATTCAGCCTTACCGATTCTTCAAACTCGGCCCGCGTACGCCTGGCCAGCGCATACGCGCTGAGAAACGAGGCCCGCGATGCCTTTTGGCCCAGCGCATGACCCAGCCACAGGTGGTAGCCGGAATTTTGTCCATCCAACTGCACCGCCTGTTGGCACTGCTCGGCTGCCGCTTCCCATTGCTCCAGGGTCAACCGCACGCGGCATTGCAAATTGTGGGCCTCGGCCTGGTCCGCTGCCGTCGGAGCGATATTAGAGAGCAGCGCCAGCGCACGATCTGCCTCGCCTGCCTGCAGCGCCGCGTTGGCTTGCGCCAACGGAGCCTGCGCGGAGGCCGTAATCGCCGCCGCCAGCAACGCTGCGGCCAGTCTGCTCGCCGCCAGGTGCACCAGCCTCACCGCACCACCTTGATGGGAACGCCCTCCTGCAAGGGCTGTCCGCTCGTTGTCCCGGTCGCCACCGAATCTCCTGCGTTGAGTCCGGAGAGGATAGCTTCCTGGGTCAGGTTGAAGGTGCCGGTGGTCACTGGAGTGCGAACCAGCTGATCTTTCACCACCTTGTACACGTAGGGCTTGCCGTTCTCTGAGCGCAGCGCCTCGCGAGGCACGCAGAGCGCATTTTGCTCGCTTGAAGTGGTCACCGTGACGGTGACATTTGTGTCGGGCAGCAGGCCGCCGTCCGCATCGTCAATCTGCACCATGAGCGCGTGCGGGCCTATTTTGACGAGCCGGAGATTGGGCGGCTGGCCGTGGGCCAGAAGATTCAGATCAAGTGGGACGCCAAGCCGGGCCGGGTGTGGCATGGGCACATC
>JBEKEQ010000059.1:0-23848 GCA_050013735.1 Occallatibacter sp.
CACGAGGTTCAAAAGGCACTGTTGTAGGCTGGCCGCAACCCGAACAAATCACAGGTGTTCCCTGTGCCGGAGCCGAACGGTAGCCGGAGCCCCCCTGGTCGTTCTTCTTTGCCTGACGGCAAGTCTTGCAACGCTTCGGGGTCGAGTAACCGCGTTCCTGGAAGAACGCCTGATCAGCAGCGGTGAAGGTGAAGTCCTGCCCGCAATCGCTGCACGTAAGTGATATATCTCCGGCCATGGGTCTCCTCGTGGAGATTGTACAGCCCAATTTGTATTTTGCGTACAAGGAATCTATTCATTGTGTAAAAGTTACGTCGGGCAAGCGACATTTCTGCTTGACGCCGGACGCGCGAAGGGGTGAGGGCGCGATAGTCCGCTATAGTCTCTCAAGAGAAAGTCTGAGCGGTTGGCGGCGCGGGTGGTTCCAGCGCCACGGCGAGAACAAGGTATGGCGACAGCTTCTAACCCGGAGTTCGAGGCGGAATGTATACGGCGCATTCTGGCGGGCGAGAAGGAGTTGTTTCACGACCTGATTCGCCCAATGGAGCGCGCCATCTACTTTTTGCTGCTCTCGCTGTTGCGAAGTGAAGCGGAGGCGGAGGATGCAGCGCAGGAGACGGCGATCAAGGTTTATCTGAATCTGCGCAACTTCCGCGGGGATTCGCAGTTCCGCACCTGGGTGCTCTCAATTGCCCGCAACGAAGGGCTGGGACGGCTGCGCAAGCAGAGCAGCCGGCGCGAGGACTCGCTGGATGCGGAGACCGACGAGCAAACGGGAGACTATACTCCGGCGATATTGACCAGCTGGCGTGAGGTGCCCTCAGAGGCGCTGGAACGCAAGGAGCTGGGGGGGGTGCTGCGCGCGGCGATTGAGGGATTGCCCGCGATTTACCGTAACGTTGTGTTGCTCAGGGACATCGAAGAGATGGATGTGCGAGAAACCGCCGCGGCTCTGGGGATCACCGAGGGGGCGGTCAAGGTGCGGCTGCACCGGGCGCGGGCGCAGTTGCAGCGGGAACTGGCGCCGCAACTGAAAGAGTTTGCACCCCGGCGCAAGGGGCTGTTTGGGTGGGGCGCATGAGGATCGACTGCAAACACGTGTGGGAACATATCTCCGCCTACATTGACGGCGAGGTGGACGCGGAGTTGCGCGCGGATATCGATCGCCACCTGGAGACCTGCGAGATCTGCTCGGCGGTGCTGGATTCAACACGCAATGTGGTGGTGCTGATGGCCGATGAAAGGGTGTTTGAGCTGCCGGCAGGGTTCAGCGAACGGCTGCATGAGCGGCTGGAGAAGGAACTGGAGCTGGCCGGGCCATGAAGTAACGTATTATGCGGACTTGCGGCCGACGGCGAGCAGGTGGGCGCTGGAACCGAGTATGGAAGGCTCGGATTCAAGCAGGCGGGCAACAAGGAGCAGATCGGCACGGCGGCGCGAGTCGGCAAGACGCTCGGCAAGATCGGGCAGAATCCAGCCCGGGCCTTCGATCCCGAAGAATCCATCGACTTCAAAATTTGCGGCGAGGAGCTCGGCGCGCAGGTCTTCGGGGCGGTGAAAGTAGGCGGTGGTGAAGTAGTCAAGCAGACCGGAGGGGTTGCGATGCTGGCCGTCGCGCAGGTCCTGCTCGACGATGGCGGCAAATTGGGGATCCTGAAAGAGGCCGCGCGCAAGGCCGTCGAGAGCCGAACCGCAGCGGGAGACGGCGGCGGCAAAGATGAGCCCGCCGGGCTTGAGAACGCGAGCGGCTTCGGCGAGCGCGAGGGCGCGGTCAGGCGCTGCGGTGAGGTGATAGAGCGGACCGAGCAAGAGGACCACATCGGCGAATTCGCCGGCAAAGGGCAGGTTGCGGGCGTCGCCGACTTGAGTGGAGGCGAGGGGGCGGGGATTGGCGGCGCTGCGGCGAGCGGCTTCAGCGACGAGGCGGGGGATGGGGTCGAGGAGATGGACGGGGTATCCGGCTTCCGCCAGCCAAAGAGCGTAGGCCCCGGCTGCGCCACCGATGTCGACAATAGTGGCCGGAGCCGGAGGTGCGTGGCGTTGGATCAGCTCGCGGGTACGCAAGGCTTCGAGCAGGAATGGACCTTTTTCGAGACGACTCTCCTCGGGCCACCGGTTATAGTAGGCGGCAATCGCGGGATCGAATTCAGGACGCTGCTCGTGCATCAGAAGCCCCTGTCTGAGAAGTGGCGATGTGCGAGGACGCGGCCGGTGGCGGCGCGGGGTGGTTGACGATGACGTGCGACCAGGACTCCAGCGCCACCAGGACCAGCGTCAGAATGGACAAGGCCACCTGAAGGCGCTCGGACGTGCGCTCCTTGCTGCTGATCTCGCGCTTGCGCCATTGCGCAGAGGGGCGCGCGCGCAACCACCAGATCCATGCCAGCACAAGAAGGTTCACAACGGCGCCTGCCGTAGCCAGCGCGAGCATGGGGATGCGCAGCGCGTCACGATGGAAAGTGAGCAAGGGCGCGGCGATGCTGGAAGCCGCCAATGCGCCGACGCCGATGGCTACGCGGATGGCGCTGATGGTGAGAATGGCAGTACACAAGCTTTGCAGCAGCGCGATGACCAGGCTGGTTCCGGTCAGAACGCGCATTCCCTTGGCATTCAATTGATGCACCTCCATGCAGCCCGCCGCGCTGTGCGGAAACGGACAGAATCAGGGTAGCGCAAGCGAAGAGCGTTGGACAATTCAATCGTTGGTGAAGATTTTCATTTCCAGAATGAGCATTTTCACTGTAACCTTTCGGGCAGGCTGGCAGTCCTATGCTGCGTGGAAGGATATGCGGGATTTGCCTCGGAGGCAATTTCGCGCGACGACAACCGGCGGATCCCTTCCGCCCCAACCCCAAGCGAGGTCAACTCTTTATGAAGAACCAACTGAATGCACTGCTTCTGACGGCGGCACTTTCCGGCCTGGTGGGCGGAACCTCCGTTGCGGCCCAGACATCCACACACGGGGCGACGAAGGTTTCAGCGGCCAAGGCCGGCCTGCGCTACACCGGGCAGACCCAACCTGCGAAACACTCCTGTAAAGGCAAAAACAGTTGCAAAGGCCAGGGCGGCTGCAAGACCGGCGACAACGGCTGCAAAGGCAAGAACAGCTGCTCGGGCAAGGGCGGCTGCGCGACAGACGGCTCGAAGCCGCCATCGTTGGTCTAAAACCCTTCCACTCGTGGCGCGGTGGGAGGAGCAATTAGTTTTTCCCGCCGCGTCATCGAATTCCATTTCCCCGCGATATATGCAGTTTTCTTTAATCGTATTTCTCCTCAAGGACACTTATGCCCGGCAATCGCTTTAATGCGTTTCAGGATCACGGCATAGGCATCGGCCTGCGCATACCGCACTACGAGCATATTTTTGCGCGCAAGCCGGTGGTGGACTGGTTTGAGATTATCTCTGAAAACTTCATGATCGATGCGGGGCGGCCGCTGGCCATGCTCGATCGGATTCTGGAGCGGTATCGCGTTGTGCAGCACGGCGTCTCGATGTACTTTGGCTCGGTGACCGCGCCCGACCCGGAGCACCTGCGCAGGCTGAAACAACTGGTGCGGCGCACGGGAACCAAGTGGCTGAGCGATCACTTGTGCTGGGGGAGCGTGGATGGAACATACACCCACGACCTGCTTCCGCTGCCGTTTACGTGGGAAGCGGTGGAGCGCACGGTGGAGCGGGTGCGCATGGTGCAGGATTTTTTGGAGATTCCGGTAGCGGTGGAGAATGTGAGCAGCTACGCGGCCTTCACTGGGTCGGAAATGACGGAATGGGAGTTTCTGACCGAGGTGGTGGAGCGGGCCGACTGCGGGATTCTGCTGGACGTAAACAACATTTACGTCTCCTCAGTGAACCACGAGTTCGCACCCATGGATTATGTCAACGCAGTGCCGGCGGAGCGGGTGGCGCAGATACACATTGCCGGGCACTCGAAGTATGAGAAGTACATTCTGGATACTCACGATCATCCGGTGATCGACCCGGTGTGGGAACTGTATGCGCGGGCGATTGAACGCTGCGGGCCTACGCCAACACTGCTGGAGTGGGACGACCATATTCCCAGCTTCGACGAGGTCCATGCGGAGGCGAAAAAGGCGGAGCAGTATCTGCATACCTATGCGGGGACACTGGCGGAGGCGGCGCGATGAACCTGGAGGCATTGCAGCGGGAGATGGCCGCGGCGGTGATGATGCCGTTAACCGCAGACGAGGCGATGCGGGCGCAGGCGCCTGATGGACGCGCAATGAGCGCGGTAGCCGGTTCGTTTATCGCGCCAAACAGCCGGCTCAGTGCCTTTGAGCGGCTGGAGATTTACAACCGGCAATATTGGTTTCGGGTACTGGGAGCGCTCGCGGAAGATTTTACGGCGCTGCGTGCTGTGGTTGGAGACAAGGCGTTTGAGGGATTGTCGATTGCGTACCTGACGGCGCATCCCAGCCGGTCGTTCTCCATGCGCAACCTGGGATCGAAGCTGGTGGAGTGGCTGGGTGAGAATCCGCAATGGGTGGGGCGCAGGCAACGGTTGGCCGTCGACGTGGCCCGCATCGAATGGGCGTTTGTGGAGGCATGGGACGGCGCGGAGCGGACACCGCTGACGCTGGACCAGATTGCAACGCTGGACGGCGGTTCTCGTTTAGGCTTGCAGCCGCATTTGCGTTTGCTGGTGCTGGATTATGCGGCGGACGACCTGACGCTGACGCTACGCGATCGGCAGAGGCGCGATGCCAGCGAGGCCGGCACTGAGCTTGAGCCCGGTCCAGAGAATGCGGCGAAACTTCCCAGGCTGCGCCGCAGGCCGACCTGGCTGGCTGCGCATCGCGTGGAGTACTCGGTCTACTACCGGAGGCTGGAGCGGGAAGAGTATTTGACGCTCGCCGCTATCGGGGAGGGGTTGCCGCTGGCCGAGGCGCTTGAAAGAGGGTTCGGGGACTCGCGGACGGCGGAGACGCGCCGTGCGCGGAAGGTGCAAGAGTGGTTTGCAAACTGGGCTGAGCTGGGCTGGATTTGCGCGCCCGAGCTCGACGGACTGATTTGAGAGCGAGGATGGAATGCGGAGGATGATCGATCTGGCGACGGAAGCTTACGAGTGGTTTGTGCAATTGGCCAACCGCGCGCGGAACCCGCTGCTGCTGCTGATCCGGCTCTACTGGGGATGGCAATTTGCGCAGGACGGCTGGGGCAAGCTGACGCACCTGGATCGCGTGACGCAGTTTTTCGCGAGCTTGAACCTTCCCGCGCCGGGGGCAACCGCGCTTTTCGTTTCGTTGGTGGAGTTCGTGGGCGGCATTCTGCTTGCGGCAGGCTTGGGATCGAGGCTGGTGTCGCTGGTTCTGTTTGTCAATATGACCGTCGCGTACCTGAGCGTTCCTGACGACCGGGTCAACTTCAGTCGCATCCTTTCAAAGCCTGACGATTTCTACGGAGCTAGTCCTTATACTTATTGGTTCGCCGCGCTGTTGATTCTTGTCTTCGGGCCCGGCGCGTTTGCGCTTGACCGGCTGATCGGACGGCGTTGGCAAGCACAGAAATAACGCGCCGCTTGATGGAGCGGTGCGGAAAAGCCAAATGAGATAATGCTTTCGCGCTCGAATCCCATGCGGGAATCGGCCTTGGCTATGCGTCGAGTGCTAAATTCCTGTCTTTGTGCAATTCAACCGCTGTGAAAGGAAGTCTGCGCCTATGCTGAGGGACCGCGTAGCTGTTGTCACCGGCTCTACAAGCGGGATTGGAATGGGCATTGCCAAGGCGCTGGCGGCGGAGGGTTGCGCGGTGATGCTGAACGGCTTTGGCGACCGCGAGGTGATTGAGAGAGAGAGGGCGGAACTGGCCAAGGCTTACGGCGTGACCGTTCTCTATAACGACGGGGACCTGGAACAAGCCGAAGCGTGCGCAAATCTGATTGCAGACGCCGAGGCACGGCTGGGCGCGGTGGACATTCTGGTTAATAATGCCGGCATTCAGCACGTGGCCCGGGTGGAAGATTTTCCGGTCGATCGCTGGAACTCGATTCTTGCCGTGAATCTGTCTGCCGCGTTTCATACCATCCGGAAGGCATTGCCCGCGATGCGGCAGCGGGGTTGGGGGCGGGTGATCAATATCGCATCAACGCACGGGCTGGTTGCTTCTGCCAAAAAAGCGGCCTATGTGGCGGCGAAGCATGGGCTGGTTGGACTGACCAAGGTGGTGGCACTGGAGACGGCGGGAGAAGGTATTACATGCAATGCAATTTGCCCCGGCTGGGTGCTCACACCGCTGGTGCAGAGCCAGATCGACGTGCGGGCGGCGGCGGAGGGAGTGGATGCGGAACGGGCCACGCGCGAACTTCTGGCGGAAAAGCAGCCCTCGGGGCGCTTTACAACTGTTGATCAAATCGGCGCGTTGGCGGTTTATCTATGCTCAGAGGCGGCAACCAACCTTACCGGCTCCTGCATCCCTCTAGATGGAGGCTGGCTGGCGCAATAGAGTCTCCCTACGTCGTTCGCTGTCAAAGAGGTCAATCGGTCACAGCGGCAGGGCGGACGGACGGTTTATCATGGTTTCGTCATTATTTTATTGAGGATACAAGAGAAGATGCGGATTGTTTATGTGCTCACCTCACTGGGGATGGGCGGAGCAGAACGGCAGGCGCTGGCGCAAGCGGAACGCATGGCAGAGCGGGGCCATCAGGTAGCTTTGCTGGTTTTGCGGCCCCAACTCCCCGAAGAATGGCCAACCTCGCTCCAGGTGGTGCACCTGCAGATGCGCAAGACGCCGCTGAGCATGTTGAAAGGGCTAATCGAGGGAAGACGCTTTCTGCGCCAGTTTCAACCCGACCTGCTGCACAGCCACAGCTTTCACGCCAACTTCATGACACGTTTACTCAAGATTCTGGCGCCAAGGCCTGTTGTTCTTTCCACGGTGCACAACGTTTATGAAGGCGGTTGGCCGCGGATGCAGGTCTACCGGCTGACGGATGGCCTGAGCCGCCGAACCACCGCGGTATGCGAGGCGGCTGCGAGCCGTTTTGTTGACCTGAAGGCCGTGCCGCGGGACAAGTGTGTGGTGATAGCAAACGGGATTGAGATTGACCGGTTTGTCCCCGACCAGGCGCGCCGCGATCGAACGAGAGAGCAGATGGGAGTTTCCGATGAGTTTGTCTGGTTCACCGCGGGCCGGATTGTCGCTGCCAAAGATTATCCGAATTTGTTGCGGGCATTTGTGCGGGTGATGACGGCACGACCCGGTGTGCAATTGTGGGTTGCAGGTGAGTCGCCCTCCGAGGATGTCGAGGAACTGTACAAGATGTCGGTGATTCGCGGGTTGGGAGAATCGGTGCGTTGGCTGGGATTGCGCCGCGACCTGCCGGCACTGCTGGACGCCGCGGACGGATTTGTGCTGGCGTCGGCGTGGGAGGGAATGCCCCTGGCCGTGGGCGAGGCGATGGCCATGGAGAAGCCCGTGGTGGCCACGGATGTGGGAGGGACGCGCGAACTGGTGGGGGATTCAGGCGTGATGGTGCCTTCCAGAGCGCCGGATGCACTGGCCGATGCGATGCTGCAGATGATGGGACGGTCCCCGGAAGACCGGCATGCCCTGGGGCTGGCGGAGCGGCAACGGATTTGCGAGAGTTTCAACATGGAAACCAAAGCAAATGAGTGGGAAGCGCTCTACCGGACGGTCTTAAACGGCAAACATTGACCGTTGAGCGTGACGATCAATTCCCCATGCCATTTTCTAAAATGCGCGCCGCATTTTGGCGGTAACGCGCATGAGCTGTTAGAGGCGCTCACTGCGAGCCATTCGACTTGCAGCGCCGGGACAGCGAAGAGAGTTTTCGCGGAGAGGTGTGGAGTGAGTGCAATGCGAAAAGCAATTGCCAGGGGAGCCGTTTGCAGCGTTGTGGCAGCGGCCTCAATTGGCGTGGGAGCCGGAATGGGATATGCGCAAACCAAGCCCGCGCAAAATGCTGTCAAAGTTCTGGGTCAGGGGTGGGAATTCCGGCAGATAACGGCGGCTGCGCAGAGTCCTGATACGGGCTGGCTGCCGGCTACCGTTCCCGGCGACGTTCACCTGGATCTGCTGGCCAACAAAAAGATTCCAGACCCGTTCTTCCGCGACAACGAAGCGAAGCTGCAATGGATTGAGAACGAAAGCTGGGAGTACCGGCTGAACTTCGACGTTCCGGCGAGCTGGATGGCGCGGGCGAACGTGGACCTGGTCTTTGACGGGCTGGATGCGGCAGCGCAGGTGTATTTGAACGGCGCGCAGGCGCTGAGCGCGGACAATATGTTCCGGGTGTGGCGCGTGCCGGTGAAGGGGCACCTGCACGCAGGCAAGAATTTGCTGCGGGTGGTGCTTCCGTCGCCGATCAAGGCGGCTCAAGCCGTGGCGGCCGGGGACCCGTGGCAGCCGAAGACCAAGACAGAAGCCAAGACCTACATCCGCAAGGCGGCTTATGAATATGGATGGGACTGGGGGCCGCGATTTGTGACCAGCGGCATCTGGCGGCCAGTGCGGCTTGAAGCGTGGGATAAGGTGCGCATCGCGGACTTTGCGATCCGGCAGCGCGACGTGAGCAAGGACGTGGCGCACCTGGATGCGGAGGTTGAGGTGGAGGCGTCCAGCGCTGGTCCGGGAAAAGTGACGGTGCAGTACACCGACAACGGCAAGCCAGTGAAGGTGATTGAGACAGTTGCTCTCCACGCCGGGCACAACGTGATCGATCTCCCGGTGGAGATTCGCCAGCCCAGGCTGTGGTACCCGGCAGGGTATGGCGATCAGCCGCTGTACGAGTTCACTGCGCAGGTGAGCGCGGGAGCGAGCGCAGACGGCACGATGATGGATGAACTTAAGACGAAGGCCGGGATGCGTTCGATTGTGCTGCGCAGGGAACTGGACAAGTGGGGCCGGTCGTTCGAGCTGGTGGTGAATGGAATTCCGGTGTTTGCCAAGGGCGCGGACGTGATTCCGTTCGACAGCTTTCCCAATCGCGTGACCACGGCAAATTATCGGCGGATTCTGGAGTCGGCGCGGGACGCCAACATGAACATGATTCGCCACTGGGGCGGCGGATACTACGAGACAGACGAGTTTTATTCGATTTGCGACGAGCTGGGGATCATGGTGTGGCAAGACTTCATGTTCGGCAACGACTGGCAGCCGGGCACCTATGCCTTCAAGTTGAACATCGAGGCCGAGGCCGAGGACCAGGTAAGGCGGTTGCGCAATCATCCCAGCATCGTGGTGTGGTGCGGCAACAACGAAACCGAGGGAGCCTTCAACTGGAATGGCCGCGATGCGCTGCCTGCGGACGTGAGGCTGCAGATGTGGCAGGACTACCTGACCGAGTTCAGCGGCATCTTGCCCGCGGTGGTGGCCCGGTTGGACGGCGAGACGCCCTATTGGCCGAGCTCACCCAGCTCCGATTACGAGGCGGTGTCAGCGACGTTTCATTCAGGCGACGACCACATCTGGGATGTTTGGCACGGTCGCGTGCCTTTCTCAACCTACGAGACGCACCATACGCGCTTTGTGACGGAGTATGGGTTTCAATCGTTTCCGGAGATGAAGACGATTGAGACTTTCACGCAACCGGAAGATCGCACCGGGATCTTCACGCCGGTGATGATGTCGCACCAGAAGAACAAGGAAGGCAATTCGATCATTCTGGATTATCTGCTCAAGGATTATCCCCAGCCGAAGGACTTTGCCAGCTTTCTTTATGTAAGCCAGGTGTTGCAGGCTGAGGGAATCAAGATTGGAGCGGAGCATTTTCGACGCAGCCGTCCGGAGACGATGGGATCGATCTTCTGGCAGTTGAACGATTGCTGGCCGGTGGCTTCGTGGTCGTCGATTGACTACTACGGACGCTGGAAGGCGCTGCAGTATTATGCGCGGAGGTTTTACGCGCCGATGCTGGTTTCGCCGCATGTGGAGGATGGATCGGTAAAAGTGTATGTTGTCTCTGACAAGACAGTGGCGCAACCGGCCACGTTGCGGGTGCGGTTGATGGACTTCGACGGCAAGGTGCTGCTGGAAGAATCGAAGGCAATGAATGTGACGCCGCTCGGCAGCAATGTCTACCTGGAGTGGCCGCTGAAAAAACTGACCGACGCGGGGGCGGCAGATACATCGCGGGTTTTTGTGGCGGCCGATCTGGCGGCGGGCGGAGTTCAGATCTCGCGCAACCTGACTTATCTGGCGCCGGTGAAGGGAATCAAGCTGAAGCCGGCGATACTCAGGGTGGAGACTACGGGCGGGGGTGGGAACTATAAGGTACGCATCACTTCGCCGGTGCTGGCGCGGAGCGTTTATCTTTCATTCGGCGACCTCGACGTGAAGGTCTCGGACAATTACTTCGACTTGCTGCCGGGAGAGACGGCGGAGATTACGGCAACGGGCGGGGTTTCGCTGGACGCGCTGAAGGCGCAGTTGAAGGTGATCTCTCTGACAGATGCATTTGCGACTGACTATCCGCATACGGTGGTGACAGCGGGAAGGTAAACGACGAGAGCCGGAGCACAGGGCGCCGGCTCAGGCCGTTTGAGGCTGCTGATCAAAATGCGAAGGTGGCCTGGAAGAAGATGCTTCTTGCAGCAGATCCCCTGGAAAAGATTTGGCCTGCCAGGCTGGTTGATTTGCCAAACTGGCTGCCTGGGCCATACAGCCCGGTGCTGGCATCGAGCGTAGGAATCACGGCCCCGACGGGTGTGCCATAGTCGATGTCGTTGAACAGATTCAAGGCCTGAGCATTGAACGTGACGGTGTATTTGCGGCCCGTGTTGGTGGGCGCGAACATTCCTCCAGGGCCGCCGCGCCCTCCGCCAAAAGAGCCAGGACCAAAACCACCACCGGGGCCGCCGCGGCCGCCACCGCCGCCGCCAGGGGGTGGTCCGCCGGGATTGTTGGGTCCGCCCGACGAAGTGATCTTGGGACCGAAGCCGAAGGCGCGGCTCACGCGCAGGTTGACCGCGACTGCGGCCGGCCCATGGCCCAAATTGTAGGGGATGGGCGTATAGCTTTGCCCAGGCACCGCGGGAACTGTGTCGAGGCAGCCAAAGGAGGTTTGCGCGTAGCCTGGGTTGGGGCTGGTGCAGAACGAATTAGAAGCAAACGAGGGGCGACTGTTGAAGAAGTTGTCTCCGGTTAGGTCGTTGGTGGTGGTGATGTTGTAGGGCTTGCCGGCCTGCGCGATGAGAAACGGATTGAAGCGAATGGCCCAGGGACCCTGGTAATTGGCGAGCAGGAAGACCATGTTGCGCGAGGCGAAGCTGGCGCGACCGTAGTCCTGACTGAGGTCATAGGAGTTGGACGGATTCGATCCATTGCCGCCATCGGAGTCGGCGGCGGTGAGATTGTAGAAGCCCATGACGCTGAAGTTGGGCGTGAAGCGCGCGTTAACGTTGACGATCATCTGGTTTTGCTTGAAGACGGCTTCGGGATAGAACTGATTGACGATGCCCTCAGCGGGATTGGGGCGGGTTAGGGGGCCAGTGGGGGCATTGGGGCCGGTGACATACGCATTCGAGTCGCGCACAACATACTGATGCACGCCGAAAGTGTGGAGGAAGGTAGTCGTGAGCGTGGTGGTCTTGGACAACTGGCGCTCGAGGCTGGTTCCGGTCTGCTCCATATAAGGAGAGCGGTAGCCAGGCGCGATCTGGTAAACGGTGCGCGTGCCGCCAATCGAGCGGCAGTTGCCGACAGTAGTGTTTAACGTACTGGGGTCGAAGCAGGTTGGATCCGAGATGGTGGTTACCTGCTGGCTATCTGGGCTGCCATTGAATCGTTCGGCGTTCAGTATATTGCTGATGGAGAAG
Source organism: Occallatibacter sp. (assembly GCA_050013735.1). GTDB lineage: Bacteria > Acidobacteriota > Terriglobia > Terriglobales > Acidobacteriaceae > Telmatobacter. Next base: position 11,796 of record JBEKEQ010000059.1, read on the forward strand.
CGGTCGTAAAATATGCCAAATCCACCGCGCAACACTGTTTTGGCCTGCTTGGAATCTTTGTGGCCGTCGAGGGCGTAAGCAAAGGCGGCGCGCGGCGCCCAGTCGTCGTGGTCCGCGATGTGATTCTGGGTCTCCCATCGGAGTCCTCCGGAGAGAGTGAGGTTCTTGTTAGCCTTCCAATCGTCCTGAAAAAACAGGGCAGCATCAAAAACGTTTGCCAGCGCGGACTGGGGGCCGACGGTATAAGTCAATTTGGACGGCAGGCCGCCGGTGCCGTTCAATGCGCTTACGTAGTCGGCTATGGATGCGAAATTGAAACTGCCATTGAAGTTGGCGTTGGTGGAATTGGCGTCGCGGTTGTCGCGGACGCGGGTCCCGAACTTGATGGCTTGCGCGCCCACGGTCATGGTAGTCAGGTTCTGCAGTTCCAGATGGTTGGTGTGGTCGTTTTCACTTTGGCTGCTGGCGCCGCCGCCAAGGAAAGCCCCGGAGACTGAGATAAACGGCGCGGTGCTGACCGGGGTGGTGGTGGAGTAATCACGAAGATACTGGAAGCGGGTTTCATTGACGACGTGCTCGTTGATGATCAAGGAATTGCTCAGCTGGAGAGTACTTTCGGTGGAGATTGTACCGGTGGACTGTGTGGGCAACGATGTGGACCCGATTTGGCCGCTCTGATTGTTGCGGTAGAACTGATAGCGCGCGGTGAGAGTGTTTTTCTGGCCCAATTGCAGATCGATGCGGGGCGCGATATTGGTGCGCGTCTGCGGAGCGAAAAGGCCGCCGGAAACAGAACCTACTTCACATTCACCTGTGGTCTGAGGCCCGCATGGTTGAGTCGGGTCTGAAACCAGAACCGCAGCTTGCGCCAACGAGTAGATGCTGTCGTTCTGGTTGTTGCGTTGATCGAGGCTGATGGTGAATGACGCCCACTTGGAGAGCGATCCGTTCAAGTTAGCGTTGTACTGGATGCTGTGATAGGCGGGGATGACTTTCGCAAATGGATTGCCGGTGTTGAATAAATCGTCATTGCCCTGGGCGAAAAACTGGCCGTGCAGCTTGTCGGTGCCGGGCTTGGTGAGAATCTCGATGCGCCCATAGCCGATATGGTCGAACTCGGCGGAGAAAGGATTCTGGTTGATGCGAATCTCGCGGATGGCCGATTTGGGCGGCAGCTGGCCGCCAGTGAAGCCGTCAATATAAATCTGGCCGCCGTTGGGTCCAGCCGAGGGTCCGGCCAGGGCTGTGAGTTCGTTGGATAGTTCGTCGGGGTCGTCGGAGAGGGCTTCAAGGTCTTTGCCCTTGATGACGATGGCGCTTGCATTGCCGCTGGCTTCGACGTTGACCGTAGGCGACTCGTCAGTGACGGTGACGCTCTGCTGCGCGACCTCAATGGCCATGGAGATGTCGATGCGCTTGATTTGACCCGCTGCGAGAGGGATTGCGGGTGAGGTAAATTTGGCGAAGCCCGGGAACGTGGCCTGCACAATATAACGGCCGGGAGCCAGTCCGGCGACTGCGTAGCTGCCTGTTGAGTCTGCCGTTGCGGTGGTGACGGCGCCTCCGGCCGGGGTGGTGACTGCGACAGTTGCGCCGGGAATGAGCGCGCCCGTGGGGTCGGCGATGTGGCCGCGCAGCGTGGCTGTTGTGGAAACCGCGGGCGCAGCTGTTTGCCCTTGCGCTGCCAGGACGGCAGACAGGCCGAGCGCGATAAACAGAGACAGATGGATGAAGCCTTGTAGCTTTGCGTGCACGGTCCCTCACTTGCCTTGGATGTATAACTTGCCTTGGATGAACAACTTGCCTTGAATGAATGCTTGGCTCAAGCCTATTCAGGCCCTTCCGGCGCTCCGGAGCCCATGCTCCAGTTGTTGAGCAGGCTCTGGCTGGCCGCGGGCGCCTCAAGCAACGGTTCAACTCCGGCCACCAGTGTGATCGCGGTGACGTCGGTTGCGCCATCGGTAGAAACGACCATAATCGCATCGCCTTTTTTAAGGTCGGCCAATTGAATGGTGGGCGCGCGGCTGAGCATTTGCTGCGGATCGCCTCCGCCAGAAGAGCCAGCCTGGCTAAAACCTTGGCCGCCTCCGCCACCCTGGCCGTACGCTCCGCGCGGAGCCGATGCCGGGGCGCCGGTGGAGGGCTGAGCGCCGCCGGGCCTGCCGCCCGCGCCGCCGTAGGATCCTTTGAGCCTGGCGGCAAGGAACTGCGCCATGCGATCCGGGAGCCTGCGCATCTGCGCGTCCGGAGTGATGTGGATGGTGACTTGCTTCTTGGTCGCCAGGTCTTTCACGACCAGCGTGGAGCTTGCCGTATCGAGCGAAACAATAATTCCGGTGATATTGCGAAATGTGCCCGAGACGACCTCCTCGGCAGTGATCTCCGTACCGGCTTCGTTTTTGGCTCCGCGGGCGCGCAACTGGTCGCCGGGATGAATGGCGTCGATGGGCGCAGGCCTGGCTTCATCGAAGCGCACAGAAGCGGGCGCGTAGCGCTTGAGCACGGTGGCATTGGTGGTGTGCACCGTGATGGTCTTGGCCGTTGCGCCCGAGCCGCTGGTCAATGTAATCACGCCGGCCGCGCCGTCGACGCTCTTGACTAGCCCGCCCACGCCGCGACGCTGCCAGTCTGCACGTTCCTCCTGCTGTTTCTTAACCAGATCAGCCTGTTTTACGGCGACTATTTGCACAGCCTGCGCCGGAGGGCCGGGCGTGGCGGGATCAAGTTTGACGAGCACGCGGTCACCGGTCTCCAGATCGCTGAACTGGAGGGTATCGGCGGCGCTGAGATCTTTTTGCCCCGGAGAAATGCGCTTGATGGCCGCAGTGGACGGAACGTCGAACTGGCGCACGTCGCCGGCGTCGGTCTTTACGGTGACGGAGATGCCGCTTATGGCGGTCACGGTGCCCACGAAACGGGAGGGCGCCTGGGCGCGAAGCAGAGGAACGCCAGGCAGCAACGAGGCCAAAACGGCCAAAACGATCAAGGCGATCAGAGCGGTGAGTCCGTCAACAGCGGTTCTGGCGATCGCAATCGATTCACGCACAAACGAGATTGGAACGTGCGCCTTAAGGATGCTTTTCATAAGCCATTTCTCCACGGATCTGAGGTTGCTCGAGTCCGAGGCTGACAGGTCATTTCCTTTTCAGTAGACGAAGCAAGGAGGCAAAAGGTTGATGGAACTGTTCCGGGATGCGGAGCGGTGTTGTTTATGAAGATTTAATTCGCCAGTTCCGCAGTCTCCAGAAAGGAGTAGCTTCCTGAAGGCGAAGGGTGGACGTTGGTTAGGCGGCGGTTATGGACCACAATTGTATCCCGGTACCAGAGGTTGATGGCGGGGAGATCGCGGGCAAGGATTTGCTGGGCTTCGACGTAGTCGGCGCGACGGCGGAAGGGATCAGGATTTTGCGCCGCGTCGTCGAGCAGGGAATCGAGACGGGGGTTGGAATAGTGTCCGCGATTGGCGCCTTGGGGAGGGAATTTTGACGTGGCAAAGGCGTAACTGAAAATGTCGGGTTGCTCGTTGCCGCCGACCCAACGAAGGGAGTAGATCTGGAATGCGCCGTTGCGGACATCGGAGTAGAAAGTGGCCGATTCGTAGCTGCGCAGGTCGAGCGCAATTCCGACGATAGCCAATTGTTGCTGCAAGACCGCGGCCAGCAGGCGTGTTCCCTCGTCGTTGCTGGTCTTCATGGTCAGGTGGAAGCGCACGCCGTTGTTGCCGGGCTTGTGGCCGGAGTCGTCGAGCAGGCGGCCGGCTCGCGCCGGATCGTAATCGTATCGAGCGACGTCGCCTGACCAGGCCCAGTGGCTCGATGGGAGCAGGCTCAAGGCGGGCTGCGCGTGGCCGAGCATGAGGGTGCGGATGATGAGGCCGCGGTCGATGGAGCACGCAATGGCCTGGCGAATGCGCACGTCTTTCAGGATCGGGTCGCGAAGGTTGAAGCCGAGATACTGAATCTGCGTGCCGGGAGCCTGTTCGATAAGGAGATTGGGACGGGCGCCAAGAACAGGGAGCGAGTCCATGGGAAGAGAGTTGATGGCCAGGTCGCCGGAGCCTTTTTCGAGCTCGAGAGATTCAGTAATAGCGTCGGGCACCACGGCGAAGCGGACCCGAGCAAGCTTGGGCACCGTGGACCAACTCAGCGGATTGGGCTCGACGACCACGTCCTGATCGATTTGCTGGCTGACGAGACGAAACGGGCCGGAGCCGACGGGATGCTGCCAGAAATCGCGCCCGCTGCCGGTGGGAACAACGCCGAGCGCGCCGGTGGAGAGATTGGTGAGGAGAAAATTGTCGGGGCGCTTCAGGTGGAGGATGAGCGTGCGGTCGTCGGGGGCCTGGATGGTATCGATGGTGGCGTAGGCCGCGGCGCGAGGCGAGATGACGGCGCCGGTGCGCATGGAGTTGATAGTCCACTGCACATCGCGGGCGGTAAGCGGTCGGCCGTCGTGGAAGCGCACGCCGCTGCGCAGATGAAAGACGAGGGTGAGTGGATCGGGCTGCTCCCAACGCTCGGCTAATGCGGGAATGAAGTGGAAGTTTGCGTCGCGGGCGACGAGTCCATCGAAGAGCAGCTCGTCGATGTGCTGGGATTGAGCGTCAGTGCCGATGCGGGGGTCGAGATTCGCGGGGCTGCTCTCGATAAGAAAGACGACTGTGTTGGGATCGCGCGGCGCTGCGCGGCAGCCGGCAAGGGCGAGCAGTGCGGCGAGGGCGAGCAGCTTACGCATAAGTAAGCTGGCCGAGGATGACGGCTCTGGCTGCGCCGGTGGCGGCGGGCACATTGGATGGGTGGCGATGCCAGGTTTGCCATGCCAGCAGGGCAAAGGCTGCGGCTTCTTTGGCTTCTGCCGGGAGGCCGAATTGCTCGCTGCGGGCTAACTCGCAGCCCAGCGGGGCGAGACGCTGCGAGAGCATGGCCATCAACGTATGGTTGCGCGCGCCGCCGCCGGAGACGATGTAGTCGATGCCGGATTTGTTGGCGCCTTTCATCTTCGCGTGGACGAAACGTTTGTAACTCCGCGAAATAGTTTCGGCAGTGAGCGCAGTGGCCGTGGCCAGCGCGTCTTCGGGCTTGGCGCTGTGGCGGCGGCAGGCGGCAAGAAACTTTGCGGCGTATTCGCGGCCGAATTGTTCGCGTCCTGCAGTGCGCGGAGGCTTGAGCTGGAAGTAGGGATTGCGCAAGGCCGACGCGAGAACCGGAGCAAACACTGCGCCCTGCGCGGCGATAGCTCCATTGCGGTCAAAAGGTTTGTTGAAGAGCTCGAAGGCGAGTGCATCGATGACCATGTTGCCGGGGCCGGTGTCAAAGGCGATGACCTGATTTGGCGCGGCGGCGGCGGGAATGGCGGTGAGGTTGGCGATGCCGCCGATGTTCTGCAGCACCCGGGCGCGTTTGGGATGGGCGAAGAGCACGTAGTCGAGGAACGAAACAAGCGGAGCTCCCTGGCCGCCGGCGAGGATGTCGGCGGGGCGGAAGTTGGAGACGACGGGGACGCCGAGCGCGGACGCGATGACCTGGGCTTCGCCGGCTTGCCAGGTACAGGCAAAACGCCGGCCGGCATAGGTTGTGGGGCTGGGCTGATGGAAGAGCGTTTGTCCATGGCAGCCTATGAGATCGAGCTGCAAAGGATGGCGCTTGAGGGTGGCTTCGATGGCTTCAGCGTACGCAAGGCTAAGACGCCAGTTGAGGCGAGCCAGTTCGGCCGTTGATGTGAAGGAAGCGTTCATGGCCGCGAGAACCGCGCGGCGCAATGCAGGAGGGTAAGGGAGGCCCTGGTGCGCGAGCAGGGTGAGTTTGGGCCGAATTTTGCCGGGTGAAATGCGCACCAGAGCAACATCGACGCCGTCGGCAGAGGTGCCGCTCATGATGCCTGCAACGATCATAGGCTTGGTGCTCATATTGGTTGGGCCTCCGTGGCGGGCTGGGCTTTGGCGATGGCTTCGCGAAAGCGCGTAATGCGCGCGCGCAGGGCCTCAAATTGGCTGATCGAGAGCGTTTTTGGTACTGGGCTCGCAAAGAGCTTTGCGCGTTGGCGCGCCGTGTGAGCGGTGCGAGCGAGAAGGAGATTGCGGAAGCTCGGCGAACGTTCTGCCTCAGTAAGCAACGCCTCATAGGCGCACAGAATCAGTTCCGGGCTGTGGCAGATTTCAAGCAGGTCCATGCCGGCGCGAATGGCCGCGACGGCGGCTTCTTCAATCGGCATGAACTTCAAAATGCCGCCCATTTCCAAATCGTCAGAGAAGATGAGGCCGCGATAGCCAATGCGTTTGCGAAGAACGGTCGTGATCCAACAGGGCGAGGCGCTGGCGGGGCGATCCTTGCTGGGCGTGTCGGGATAGGCTGCGTGGTTGACCATGACCATGGGCAGTTCGTGGCGCAATTCACGATAGGGCGCCAGATCTTCGCGGATGAGTTGGCGAAGGGTGCGATGGATGGAGGGAGTTTCGAGATGCGAGTCGAGCGAACCGCCGCCGAGGCCGGGGAAATGCTTGCCGCAGCCTGCCACTCCGTGCGCCGCAAGCCCAGCCAGAAAGCTGCGTGCGTAGGCGATCACACCCTCGGCTGTCGGCGCCGCCGCGCGGGTGCCCAGGACCGATGCGGATGCCGGCAGGGCAAGGTCGAGCACGGGGGCGAGTGTGGTGTTGAAGCCAAAGGCCTTGATTGCGCGCGCAACTAACTCGCCATGCTCGACGGCTAGCGCAGACTTACCTGTTCGCTGCGCAGCGATGGCTACTGCTTGCGCGGAGGGTATGGGAGCAAGCGCGTCGCGCAGGCGATCGACGGTACCGCCCTCCACGTCCACGCAGCGCAGGCTATGGGACGTGCATAACTCAGTGGCATCTTGAAGGAGAGCGCGGGTCTGGTTGGGATTTTCGATGTTACGACGGAAGAGAATAATGCCCGCCGGACGGACAAGTTTGAGCCAGGCGTGTTCAAGGCCGGTAGGCTCCGTGCCCGCAAGGCCCACCATGAGCAGGCTCCCGGCAGCGTGACGTAAATTTGGCGTCATGCTTTCTCCTTGAGCTCCTGCTGCAGTTCTTCCAGCAGATTCAGGGCTTGCAACGGAGTAAGCGCGTTTACGTCCGTAGCTTCTATGCGGTCCACGATTCGTTGCGAGAGCGGGGTGAAGATGGTCAATTGCACGGGCTCGGCAGTTTCTACCTGCACGCTTTGGCGCTCCTGCTTCTCGTGCTGGCGCAGCACGTGACGGGCGCGCTCGATGACTGCGGCGGGCAGTCCAGCCAGGCGGGCCACTTCAATGCCATAGCTTTTGCTCGCGGCGCCGGGCTCGATGTTATGCAAGAAGACAATGCCGCTGGGCGCTTCCTTCACTCCTACGCGGAGATTGCGCACGCGGGGCAATTTCTCGGCCAGCATGGTCAGCTCATGATAGTGAGTGGCAAAGACGGTGCGTGCACAGGTTTCGGCGTGGAGATATTCCACAGTGGCCCAGGCCAGCGAGAGGCCGTCGAAGGTTGCGGTGCCGCGGCCCATCTCGTCGAGAAGGATAAGAGAACGATTGGTAGCGGTATTCAGGATGGTGGCCGTCTCCGTCATCTCGACCATGAAGGTGGAACGGCCACGGGCTACGTTGTCGCTGGCGCCGATGCGGGTGTAGATGCGGTCCACGAGGCCAAAGCGCAGAGATTCCGCTGGGACAAAACTGCCCATCTGGGCAAGGAGAATGAGCATCGCGGCCTGGCGCAGATAGGTGCTTTTACCGCCCATATTAGGGCCTGTGATGAGCAACAGGCTCGGCCCTTCAGTGGAGGCGTTGAGATAGAGATCGTTGGCGATGAAGCGGCCCTCGCGCGTCTCCTCCATCCACTGCTCGATGACGGGGTGACGAGCGGCTGCGGCTTCGATGATGAGTTCGTCGACGATGACAGGTCGGACATAACGGCGCAACGCGGCGAGATGAGCGAAGTTGGAGAGCAGATCCGCCTCAGCGACGACCGCGGAACTGCGGCGGATGCGGCCGGCGGCTTCGAGGACAGCGTCGCGCAACTCGACAAAAATGCGCTTTTCGATTTCGATGGAGCGGTCGTGCGCGGTGAGGATTTTGCGCTCGTAGTCTTTAAGTTCAGGAGTGGTGAACCGCTCGGCGTTAACCAGGGTCTGCTTGCGCTCGTAGTCGGCTGGGGCATGGGCGAGGTTGGCCTTGGTGATCTCAATGTAATAACCGAAGACGGAGTTGTAGCGAACCTTGAGGGAGCCGATGCCGGTGCGTTGGCGCTCGCGCTCCTCGATGGCGGCGATGGCCTGTCTTCCGGTGGTGGAGATGGCGAGAAGCTCGTCGAGTTCGGCGTCCACGCCGGATGCAATGGCGCCGCCGTCTGCGAGGGTTAAGGGCGGTTCCGGAACGAGGGTAGTATCGATACGCGCGGTGGTGTCTTGGAGCGTGTCGAGGCGCTCGGCAAGCGAGCACCAGAGCGGGGACTGCATGGCCTCAAGCACGATTTTGAGGGCGGGAAGACGAGCAAGGCTGGCGGCGAGAGCGCGAAGGTCGCGGGGCCCGGCGGAATCGAGCGAAAGGCGGGCGAGCAGGCGTTCGAGGTCGAAGATGCCGTTGAAGGCACGGCGAATTTCTTCGCGGAGAAGAAGATTGGCGTGGGCCTCAGCAACGGCCTCATAGCGGGCTTCGAGCGCTCTTGCATCGAAGAGAGGACGGAGAATCGTGGAACGGAGCAGACGCTTGCCCATGGGCGTTTGGCAGGCGTCGAGGGTGTGGAAGAGCGTAGCGCGGCTGTCCTGGCCGAGAAAGAGCGGGTCGGTAAGCTCGAGGTTGCGGACGGTGACCTGGTCGAGTTCAAGAGCGGTGGAATGTTCCTGAAATTTCAAGCTGTCGATGTGCAGGGCATCGATCTTCTGCGTGGTGCGGACGTAGTGCAGGACCGCGCCAGCGGCGATAGCGGCTGCGGGATGCCGGTCAAGGCCAAAGCCTTCGAGGTTGCGGACGCTGAGCTGGCGCTCGACCAGAGGCACAGCGAAATCTCGGGTCCAAACCCAGTCTTCCACTCGGGTGCGGGCGGGAATGCGTTCGAGTTGCGCGGGAAACTCGGCGGTCGCGGGCAGGAGAACTTCGCTGGGACCGGCGATGAGGAGTTCATCGATGGCCTGCTGACGAGCCGTGGGGCCCCGGAACTCGGCGGTGCGGAATTCGCCGGTGGAGACGTCGAGAAGGGCAATAGCGCAGAGTGGTTCTTTTTCGGGGCCGGTCTCAAAGAGCGCGGCGAGAAAGTTGTTTTGCTCCTGGCCGAGCGCGGAGTCGAGCGCAGTGCCGGGAGTGAGTACGCGGGTGACTTCGCGGCGGACGATTTTCTTGGTGAGCTTGGGGTCTTCCATCTGGTCGCAGATGGCGATGCGGTAGCCCTTGCGCAGGAGGCGCATGAGGTAGGCTTCGACGGCGTGATAGGGCACGCCGCACATGGGCTGAGAGCGCTCTCGATCGCGGGCGGTGAGTGTTAACTGCAACTCGCGGCTCACGGTGACGGCGTCGTCATAAAAAAGCTCGTAGAAATCGCCCATGCGGAAGAAGAGCAGGGCGTCGGGATTTTCGCGCTTGGCGGCTGTCCACTGGCGCATGAAGGGCGTGAGGTCGGCGAGGGCCCGGTCGAGCGGAGGTTGGGGCGCAGGCGCGGGTTGGGTGTCTTCCCTGATCACGTTGCTTATAAGAATACCGGTGCGGAATGGGCGAGCTCTATAGGGCTTCGTCGATCTCAAGCAGCTTGTCGGGGCCTGCGCCCGTCCGGCGCATCACGAAGTAGATGGCGAGTCCCACCAATATCCACGCCGCACCCAGCAACTGCGCCTTGTGATTGAGGTTGAGCCAGATAAATGCGCATACCGCAAAGCCGAGGATGGGCATGGCCGCGGGCAGAAAGACTCTTTCCCCGGAACGAAATTTGTAATGAACCAGCGCGGCTGCATTCACTCCCATGAAGGCGATGAAAGCTCCGAAGTTAAGCAATTCCGCGCCGCTCTGGTAGGTCATGAGGAACGTGCCTGCCAGCGTGCAGAGGCCAACGATGAGGACGTTGTAGTGGGGGATTCCGGTACGGGGATGGATGGCGCCAAAGATCTTGCTTGGCAAAGCATTGGCGCGGCCCATGCCGTAGAGCAGGCGGGACGCGCCAAACTGAGCGGCGATGCCCGAGCCAACATTGGCGATGAGCAGCGTGGCATTGAGCAATTGGAACATGAAATTTCCGCCCAGGCGCTGGGCCACGAAGACATAGGCGGTGTCGACCATGGACTCGGGAAATGGCGTGTGCGCGGGCCACACCAACTGGGCCACGTAGACCTCGATGGCGGAGAGGATTCCGATAACCAGGCAGGTGGAAACCGTGGCCAGCAAGATGTTGCGGCGGGGATTCTCTACCTCTTCCGACATGGTGGAGATGCCGTCGAAGCCAATGTAGGTGAGCACGGCGATGGAGGTGCCGCGCATGACGCGGGAGGGAGAGAAGGTGGAGGGATCGTAAAAGGGCAGCAGCCATTGGCCGCCGAAGGGACGGATGACAACAGCGATGTAATGAATGGCTTCCGCGAGGAAGACGACGACCACGATGCTCATGCCCAGGGCGAGCAGGGCATTCATGCGACCCGAGGTTTTTACGCCGCGTAGATTGAGCACGGTGAAGAGGATTGTGAAGGAAACAGCCCAGGCCGCGTAGGGTATGTTGGGAAGAACATTCTGGGCGGCGGCGCTGCACCAGATGGCGCAGATGATGGGGTTGAGCAGGTAGTCCATGAGCATGGACCAGCCGACAACGTAACCGAGCAGAGGATTCAGTTCCTTGCCGACGTAGGTATAGGCGGAGCCGGCGCTGGGATAGACGCGGGCCATGCGGCCGTAACTGAAAGCCGTGAAGAGCATGGCAATCATTGCGATGAGGATGGTGGTGACTACATGGCCGCCGGCTACGTTGCTGACCACGCCATAGATGCCCATGGGCGCCGTGGGCTGAATGATGATGATGCCGTAAACCACCAGATGCCAGAGCTTGAGTTGGCGGCGCAGGCCGGGTTGACCGGCGAGTGGGGCGAGGGAAGGATCGCTCGATTTCTGTGGCATGATTACGGATTCCCGATTCGCATCGGGAGTGCCGTCCCAGGATGCGCTTCCTTGCCAGGAGTTGCAGTGGCTGATGCTTGAACAAGCGTATCGTAGCACGTTGGGCGGGAACAATCTTGATGTGTCACAAGGCGATGCGGAGCCGAGTTACGACAGGTGCGCTCCACATTTCAAATGCGGTTGGAAGCTAACCTTTGCCTGCTGCCGGCTGATCGGTGCGGAACATTGCAATGGCTTCGATTTCGACGAGCAGCTCAGGCCGGCAGAGAATTGCCTGAATGCCGGTGGAGGCGGGAAGCGGATCGAGCCCTCGTTCCTTGAAGAACGCCGTGCGCCCGGCATTGAAGACGTCGTAGTCGCGGTCGATGTCGCGCAGGTAGCAGGTGGTGCGCACTATGTCGTGCCATGTGGCTCCTTCGCTGGCGAGCAGGCCGGTGATGTTGTCGAAGGTGCGCCTGAGCTGAGCAGGGAAGTCGCCGATGTGCACACTTTTGCCGTGCTCGTCGATGGATGCCGTGCCGGAGATGAACAGAACGGCGACACCGCCGATGTCGACTCTCATGCCGCGTGAGAACGAACTGGGCTTGGCATACGCAAATGCCTCGTTCAGAACGCCGGGGTTGGTGATGGCGCGCTTCTGAATGGGCGCGTTGGCGATGGCCTGAAGAATTTCAGAGGATGATAGCTTGATGACGCCTCCTTATTGCCTTTAAGGATATTGTCCACTTAACCCGGGAAAGTGACAATCTGATGGGCTAAGCCGCTGCACGGGGGCTAGTTCTGGTGGGGACTCGAGAAAATTGCCTGCGACGAATTGCAACGACGAAGAAAATGGTTGCAGCGATTGCCAGGAAGATCAGCTCGGAGACATATGAAGCGAATTCGGATGACTGCCTATTAGATTCGTAGTAAACGTCAGTGGACGCGTTGAATAAAGCATGCAGCAGCACACATGGCCAGAGGCTTCC
>JBEKEQ010000060.1:0-23832 GCA_050013735.1 Occallatibacter sp.
GAGCAGGCTGACGGCACGCCGATTCGCATCGACACCGATTACTTTGGCAAAAGCAGGAGTGCATCGAATCCAACGCCAGGGCCGTTCGAGGATCCGGGGCAACGCAGCGTGACGCTGAAGGTGTGGTGATGGATTGCCGGCGCTACTGCCGCACCACTACGCCGGCTTTCATGACAAAGCTCACATGCTCGACGGCGGTGATGTCGTCGAGCGGGTTGCCGGGGACGGCGACCACGTCAGCGAAGTAGCCGGGTTTGAGTTGGCCGATCTTGCCTTCCCAGCCCAACAGCCGCGCGCCTTCAATGAGGTCGGCTTGCAGCACGGCCAGCGGCTTCATGCCGTAGCGGACCATCAACTCCATCTCTGCGGCCTGCGTGCCGTGCGGAAATGGACCCACGTCGGAGCCAACGGCGAAAGGGATTCCGGCGGCGAGCTGCTTTTTGAATTCAGCAATCTTGTAGTCGAACAGTGCCTTTTCCCGCGTGGCTACGGCGGGCGACTCGGCGTGTTCCGCGAAGTATTTGAAGATGGTGAAGGTGGGCACGGCGGGGATGTGCTTTTCGCGCATCAGGCGCATGGTCTCGTCGCTGAGCTGTGTGGCGTGGTCGATGGAAGCGACGCCGGCCTGCGCGGCGTAGAGCGTGCCAGGCTCGCCCATGGCGTGGACGGCGACGCGGGTGCCGAGACGGTGGGCTTCTTCAACGGCCGCGGCCAGTTGGGCTTCAGTGTATTGGTATGGCGTTTGCAGGATGCTCCCGTCTTTCCCATCTTGGATCATTTGGTCCGCTCCGGTTTCATAGATTTTGGCGAAGTCGGAGCCTTGCTTGTGTTGGGCGCGCATAACGGCAATGATTTCGTCTGCGGAGTTGGCGTAGTCGGCGTTGGAGAGGACGTGTTGCGCGGGGTTGTAGCCGATGGCGTCTTCGTGGCCGCCGAGAATGTCGATGGCATTGCCGCTGACGCGCAGTCGGGGCCCAGGAATGAGGCCTTGGTTGATGGCGTCGCGGATGGCGGAGTCGGCTGAGCCTGCCCCTTCGGTGCCCATGTCGCGCTCGGCGGTAAAGCCGGCCATGAGGTCGGCCTTTGCGGCTTGCTCGGCGAGGATGGTGCGCCAGGGAACGGATTCCTCGACGGTTTGCAGGTCTTCTGCGCCGGGATGCAAAAAGAGGTGGACGTGCGCGTCGATGAGGCCAGGAAGAAGAGTGGAGTCGCCGAGGTCAATAATCCTGGCGTTGGGCGGGTGGTCTACCGATACAGCGACGGCACGGATGCAATCCCCTTCGACGAGAACTTCGCCGGGCCGGAGCAGGGTCCCGGTGTCAACCTGGAGAAGCCGCGCGGCGTGGAGGACAATGGGCCCGGGCGCAGGCTGTTGTGCGGTGGCGAAGGCGGCAAGGAGAGCTACGCAGGCGGAAAGAAGGAAAAAGCGGAGACGATCAGAGAGGTTCAGCATGGATACGACTATAACAATTGGAGAATTTCTCAGATGGGCTGGGTTGACGAGTGGTATAATGAATGCATTGATTGATCAATCGGAGGGGCCGATGAGCCGGAGAGTCGATGCGCACGTGGCAAGGACCCAGTTTGGGCAACTAATGGACCGTGCCGTCAGGGAGGATGAGCGGTTCATTGTCGATCGTCGCGGGGAACCGGCGGTGGTAATCCTCAGCGTAAAGGATTACCTGGAAAATGTGGCGTCAGCACCGGACTGGCTGCGGGATGCCTGGGCAGGCGCGAAACAGAGGGGTCTAGACAAGCTGACAATGGAAGAGATCAACGCTGAAATTGGCGAGTACAGGCGGGAAAAGCGTTCCGCAGCGAAGGCCGCCGCTAAGTGACCCGGGCGGTGGTGGATACGAATGTGCTTGTGTCATCGCTCATTTCTCCACTCGGCAACGAAGCGCAGATATTGGACGCCGTCGAGATGGGTCGAGTCGTGCCGTGCCTTTGCTGGAGCATCCTGAAAGAATATGCCGATGTGCTTGCTCGGCCGAAATTCAGGTTTTCCAAAGCGAATATCGATGGGCTGCTCGGGCTATTGCGGGCGAAAGGAATCATGTTTGAGCCAAATCCATCTCCCGGGGCGTCTCCCGATCCCGGAGACGACGATTTCATTGCTTGTGCGCGGGCGGCAAATGCGGAGTTTATTGTGACCGGCAACAAGCGTGATTTTCCGGCGCGATCGTGCGGAGAAATAAGGGTTGTGTCGGCACGGGAGTTGCTGGATCTTCTCAATACGCCGCAATTTCGCTGATATGCCGGCGCGTGCATCTGGCGCAAGCTCCGCGCCGGTCATGTATGATTTCCGCCATGAAAAACAAGCTTCGCTGGGGAGTGCTGAGCACTGCGAAAATCGGCCTGAAAAAAGTTATTCCCGCAATGCAGCGGGGCGAATACTCGAGCGTTACGGCCATTGCGTCGCGCGATCTGGGCAGGGCGCGGCAAGCGGCGGATGCGTTGGGGATTGCGAAGGCCTATGGGTCTTACGAGGAGCTGATTGCCGACCCGCAAATCGATGCCATCTACAATCCTTTGCCCAATCAACTGCACGTTCCGTGGACGATCAAGGCGGCGGAGGCAGGGAAGCACATCTTGTGCGAGAAGCCGCTGAGCCTTACTGTCGCGGAGGCGGAGACGCTGCTCGCTGTTCGCTCGCGCACCGGCGTCAAGATCGGCGAAGCTTTCATGATCAACTGCCATCCTCAGTGGTTGCGCCTGCGCGAGCTGCTGGATGAGGGACGCATCGGGGAATTGCGCTCGGTGATTGGATTTTTCAGCTACTTCAACACCGACCCGTCGAACATCCGCAACCAGGCTGAGTGCGGCGGCGGCGCGCTGCTTGACATTGGCTGCTACCTCATTCACGCATCGCGCCATGGTTTCCGGCAGGAGCCGAGTCGCGCGGTTGCGCTCATCGAAAACGACCCCGACCTGCGCATCGATCGCCTGACTTCGGCGATTCTCGATTTTCCAGGCGGGCAGAGCATTTTTACCTGCGGCACGCAACTGGTTCCGTACCAGCGCGTGCATTTTATTGGCGCGCGGGGGCGGATTGAGCTGGAGATTCCGTTCAACGCGCCGCTCGACCGGCCGACGCGCTTGTTCATCGACACGAGCGGGGATTTGTTTGGCGCGGGGATTGCCACGGAAATTTTTCCGGTGTGCGATCAATACACGCTGCAAGGCGATGCGTTTTCAAAGGCGGTTCTGGAAGGCGGCGAGGTCCCGGTTTCGCTTGAGGATGCAATTGGGAATATGGCAGCGATTGAGGCTATCTTCAATTCCGCGAAGTCGGGGCAATGGGAGTCACTGCGGGGATGAAACGGGGGCTCGCTCGCGGAGACGATTTAATACGCGGCGATGCCGGTGATGTGGTGGCCGAGGATGAGGGCGTGGATGTCGTGGGTGCCCTCGTAGGTTTTTACGGATTCGAGATTCATCATGTGGCGCATGATGGGGTAATCCTCCGTAATTCCGTTTGCGCCGAGTATGTCGCGGGCCATGCGGGCAGTTTCAAGGGCCATCCATACGTTGTTGCGCTTGGCCATTGAGATGTGCTGATGGCCGGCCTTGCCGGCATCCTTGAGGCGGCCCACGTGGAGCGAGAGCAGCTGAGCTTTGGAGATTTCGCTGGCCATCCACACGAGCTTTTCCTGGATGAGCTGGTGGCCGGCGATGGGCTGGCCGTGAAACTGTTTGCGTGACTTGGCGTATTCGAGGGCGGTGGAGTAGCAATCCATGGCCGCGCCGATGGCGCCCCAGCTGATGCCGTAGCGGGCCTGGTTGAGGCACAGGAGCGGGCTTTTGAGGCCGCCGGTTCCGGGCAGCAGATTGGCGGCAGGGACGTGCACGTCCTGGAGCACGAGGCCGCTGGTGACGGAGGCGCGCAAGCTCCACTTGCCGTGGACATCGTGGGCGGAGAAGCCGGGACGGTCCGTTTCAACGAGAAAGCCGCGGACTGTCTGTTTTTTTGACGGGCTCTCTTCGTCGTCGACCTTGGCCCAGACGATGGCCACATCGGCGATGGAGCCGGAGGTGATCCACATTTTTTCACCGTTGAGGATGTACTCGTCGCCGGATTTACGGGCGGTGGTGGTCATGCCGCCGGGGTTGGAGCCGAAGCCGGGCTCGGTGAGGCCGAAGCAGCCGAGCTTTTCGCCGGCGGCGAGGGCGGGGAGCCAGGTGTTTTTCTGCTCCTCCGATCCAAAGGTGTAGATGGGGTACATGACCAGCGCGGACTGCACGCTGACAAAGCTGCGCAGGCCGGAGTCGCCGCGCTCCAGCTCCTGCATCACCAGGCCGTACTCGACGTTGGACATGCCGGCGCAGCCGTAGCCGTTGAGATTGGCGCCGTAGAAGCCAAGTTCACCCATGGGAGCAACGAGCTGGCGCGGAAAACGGCCCTCGCGGAAGCAGTCCTCGATGATGGGGATGATGTTGTCTTCAACGAAGCTGCGCGCGGTGCGGCGGACGAGATGCTCGTCTTCGCTGAAGGTGGAGTCGAGGTGAAGGAAGTCGAAGTTTTGGAATTTGAAGGACATGATTGCCGCCGGTCGAAGTAAGCCTAGCAGATGAGGGTAGGGCATGAAAGGTGGTCGCATGATGGCGACGGTAACCAAGCTGACTAGCTTATCTACTGCGAAGCATCCTGTTCGCTGCCGTAGGTGGCATAAGGCTCCGGCTCGGGGCTGGTAGTCATTTTGGCCAGAGTTACAAGGTCCGATTGGACCTGTGCCCACTGCTCAGGGTCCTTTTTGGTGGTTATGGGCGCGTCGGGGTTTGCGTAGAACGCCAGCACATCCTGCTTGACGCCGGGAGGAATCGGCTGAGTTGGTTGCCGGGTGAGATCGTGCAGCAACGTGGCGTAGGTGGAGTCGGTGAGCGAATAGCCGCCGGGCTGGACTACGTTTCCCGTGTCGAGGTCGCGATTGGGCAGCGGATGAGGCAATCGTCGCAATGGCCTCGCCGCATTCTGGGCGGTGTCTGCAGCCAGGGGTAGAGTTTTTGAAGGCGGCGTGAAACTGGCGAGCCTTTGCCGCAGCGCGGATGTGGAGAGCGCCACGCTGTGCACGTAGTCCGCTTCGGTGGCCGGCGTGGGGCCTTTGACGGCAACCATCTTTAGCGGACCCACCTTGGGCACGATAAAGAGCAAGCCGGCCAGGGTGTAGGTTCCTATTCCGGGGGAGCGGCGATAGGCCTGCCAATTGTTGGCGGCGGCCACGGCGACAATTTCTTTATCAAGCTCCGCAACCTCCGGGGTGTTGGGCTCCGCCGGCTCATGGTTGCGATGCAGAAGGGTGACGGCATAGGCTATGCGCGGGATAAAGACGCGAACTGCGAAACGGTAATCGCGGACGTTAAACCGCCGTTCGCGGTGAACCGAAAAGTCCTCGGTCAATCCATAGGTCTGGTAATAGGCCAGGGCCAGTTGCCGAACCGGAACCGCAAGCCCGATCTGGCGCAGGTAATGGATGGGCGCCATGTGATGCTGCGAAATCTGGTCAATGTCGAAAGCAAATTCTGTTTGCACATGTTGGTGCTGTCCCTCGGCGTAATTAACAACGGGACCGTATTTTGCGCGAAGCTTGGGAAACTCGACGGGGACGGCCAAATTGATTGCCGTAGAGTGGCCGACGGTGTCTCCGATGTAGTGGGAGAGCGCGCCCACGGCAAAGGCAAGCTCATTGGCGTTTTGCGCATTGCGAAAGAGGTTCACGACAAAGTCGCCGGAGCGCACGTAATGCGTAAGGTTAGAGACCATCCGGTCGCCAAAGGGGTAGTAGCCAATATCCTGGATGACACATCCGCCGTATGCGTAAGCGCGAGCCTGCTCCAGCTCGGCGGTCGTCAGGTTGGGATAACGGCTGAGCAGCAGCGGAACGATGGAATCCTGCCACGTGAGGTCGATAAGCTGTTCGTGAGTCATGAGGGAATACGCGGCTGCCCGGCCGCTCCATGAGATCATAAGCGCCAGCGCCAGGAAAACGAAATATCGCCACTGTGACCTGCCCATTCCTAATCCTTATTAGGTCTGCATGCGGTGTATCTATAAGTCAGATGCAGGAAAGATGGAGCTCGGACAGAGTGGCTATTCCAGATTCACGCTTTATTCCAGGAACTCGCGGACGAATTTGTTGTCGCTGTGGACCAGCTCGTGAATTGAGCCGTCGAAGATGAGGCGGCCTTCTTCGAGCATGAGGAAAGTGGTGTTGGGGTCGGAGTGGCCCTTGGGGAGCAGGACCATGCAGTTTTGTTCGGTGTCGAAGTGGTGAGTGCAGAGGGTAAAGGCGTCTTGCAGGCGGTGGGTGACGAGGATGGAAGGCGTGCGATAGACGTCGCGCTGCTTCATGACCAGTTCGATGATGGTGGTGGAGGTGAGGGGATCTAGGCCGCCGGTGGGCGAGTCGTAGAGTATCAGCTCAGGCTGGTGGATGAGGGCGCGGGCGATGGCCACGCGCCGGCGCATTCCGCCGGACAGATCTGCGGGATATTGGGCAAAGGTCTGCTGAAGCTGTACGAAGCAGAGCGCTTCAAGAACGCGTTTGTCGATTACGTCGTCGGGAACACCCTCTGCGATCAACTGGTAGGCCACGTTGTCGCGGACGGTGAGCGAATCGAAGAGCGCGCCCTCTTGAAAGACCATGCCGGTGCGCGCGCGCAGAGCGAAAAGATCCTTTTCGCACATGTTTGAGATCTCGCGGCCGAAGAGGCGGATGCTGCCCTGGTCGGGTGGGACAAGGCCATTGGTCAACTTGAGGAGGACGCTTTTGCCCACGCCTGCGGGCCCGAGCAGGATGCGGGTTTCATCCGGCCCCACGGAGAAGCTGACATCGTCAAGGACCGGCGGGCCATCGAAGGCGATGGAGACGTTGCGAAATTCCACCACGGGACCGACGGACGCTGGCGGAGCCGGGCCGTGGCTGGCTGGGCCGGGATCGGGCTGGACGGAAGCGAGGGTTTCGGTCATCAGGCGAAGAGGTTGAGCAAAATCTGGGTGAGGAGGGTGTCGACGACGATGATGAGCACCGATGCGGTGACCACGGCCTGAATGGTGGAGCGGCCAACGCCTTCAGTTCCACCGGTGGTTCTCATGCCGTAGAAGCAGCCGATGGAGGAGATGATGAAGCCGGAGAAGAGTGGCTTGACCAGGCCCTGCACGATATCGGGATAGCGAAGAGCCTCCCAGGCGGTGGAAAAGTACTGGAGGCCATCCTGATGGTTGAGGAACATGGTGACTACGCCGCCGCCGAGAATGCCGAAGGCGTCGGCGATGATGGTGAGAAAGAGGAGCATGACGGTGCAGGAAGAGAGGCGCGGGGTGACCAGCTTGCGCATGGGGTCAACGCCCAGGGCGCGCATGGCGTCAATCTGCTCGGTTACCACCATGGACCCGAGTTCGCTGGCCATTGAAGAGGCGTTGCGGCCGGAGACCATGACGCCGGTGAGCACAGGGCCCAATTCGCGAATCATGGTGAGCGAGACGAAGCGGCCGGTGAGGCCGTTGGCGCCGAAAGCGGCGAGCGTGGCCGCGGATTGCAGGGCCAGCACGGCGCCGGTGAAGAAGCCGGAGAGGAAAACGATGGAAGTGGAGCCGACGCCGATGATGTCCGCCTGAATGAGGAACTCCGGCCAGTAGCGAGGACGGCTGAAGAGATTCATGACAGCGCGCCAGGAGAACAGGGAGTAATCCTGCACGGTGAGCACGATTTCTTTGGCGGTTCTATCGATTTTGTCTATCGCCATTCGCTTGCCGGCCTTGGGTGGGAAGAAGCGGCTCCACTCTCCTCGACAGGATAGCGCATGAGACGAGGCGTGGAGACAACGGAGTGGGGGCGGGATGGGGAGCCGGGCGCGGTGGACGATAGACTGGCAGGGAAGGCGGGCAGACTTTGACTCCTGAGGCAGCAGAAAAGCTGGAGGCATTTTTTGGCGGGTTCGCGGAGCAGGTGCGCCCACTGTTGCTGTTGGATTACGACGGGACGCTGGCGCCGTTCCGCGTGAATCGGTTCACGGCGCGGCCGTGGGCTGGCGTTCGGGAACTGCTGGCGCGCATTCAGCGGCAGGGACGGACGCGACTGGCGGTGGTTACGGGGCGGCCGGCGGGGGAGATATCTTCACTTCTGGGTTTAGATCCGGCGCTGGAGGTTTGGGGGCTGCATGGGGCAGAGCGGCTTTACCCGGATGGGCGTCGGGAGCTGGAACGGGCGCCGGCGGCGACGGAGCAGAAGCTCGAGGAGCTGCGAGAGCAATTGAGGCGCGACAGCCTGGGCGGACTTTTCGAGGACAAGGCTAATGCGGTGGTGATGCACTGGCGCGGGGTTTCGGCGCGCAAGGCAAAGGTGATCGAGCGCCGGACGCGGGCTCTGTTTGAACCGCTGGCGCGGATGGATGGGCTTGGGCTGCAGGTCTTCGAGGCTGGGCTTGAGCTGCGCGTAGGGCGTGATAAGGGCGGCGCTGTAAAAGCGATTGTTGCGGAAGCCGGGGGGGCTGGGCCGGTGGCGTATTTAGGCGATGATTTCACTGATGAGGCGGCGTTTCGGGCGGTGAATGAGCTGGGTTCGCGTGGGTTGAGCGTGCTGGTGCGGCGTGAGAAGCGCCAGACGGATGCACAGGTTTGGTTAAGGCCGCCGGGGGAGTTGAAGGGGTTTCTGGAGAGGTGGGTAGAGGCAGGGACCAGAGAATAGGGACCAGGGAACAGGGACAGCGTTGGTCTTGCCAGATTTGTGAGGCGGCGCCCGGATGGCGCTTTCCACTTTTCTCGCGGAAAACTGTAGATGGACGCGGAGCAAGAGCGCCGTCCCTCCGGGACTCCAAATCAATTCTTTACTTCGCTTTCCCCACGCTGAAGCGCTGGGCTAATAACCGCTGCGCCTGCGGCGCGGGCGACGTGCCTGCCGGCGTTAAGGGCCTATGCGAGGTTCCTTTGACGGGCCAATACCCATTGCGCATCCGGTCTTGCCAGAGGGAACTTACTCGCGGCCTTTTTTGCGAATTTCGATATTGAGGCGCTTGATTTTCTGGTTGAGGGTCGAGAGGGGGATGTGGAATTGCTCTGCTGCGTCGGTCTGGTTGCCGTTGCAGCGCTCGAGTTTTTCGATGATGATGCGGCGCTCGATGTCTTCGAGGATGTCAAAGAGCGAGGCGTTGGGATTGTGCTCGAGGAGCGCGTCCTGAAAGCTGCGGCCGGTAATGTGGCCGGGCAGCAGGTCGGAGCCGATGACGGGACCGTTGGAGAGCACGACGCCGCGCTCGATGGAGTTTTCAAGCTCGCGCACGTTGCCCGGCCAGCTGTAATCCACCAGGGCGCGCAGTGCATCGGCGGTGAGCTTGCGCGGAGGCATGTCGTTTTCCCGGGCGTAAAAATCAAGGAAGTGCTGGACGAGCAGGGGAATGTCTTCGCGGCGGGCGCGCAGGGGCGGCAGATCGACGGTGATGACGTTGAGGCGGTAGAAAAGGTCCTCGCGGAAGTGGCCGTCGCGCACGGCCTGGCGGAGGTCGATGTTGGTGGCGGCGATGATGCGCACGTCCACCTGGATTTCCTGGATTCCGCCCAGATGCATGAAGCGGCGGTCTTGCAGCACGCGCAGGATTTTGGCCTGAGTATCCATGCCCATGGTGACGATTTCGTCGAGGAACAGCGTGCCCCCGTTGGCTACTTCAAAAAGGCCCTTCTTTGATGCGACGGCGGAGGTGAATGCGCCCTTGACGTGGCCGAAGAGCGTGGATTCAAGCAGCTCAGAGGGCATGGCGCCGGTGTTGATGGGGACAAAAGGCTTGTCGCGGCGGGGAGAGTTGGCGTGGATGGCCTTGGCGATGAGCTCCTTGCCAGTGCCGCTTTCGCCTTGAATCAAGACCGTGGAGCGGCTTGGCGCAACCTGGGCGACGAGGTCGAAGACCTTGAGCATGGACTCGCTCTTGCCCACGATATTGGAGAAGTTGTAGCGCTGCTTGAGCGTGCGTTTGAGTTGCACATTCTCTTCTTCAGCGCGATGGCGGGCGACGGCGGAACGGATGTCGGCCAGCAGTTTCTCGTTGTCCCAGGGCTTCTGAACAAAGTTTTCCGCGCCGGCGCGAATGGATTCGACAGCATTGTTGACGTTGCCGTAGGCGGTGATCATGATGACCGGCAACTCAGGATGGCGATCCTTGATGACGGGCAGCAGTTCCAGGCCGCTCTTGCCGGGGAGGGCAAGGTCGAGCAGCACAAGGTCGAAGGTCTCGAGATCCAGAACGCGCAACCCGTCTTCGCCGTCGACGGCAGTTTTGACGGCATAGCCCTCGAGCGCGAGCAGCTCTTCAAGCGATTCGCGGATGGCTGCTTCGTCGTCGATCACGAGGATGCTGGCCGCGGGGCCGGAGCCGGCGGAGTTGCCATTGGCGGCAGGCGCGGAGACGGGCAGATTCAAAGGCAGTTCGACCTCAGGCATGTACTGACTTCCTTAATAGAGGAAACTCGAGATGAAAAGTAGTGCCGGCGCCGATGGCGCTCTCGACATGGATTTTGCCGGCGTGTTCCTGGATGATTCCGTAGGAGACAGAAAGGCCCAATCCGGTGCCGCGCCTGTCGCCGGGCCGGAGAACGGTCTTGGTGGTGAAGAAGGGATCGTAGATGCGCTTGAGATGTTCTGGAGCAATGCCGGAACCGGAGTCGGCTACATGCGCTTCGACATGGCCGTTTGCCAGCGTGGCTACGCGCAAATGGCCGCCGGTGGGCATGGCTTCCTTGGCGTTCAACAGAAGGTTGAGAAAGACCTGCTGCAGCTTGCCGGGATTGCCGTGAATGGGGGGCAGGTCTCCGGCCAGGTCGAGATCGACGGCGATCTGCGCGGTCTTGAACTGGTGCTCGAGCAGGGAAAGCGTGTCGCGAATGACCTGGTTGAGGTCGGTTTCGCGGAATTCCGTGGTTGAGGTGCGGGAGAAATTGAGCAGGCCGTTGGCGATTTCAGAGGCGCGGAAGCTTTGCTGGGTAATTTTATCGAGCAAGGTTCCCAGGCGCGCATCGCCGCGCAGTTGCTTGGCGAGCATCTGCGCGTAGGAGGAAATGACGGCCAGGGGGGTGTTGATTTCATGGGCGACGCCGGCGGCCAGCAAGCCGATGGAGCTGAGCTTGTCTGCCTGGGCGAGCTGGTTTTCAAGCGAAGTGCGCTCGGTGATGTCGTCGACCAGGATGATGCGGCCCACGGAAACAAAATCGCGCGAGAGCAGGGGGGCGATGGCGATGTTGACGGTGCGCTGCTCGCCGGCGCGGGTGATGAGGCGAAACTTGTAGAGGTGATGGACGCCTTGTTCGTTGCGGAAGTTGTCAAGCGCTTCAATGAATTCCAAAGGGAAGACCGTACGAAACGGCTGGCCGATGGCCTCGGCGCGGCTGAGGGCATACATTGCCTCCATCTGCGCATTCCAGCTTTCGATGCGGTCGTCGAGGTCGAGGGCCAGGATTCCAACGTTGATGGATTCGACGATGTTTTCGTTGAACTCCTTGAGCCGCTCGAATTCGCCGATCTTCTCTTCCAGCCGGGCGTAGAGGCTGGCGTTCTGGAGGGCGATGCCGATGTAGCTGGCCAGGGATTCGAGCAACTCAACGTCCTCACTGGAGAGGAAGTCGCCGCCGATGGTGCGGCCCAGGCCGATAACCGCAATCGTGCGCGTGGATGCCGGCCCATCCGCGCCGACAGGCACTCCGCCGGGAGACTGGGCCACGCGACAGGGGAGATAGTAGTTAAGGTCGAGCAGCGCGGCGGTGCGCTGCTGGTCCAGGGGAAGATGCAGGGCGGCTTGAGCGTTTTCAAGGAAGATGTGGGAGTGGTCAGTGGCCTGATCGAAGTTGAGAAAGCTGAGATCGAGCGAGCCGGGCCCGCGCCTGTCTTGCGCGGCGCTCGCTTCAGCGGGCAGCCCGTGGGAGGCGGCCAGGCGCAGTCGGCCTGAATCTTCGGCCAGGAAGACCGCGACGCGGGCCACCAGGAGCGTGCTGGGCAAACGCTCGACGATGGATTGGAGCAGGGTTTCGAGATTGGTCTCGGAGTTGAGGTCGCGGCCGAACTCCACCAATGCCTTGCGGTAGTCGTAGCGTTGGCGGTCAAAGGCCTTGTCGACCCAACCCTGAATTCTGCGCTTGAGGGGGTCAAGGATGGCAGCCACAACCATAATGGAGAGCACCAGGCCCCACTCGCGCACGCTTTCAGCCAAGCGTGTGTGAACTATCAGGGTGACCAGCGCGATGACACCGAAATAAGCACCCGCCAACAGGGCGGTGGCCAGCGTATAGGCCAGGACGCGCTTGAAGATCAGGTCGGTGTCCATCAAGCGGTAGCGGACGATGGCCCAGCTAAAGGTAAGAGGCAGGAAGACGATGGAGAGTCCGGCCAGGTTCGTGAGCAGGCTGGGCACGTGCAGGTCGAGCAGAAAAGGAATCGCGTAGAACAGCGTGAATGGCCCAACGGCCAGCCATGCGCCGCGGGTGAGCCACTTCAACTGTTGGCGCTGGAGCGGCGTGTTGGCGCGGCGGTAACTGAAGACGAACAGCGTGGCCGCGAACACGTAAAAGACCGCGTCGTATCCGGTAGAAGTCTGGTTGAGCCGATGTAGGAGTTGCCCGGTGGCCTCACGTGTTTCAATGGCCCAGATCCAAAGGCCGAGGAGGGCGGCGCCGGGTGCGTAAACCAGCGGCAACAGCCAGCGGCGGCGGACACTCTTGAGCCGCTCTTCAGGGAAGCTGAGCGCGAAGTGGAGGAAAAGCGCCGGCTGCAGTGACTCAGCCAGCACATTGCACCAGAAGACAGACCAATCCAGCGTGTTTAGCCGGCCAGTGAACTTGAGTGAGTAGAGGGCGAAGGAAACCAGGCAGAACAGATAGAAGTGAGTGGCACGCGGAGCCGTCCAGCGGCGAAACAGGACGTAGATGCCGATGGCCAGGTAGATGAGGCCGATGACGCGCAGGCCGAGGGGCAGTCCGCGATCGAGCGGCTCGGGGATAACGACCGTCTCCAGCGGAATGCCGCCGCGGGTGATGGCATAGCCAGCCTTGCCATAGACGCCGGTTCGGTAGAGAACACGCTCCAGGTCGGCGACTCGCTGAATCGGGGCATAACTGGCTTTGGGGGCCAGCTCATTCCGCTCGATCGCTGGCCGCTCGTGCAGGTTGCCCTGTAGCGGATTGACGCTGTTGAGCAGTTCCTGCGGCGGCAACTCGGTGCGCTGGGCTGTAGTGTCGGGCAGCACCTGGGCGCCAGTGAGCAGGTCGTGCGCCTGAATACCGGCGCGCTGTCCGGGGCTGTCAGGCAGCACGCGAGCAGCTTCGAGGCCCCCTCCGCTTGGGGCCTCGCGCCACCAGACGCCATCGTCCGGTTGCTGGAAATTCCGCTCCTGAAGGTAATTCAACAGCGCGAGCACGAACAGACCAGCCGTGGCTATGGCCAGCATGGTCGCCTGCAAGCGGTTGAAGAGGCTTGTTTCCATTGGGGACGCTTACCCGGACTGAATCAGCTTCTACATCATTTGTTGCACGTTGCTTGCCACCAGGGAACCAAAGTTAGGTTACCTAAGTGGGATGCGGCAATCGATTGAGAATACGCGAGATAGTGACGCCGTGTTCCATAAATCGTCAACCGGATTAGGCTAAGAATCCCAGAATCAATGCAGGAAATGGTAGACAGCCTACTGGTAAAGGGATTGATCTATGGAAATAGGTAACTGATTGAAGATGCGTGAGTTATTGCGCTAGGTCGGGAAATATCGGCCCAACTAATCTTGAATTCAGCATTTTTGATAAATCCGCGGAACACTAAGGTCCGGCCGTCAAAGCTGTCCGTAGGTAGCTTTGGGACCGTGTTTGCGCAGGTAGTGGTGTTCAGAAACGTACACCGGGATTCCGGAATCGGACGCTCCAAGGAGGACGCTGCGGAAGGCCAGGCGAGCGATGTATTCCAGGACATCGGCATGCTCTACGGCCTCGGCGGGTGTTTTGCCCCAGGCAAATGGGGCGTGGCCGGCCACCAGGACGCCGGGAACAGCGACGGGGTCGAGATTCTGGGAACGGAAGCGGCGGACGATGACTGCGCCGGTGGCTCGAACGTAGGCCTCGGCAACCTCTTCAGCGGTAAGGGGTTCGGTGACCGGAACAGGGCCGTGGAAGTAGTCGGCGTGGGTGGTACCGAGGCAGGGAATGGCGCGGCCGGCCTGCGCCCATGATGTGGCGAACTCGGAGTGGGTGTGGACGATGCCGCCGATTTGTGGGAATTCGCGATAGAGAAGTGTGTGCGTGTCCAAATCGCTGGAGGGTCGCAGGGAGCCTTCGACGATTTTGCCGTCGAGGTTAGTCACCACCAGGTCGGCGGAGGTGAGCGAAGCGTAGTCCACGCCGCTGGGCTTGATCACCACCAACGGATCGGGGCCGGAACGATCGATTCCGCTGGCATTGCCAAAGGTGTGCGGGGCGAGGCCGCGGCGGGCGATCTCCTGGTTTGCGTGGAGAACCTGATCGCGGAGAGTGGCGAGGAGCATAGTGGACTTCCTTGTGTGAGCCGATGACGCGGCGGGCATTCGCCCATCCTAGTCTAGCAGCGAGACGAGAGCGTCACTGGCTGCTTGAACAACTCTCCGTACTCGACGTCAACGCGTGTGCGTGCAGTCTCGTCAAAGATTTGCCGGAACGTGTGTGACGCAAAGAGCCGGCTCTGGTTCCGGTGAGGAATTAATGCGATGAGAATTGCGCCTGCGGTTGTAAACTTGCGCTCTATGCGGGCGTCTACCAGAGTGATGGCAGCCGGCACAGCGTTGGAAGCGATGACCATGGCCACGGCGGAGGAGATTGCCGCTCAAGAGTTTTCGCGCGTCGTTGCGAGTCATCGTCCGCAAATTTTCCGGTTTCTGCTCTCGTCCACGCGCGACGTGGACCTGGCGGAGACGCTGACCCAGGAGTGTTTCCTGAAAGCGCACCGGAACTGGGGCAGCTTCCGCGGGGATTCGAGCGCGATGACGTGGCTGATGCGCATCGCGATCAACCTGCAAAAGGACCACTGGCGCAATCGGCGATTGCAGTTCTGGCGGACGACGCGCACCAACTCAGTGGACTTGGACGAAGCAAGCGAATGGCTGCCGAGCGGCGAGCGCTCAGCGGAACAGCGGTTGCTGGCGCGGGAGCAGGTGGCGCGGGTGTGGGAGACGGTGAAAGAGCTGAGCGAGAGGCAGCGGACGGTTTTTTTGCTGCGGTTTGTGGAAGAGCGGGAATTGAGCGAGATTGCGCAGGCTACGGGATTGAGCGAGGGCACAGTGAAAGCGCACCTGTCGAGGGCTGTGGGAAGAGTTCGTGCTCAGCTTGGAGGGACACGATGAGATTCATAAAAAAGTCTGGCAACAAGCCAGGCGAGTTGAAGGATTTGGCCGGAACGAGTGAGCTGGCCGAGCCTGAAGCGATGGAACCCGAGCTAAGAGAAGCGCTGGTCAACTTCCGGTTGAGCATTCACGCCTGGAGCGAAGCGGAATACAGCCGGGAACGGACGGCGGTAAATCCGGTACGGCGGCGCAGTTGGCGGGTGGCGGCTGGGTGGGCGCTGGGATGCGCACTGGTGGTTGGTAGCGTGAGCGGCGGGTTATTCGAACGGCATCACAGCCACGAGCAGGCGCGGATTGCGGCCGAGCAGCGCGCAGCCGAGCTGAAGAGGCGCCTCGTCGAGCAGAAGGCGGAGGCCACTGAACCGGATGAGGCTTTGCTGGCCGAGGTAGACAGTGATGTATCGCGCCAGATTCCAAGCGCCATGGAGCCGTTGGCTCAACTGGCGGCAGACGACGAGACGCGCTAAAAGGAAGACAGTAAAAAAGGATTGCCCCAAGGGCATAAGAACAACAGGAGATGGCGATGAGTGTGAGGATTGCAGTGCGGTTAGGTTTGGCGATTGCCGGGTTATGCATGGCGGGATCGGTGCTGGCGCAGGGACCGGCCGACGGGCCGGGAGCTGGGCCAGGATTTGGGGAACATCGGCCGCCAATGGAGCGGGCATTCGGGGCACAGGGCGATCACGGCCGCTGGTGGAACAACCCCAGGATCGTAGAGCGGTTGAAGCTTACCGATGATCAGAAGAAGGCGTTTGACGGCATTCTGCTGGAGCACAGGGAAAAGTTGATCGATCTGCGCGGCAGTCTGGAGAAGGCGGAACTGGCGATGGAGCCGCTGATGCGCGACGATCCTCCCAATGAAAGCCGGATTTTGGCGCAGATCGATAGGGTGGCGCAGGCCAGGGCCGAATTGGAAAAGGCGAATGCCCGCTACCTGCTGGCGATTCGCAGCAAGCTGACGCCCGAGCAGTGGAAGCAGTTGCAGGCCGACCGCGAGCACCATGGGCAGGAGCGCGGCGGCTGGGGCCGCGATGGGCGCGACGGGCAGGGTGGTTGGAAGCCGGGAGGACAGGGCGGCCAATTTCATGGCCAGCCGCTTCCTCCGCCGCAGGGTGCGCCTGCGCAGGCACCGGGTCCGCAAGGGAGCCTGGAGCAGGAAGGGCCCTATGGGGCTCCGGCTCCGGGGACGCCTGGGGTAGGGGGCCAGCAGTAAGAGAAACATCAATCGAGATGTATCAGGCAGAGAGCAACTGCGGTTGTTCGTAAAACCGGTGGCGGCAGGGGGTGATCCCTCTTGCCGCCGTTTTTTTGCGCGTCAAGAGATTTGGAGTTCTATGGGTGGAGCGACTTTTGGAATTGCGGGCGCTTGACCAGGGGTCTGAAAGGAAGTAAAAGCTCCCCGAATTCGGCTAGTGGAGGTTTGTGGTTTCCCACCCATCGAGCACCCACCCCAGTGACGAAGACCTGTCGCTGGGGACCCCGGGCCGCTCGATGGATAGGGCGCGCGGGCTTTGGCTGGTGAACGGTGGCGAAAAAGAGCATCTGACTCGGAGCGGGACAAACTGCTGGAGCGCGATAGGACAGTCATTGAAGTGAATTCGGACAGCGATTGGAGCGCATTGGGACAGGCGTTGAACGAAGCTGGGACAGGTTGATTCGGAGTTCGACAGCTGTGCGCCGCAACGATCCAAAAGAATATGACTAAAGTTATTTGGCGAGGCACCGATGAAGTGGGTGGATGCAAAAGCGCTCCTCCGGAAAGTCCGGAGGGCCTGGCGGATGAAGAAGCACCGCGGGCAACAGCGCCATAAAGCGCATTCAAGAAGGAGCTGGTCCCATGGCCCTCGGTGTTTTGAACAACCTGTCAGCGATTTACGCAGAGAACAACCTGAACAACACCAACAGCAGCTTGCAGACGGTTCTGCAGCAGTTGTCCTCCGGTTCGCGCATCAACAGCGGCGCGGACGACGCCGCGGGCCTTTCGCTGGTGAATGGCCTTGAGGCCAACTCGACCGCCCTTACCCAGTCAGAGACCAACGCGACCGAGGGAGTGGGCTTATTGCAGGTGGCCGATGGCGCTCTTTCGCAAGTGACGAGCTTGCTGAACCGCGCAGTTACGCTGGCCACGGAAGCCTCGAACGGCACCCTAAACAGCACGCAGGAGTCGGCGGCGAATCAAGAGTACCAATCGATTCTGGCCGAGGTGAACAACATTGGATCGACTACGACCTATAACCAGGAGCAGGTTTTTGGCGCAGGCGAGATAGCCATCTACACAGGCGATTCCTCATCGGCAGGATCGTCGCTGGACGATTTGAATATTCGCGCGCTGGATGCGGCCAGCGTGGGCGACACCGGAGGCGAAATGGCCTACGGCGACGGGACGGGCCAGAACGGCACCAACGTATTCATCGATTTGTCGAACGACGGCACGAATGCGGCTCTGGGCGACAACCTCAACTCCTCGGGCAGCACCTCGATCCAGGTGACCTATCTGAAGACGGGGGCGAACGGCGCGGTGACTCCCTCGACGGCACAGGTGAGTGTTGGCTCCGGCACCAGCTATGACAACACGGTGCAGGGCTTGATGAGCGCGATCAACAACGCGGGTCTCGGCCTGACCGCGACGTTCGGGACGGCGGCGCAGGCGGGAAGCGGCGCAACAGCCACGGCCGCGGCCGCTCTTTATGGCGGCGGAAGCGGCTCCGATACCGGCATCATTATTTCCGGCACCGGCGTGGGAACGGGAGTCAACGCGGGCGAAATTGGGGCTCTGACCGTGCTCGGCACTCCGCAGGATCCGCTGGCTGGCACATTGAACGTCACGGGGTCCGACGGCACAAGTCACACCATCACCCTGGGACAAGCGGACTCCACCGATAACATCGACAACCTGGCGGCCACCATCAATGCCGGCGGCTACGGCATCACCGCCTCTGTCAGCGGCAACACGCTCACCTTTCTTTCCGCCAGCTCCACAGCCGGCGTGAGCGGCACGAATTTGACCGACACCAAACTGACTTTGGACGATGCGATTGGCGGCGATCCTGCAAAGCCGGCGACTGTGAATGACGCGCCGGCCGTGGGCTCGGTGATCGGAACCACGGTGGGCACGTTTACGCTGAGCAGCAGCACGGATTTTCTGACTGGCGGCACTCTTACACTGACCGGGGTAGACGGCCTCGCCACGGTTTTTAATTTAGGCACGCCGGGAACGACAGACAATCTTACTGATCTGGCCAAAACCATCAACAATTGGGCCAGCGTAACCGATACCAACGCGGGGGTCACGGCCGGAGTCCTAAATAACGTGTTGACAATCACCACGACGGCTGTTGATCCGGTGCACCAAACCGGCCTGGTCGCAGGTGTCGGGGCAAACGTTCCTTCTTCTTCGACCCCGGCCGTGACTCCCTCAACCGTTACCATGGCCGGATTGCCCGCCACCGACAGCGCAAGCGCCAGCACCATAGGCACGCTCACTTTGGGCGGCTCAGGCGAGTCGGTAACGGATGTTTTGAATGGCACGCTCAAGATTGGCGCAACCACCGTGACCCTGGGCGGCACCGGTTCCACGGATACACTGCAGGACCTGGCCAAGACCATCGATTCCGGCGACTACGGAGTGACGGCGACCTACAGCCAGACGAATAAGGACATCGTTTTCACTTCGTCGAACTCCGCGTTGACCCTGAGCTACACACCCGCTGCCGGGAATGGCGATCAAACCATGCCTACGGGAACAGTGATCTACGGCGCCGCAACTCCGGTTACAACTGCCGAGGACTATTACAGCATCGGGATTTCATCGACTGGCGGCATTACGGACCAGTCTACGGCGGTGGGTACGGGACCCACGACATACGGCGGGACCGCGAATACGGGGTTCACCACAGACACAAGCTCGACTGGCGGGATCGCCACCATCACTTACACCGATGCCGCGGGCGTATCGTTGAAAAACACTGACCTGGTAAACCAGACCAATGCCCAGGCTGCGCTGAACGATCTGAATATCGCTATCAGCGACGTGGCGGCGCAAGACGGGTACATCGGCGCGCAAATCAACACGCTGAACTCGATCAGCCAGGTGATGAGCACCCAGCAGGAGAACGTGGTCTCAGCACAGAACGCCGTGCAAGCCACCGATTATGCGTCGGCGACCTCGAATATGTCGAAGTTTGAGATTTTAAGCCAGACCGGCATCGCGGCATTAGCCCAGGCTAACAGTGTGCAACAGGAAGTGACCAAGCTATTGCAGTAACGCAGTGGTCAGTGATCAGTTTTCAGTGGTCAGTGACCGGCATTGAGCAACCCGGGATTTGAACAAAGAATTTCGCACCATTGCAGTACCTTCAAGACAACCCAGGGACGGGCGGCGGCAGGGATAAAACCTTGCCGCCCATTTTTTTGAAACAGGGGTCAGGGAATAGGGAGCGGGAAACAGGGATCAGATGAATGGGTTCCTGATCTGGAGAGCTCCGAAGCGCTGGCCGTGCTGAAGATCCTCGGTAAAAAGCAGATCGCACCGCGCCTGGATGGCAGCCGAGAGGATCAATGCGTCATACCACGAAACTCCGCTTCGGGCGTGCAGTTGCAATGCCTCCGCATACAACGCCTGGGATGAATGCACACTGAGCAATGGGCGGAAGACCGTGCTCAGATATTGCTCGGCGTCCGACGCCTTCATCGGTTGGGAGAAACGCCTGAGGGCCACATTAAAAAACTCTTGCACGACCTGAAAGCTGATGACGCCCTTTTGGGTTGTCAGCGCCTGGCGGATGAGCTGCGTAGCTGTCTGAGCTTTCGCGTCAGCACGTTGATCAAAGGAATAAACGAAGATATTTGTATCCAGAAAAAATCTATCGCTCATTCAATTCGTCCCTGCTGAAGCGCCGGCCCGCATCGACGTGTTGGAGGCGGCTCATCAGCGCATCGAAGCTCTGGGCATCTCCCGCGCTCTGAGAAAACTGCGCCAGCCATTCACGGAATGCCTCATTCAGCGTTCTGCGCTGCCCGCGCGCAATCAGGCGCGCCCGCTCGATCAGGTCCTCGTCGGCGCTCAAGGTGATGTTTTTCATACGATAATAGTGTACACTGTTATCGTGTAATTGTAGAGGCTGGCTTTTATACTTTTTAAAGCAGGGATCAAAGGTCAGGGCCAATCAACTGAGTAGACCGCAAAGATGCGATAAGGCCCCGGCTCACACCCAGTGAACTTTCCGGAACTTAGACTTGTTTCGGCCTCGTTGAAGGAATCAAAGAGACAATGGGAGTTTGTGGGAAGCTCCTGAGCTAAGCCATTGCATGAGAGCGGAGAACATTCTGGCGCGTTGCCCGCATAAAAGGTAACTACGTCGAAACCTTCCAGTCTTTTCTCAGATGGCGGAACGATATTCGTCGGGAGCGAGGGCTCGGGAGAGAATGCTCGCCAGCCTTCTTCGGCAAACTCCATTTCATGCGCTTCATAATAAAACAGCATTGTTCCGCGAATGTCGATCGAATTTTCCCGCGCTACGGCTCGAATGATTTCTGGCGAGTCAAGTAGCCAGTAGCCGTTGTGTTTCCAATAATCGATGTAGCTTGCAAAATCATCATTGACGCAACTGCTAACGGAATAGATATCTTCCACGAGTGGCATCTGAAACACTTCCGGCTTCTTGCAGTTGCGCTTTGCTAAATAGCCAACGGGAATCATCTCTGTCCTCAGCCTATGCCAATAGCTTTGTCTGCTTCCCGTTCTTTGTTACTCATTCCATGTTCTTACCACTCGCCAGTGGTGAGGTAGTCATGGATAGAAGCGGCGGCTTTGCGGCCGGCGCCCATGGCCAGGATGACCGTGGCGCCGCCAGTGACGATGTCGCCGCCGGCAAAGACGCCGGGCTTGGATGTGCGCATGGTTTTAGGATCGGCGACGATATAGTTGCGCGGAGTGGTGGCGAGATCGGGAGTGCTGCTCTGGACGAGGGGATTGGCCGTGGTGCCGACGCCGATGATGGCCACGCTGGCGGGCAGAATGAATTCAGAGCCCTTGATGGCGACTGGCGAGCGGCGGCCGCTGGCGTCGGGTGCGCCAAGCTCCATCCTCATGCAGCGGGCCTGGGTGAGCCAGCCTTTTTCATCGCCGAGGAAGGCGATGGGGTCGGTCAACATGCGGAACTCGATTCCTTCCTCGCGGGCGTGCTTCACCTCTTCAGCCCGGGCCGGCATCTCCGCTTCAGAGCGGCGGTAGACCAGGGTTGCGGTTCGTGCGCCCAGGCGGCGCGCGGTGCGCACGGCGTCCATTGCAGTGTTGCCGCCGCCCACTACAATCACGTCGCGTTCGCGGCAGTCGTAGACCGGCGCATCGTATTCGGAAACCTGATAGGCGCGCATCAGGTTGACGCGTGTAAGGAACTCATTGGCTGAATAGACACCATTGAGGTGCTCGCCGGGAACGCCAAGGAAGCGCGGCAGGCCAGCGCCGGTAGCGACGAAGACCGCGTTGTAATGTTCGTCGCGCATCAGCTCGTCGATGGTCACGCTTTTGCCGACGACGACATTGGTTTCAAATTCGACGCCCATGCGGCGCAGATTGTCGACTTCGGTTTTGACGATGGACTTGGGCAGGCGAAACTCGGGAATGCCGTAAACGAGGACGCCCCCGAGCTCGTGCAGAGCCTCGAAAACACGCACCCGATGACCCTTTTGCACCAGGTCTCCGGCGGCGCTCAGGCCCGCGGGACCGCTGCCCACGATGGCCACGCTTTTGCCTGTAGCCGGGGCGTTCGAGGGCAATCCAAGCTGGCCGCTGGCGCGCTCATAATCGGCGACAAAGCGTTCCAGGTTGCCGATGGCCACCGGGGCGCCCTTTTTGCCCAGCACGCATCCGCCTTCGCATTGGTTCTCCTGCGGGCACACGCGGCCGGTAATGGCTGCGAGCGCATTGTCTTCGCGCAGCTTGGCCGCCGCGGCAAGGTAATCGCCCGCGTAGATCAACGCCACAACCTCTTTAATCTTTACTCCCACGGGACAATCGACAACGCAGCCCGGCCTGGCGCAGGCAATGCAGCGCGTGGCCTCAGTCAATGCGTCGGAGTCGGCCAGGCCCAGGTTCACCTCAGCGAAGTTGCGCCTGCGAATGGCGGGGTCGAGCTCCGGCATGGGGATGCGTGTGATCTTCATGCGGTCTTTCAGGGGAACGGCGTTCTTTTCAGGCATGAAGCGCGCCCTCTTCGGCCAATTCTTCGCGAAGATCGGCCACTTCTTTCTCTTTTGCGGCCAAGCTTGCGCGAAGCTCGGCCAGTTCCTCTTCCTTGTGCTCCTGGAAGTACTTGAGTGACTGGCACTCCTTGTCGCGATACATGGCGTTGCGCTGCATGAGCACTTCGAAGTTGACCAGCGAGGCGTCGAACTCCGGGCCATCGACGCAGGCGAATTTGCTCTTGTCTCCAAGCAGAACGCGGCAACCGCCGCACATTCCCGTTCCATCCACCATGATGGAGTTGAGGCTGACCATGGTTTTGATGCCGAGGGGCGCGGTAATCTGCGCGACGGCACGCATCATTGGCACCGGGCCCACGGCGAGGACAAAATCGAGATTGCGCCCAGCCGCGAGCAGCTCGTTGAGTTTTTGAGTAACCAGTCCCTGCTCGCCGTAGCTGCCGTCGTCGGTCATGATGCAGGCTTCATCGCTGGCGGAGCGGACTTCGTCTTCAAAGACCACCATCTCCTTCGAGCGGGCGCCTTCAATAAAGATGACGTGGTTACCGGCCTGCTTGAGGGCGTTGGCCGTGGGCAGCGCCATGGCCGTGCCCACGCTGCCGGCCAGAATCACAGCGGTGCCGTAATTGGCGATCTCCGAGGGGTGGCCCAACGGGCCGACAATATCGAGAATGGAGTCGCCGGCTTCGAGGCAATTGAGCAGGGAGGTGGTTTTGCCGGCAGCCTGCACAACGATGGTCACCGTGCCCGCCGCGGGGTCTGAGCTCTTGATGGTGAGCGGGATGCGCTCGCCGTTTTCATGCAGGCGGAGAATCAGGAACTGGCCGGGCTGCTGCTTGCGGGCGATGCGCGGCGCTGATACCACAAATTGCTTGATATTGAGGCCGACGCTGCGGGCTTCCATGATCCTGTACATGAAGCAAAGCTCCAATTCGAGAATTCAAGACGATTATCAAAGGAACAGGCAGGACGGGGGTGTGATGCAAGTCACGCACGGGATGAAGTGGGCCGCGGGCGCATCGCGTTGCGGATGCTCTCGGCTGCCGCTTCAAGCAGTTCGCGCGAAGCCGCTGTCACAGCCAACCGTTGACGGGTTTGACGAATCGAATCCAAGCGGCGACAATAAGAGAGTTCGACACCCGCCAAAGTGGGCCTGTGGCGCAGCTGGGAGCGCGCTTCCATGGCATGGAAGAGGTCGCCGGTTCGATCCCGGCCAGGTCCACCAATTCACCCAAATTCGAAGGACTCGGGCATTCGCTTGCAGGGCATAGGCTTGCGCCTGTGCCTTCCCTCGCCCCG